>NZ_JANRHO010000001.1:0-490016 GCF_024733715.1 Thermophilibacter sp. ET337 | reverse complement strand
GATGATGTCGCGGACCATGAGCTTGGGCTTGGTCCTTCCCTGCCAGGTCTCGTTCACCGCCTCGAAGACGAGGTCGCACGAGCCCTCCCAGGAGACGGCCCGCTCCGGGTCGGGCACGCGGAACATGATGGCCGCGACGGAGCCCGTGGCGTCGGTCGCCGTGAAGCGCAGGTGCGCCCCGTCAGAGCCCACGAGCGCCCTCCCGCGCATGCCCACGCCGCGGGCCGCGAGCAGAGGCTTCTTGTTGCCCTGGCCAAAGGGCTGCAGCATCTCGAGGGCGTCGAGCGACTCCACGGTGAGCTCGCCAAGCTCGCAGAAGGCGGCGACCTCGCCCACGTCGACGAACTGCTCGTCCGGGAGGGCGTCGAGCACGGCGCCGAGGCGAGAGCGGAACTCGTCGAGACGCGCCGCCTCGCAGGTCACGCCCACCGCGCCGGCATGGCCGCCAAAGCGCACGAGGACGTCCGAGCACTGCTCGACGGCGTGAAAGAGGTCGACCGAGCCCACCGAGCGGCCCGAGCCGCGGGCGACGCCGTCCTCGGCGATGGTGAACACGATGGCGGGGACGTGGTAGCGGCTCACGAGCCTCGAGGCGACGATGCCCTTGACCCCCTCGTGCCAGCCCCGTCCGCCCACGACCACCACGCGGTCGCCGTCGCGGTGGGTGCGCTCGGCCTCGGCGAGCGCGGCCTCGGCGAGCGCGGCCTCGGTCTCGCGGCGCTCGGCGTTGATGGCCTCGAGGCGGCCGGCGAGGATCGTGGCGTCCGAGACGTCGTCGGTGAGCAGGAGCTCGAGCGCCACGTCCGTGGAGTCCATGCGTCCCGCGGCGTTGAGGCGCGGGATCAGCGAGAAGGGCAGCGAGTCGGCGCCGACGGTCGCAAGGTCGAGCCCCGCCGTCGCGGCAAGCGCCGCGAGCCCGGGGCGGGCGGAGCGGCGCATGCAGGCGATGCCCTCGGCCACGAGCGCGCGGTTCTCGCCCGTCAGCTGCATCATGTCGGAGAGGGTCCCGAGCGCCGCGACGTCGAGGTAGTCGAGCCACAGGTCGGGCATGCCGCGGCGGCCGCCGAGCTCGCAGACAAGCTTGAGGGCCACGCCCACGCCCGCGAGCTCGCGCGACGGGCAGTCGGCCGAGAGCTTGGGGTCGGTCACGGGAACGCCCTCGGGGACGAGGTCGGAGGGTTCGTGGTGGTCGGTCACCACGACGTCGACCCCCTCGGCGGTGAGCCAGGCGACCTCCTCGGCGGCGGCGATGCCGTTGTCGACGGTCACCACCAGGTCGGGGTCGCAGGCGGCGCGGACGCGCGCGAGCGCCTCGCGGGAGAGCCCGTAGCCCTCGCCGAGGCGCCGGGGGATGAAGGGGTGGACCTTCGCCCCGAGGCGGCGCAGCGCGAGCGTGAGCAGGCAGGTCGAGGTCATGCCGTCGACGTCGAAGTCGCCAAAGACGGCGATGGTCTCGTGAGCGTCGAGGGCGCGGCCCACGCGCTCGACGACCTGCGCCATGCCGGGGATGCACAGGGGGTCGGCCCAGTCGCGCTCGAGCGAGGGCTCAAGAAACGCCCGCGCCGCGCGGGGGTCGACGATGCCCCGGGCGGCGAGCACGCGCGCGACGACAGCCGGGACGCCGAGCTCGCCGGCGAGCCTGCGCTCCGCCTCGGCGTCATGCGGCAGCACCGCCCAGCGGCCGCCGCCCAAAAGACGCGCCATCTAGCGGTCACTTCCCGCGCGGCACGCGGCCGCGCGCTCTTCTCGCAACGTTGTTCTCATGATGTTGCCTCTTCTTCGAGGGGCGCTAGGCGCCGTGTTGATCGCCTTCATGATACCCCATGCGAGAAGCGCCGCCCGCCCCGGGCCCGGCGGCGGCGCGGGCGCTACCAGTCTTGCGCCGCCGGCGAGTCCATCCAGTCCGAGAGAAACGAGGCGTAGGTCCCCGCGGAGATGGCCTCGCGGGCGCGACGCATGAGGTCGAGCAGGAAGAAGATGTTGTGCTGCGAGATGAGGATCGACCCCAGCATCTCCTTCTGGCGCACGAGGTGGTGGAGATAGGCGCGGCTGAAGCCGCCCGTGCACGTGGGGCAGGAGCACGCCGGGTCGAGCGGGCCGTGGTCGTGGGCGAAGCGCGCGTGGCGGAAGTTGAGCCTGCCCTCGCTCGAGAACGCCGAGCCCGTGCGCGCCGTGCGCGTGGGCAGGACGCAGTCGAACATGTCCACGCCGCAGGCGATGCCGCGCACGAGCGTCGTGGGGTTGCCCACGCCCATGAGGTAGCGGGGCTTATCTCGGGGCATGTGCTCGGAGACGAGCGGCGCGAGGGACTCGAACATCGTGTCGTGGTCCTCCCCCACCGAGTACCCGCCGATGCCGTAGCCGGGATAGTCGCCCGACTCCTCGAGGTGGCGCAGGCTCCTCAGGCGAAGGTCCAGGTGCATGCCGCCCTGGACGATGCCAAAGAGCGCCTGGTTTGGGCGCGTGTGAGCGGCGTAGCAGCGGTCGGCCCACAGGCTCGAGAGCTCGACGGAGCGCTCCACCTTGCTGCGCGGGGCCGGATATCCCACGCACTGGTCGAGCTGCATCACGATGTCCGCGCCGAGCTTCTGCGCGATCGCCATGTTCTCCTCGGGCGTCCACGTGACCCAGCGGCCGTCGTAGTCCACGGCGCGGAAGCGCACGCCGTCGCGGGAGAGCTTGAAGAACTCCTCGTGGCTGAAGACCTGGAAGCCGCCCGAATCGGTGAGGATCGGGCCGTGCCATCCCATGAAGTCGTGCAGGCCGCCCATCTCGGCCACGAGGTCGGCGCCGGGGCGCATGGAGAGGTGATAGGTGTTGGCGAGCAAGATCTTGGTGCCGATCTGCTCGAGCGTGGAGGGGAGCAGGCCCTTCACCGTGGCCTTGGTGCCCACCGGCATGAAGATCGGCGTGGGGACGTCGCCGTGCGGGGTGTGCAGGACGCCCGTGCGCGCGTGGGTGCCGGGGTCCTCGGCGAGGATGTCGTAGGTGAAGAGGGTCTGGTCCATGTTGTCTCCGCTCATGGGAGGTCGGCTGGCGAGAAGGACGTGAGGTCCGGCGCTCGGACAGTCCTCGCCGCAAGGGACGCGGCCGCGGAGCTCGCGGCGGACCTCACGTCCTTCTCGCCAGCCGACCGTAGTCGAAAGCACGGCACCCCATCCTACACAAAACGGCCCGACGCCGCAGGGACGCCGGGCCGAACCGATGTGGTTTTGGTTGCGCCTACTCGCCGAAACCGGAGTCGATGAGGGCGATGAGGGCGTCCAGGGCCTCCTGCTCGTCAGTGCCGTCGCAGGCGACCTCGACCTTGGTGCCGGTGCCGAGGCCGGCGGCCAGGATCATCATGATGGACTTGGCGTTGACGGGAGCGGAGTCCTTGTCAACGTTCTTGATGGTGACGTTGCACTGATACTTCTTGGCCTCGGTCACGAAGACGGACGCGGGACGCGCGTGAAGACCGGTGGCGTTGATGATGCTCGTCTGCTTAGAAACCATGCTGTGAACTCCCTTTCCAGATTTCCCAACTAAGGGGGACTATCTGTGATACCCCCGAAAACACAGGACACATATTAGCAAACGAACCATCGTTTGGCTGACGTTGTCTGCCAAGGTTACAAAGTGATGGGCTGAACGGATTGATTTGGCGGGGTGCGCGGTAGATGGGGCACAATAGGGACAAGGCTGCGAGCCGGGAGGAAAAGACGCCCGGCGGAGAGGGGTTCACCATGGAAGATCGCCAGAGCGCTCCGGAGGAGCCGCAGGAGAAGAGCCCCTCGAGCACGGCCGACGACGCCCTCGTCGCCGCCCGCGGGGCGGCCCAGAGCGCGGCGTCCCGGCTGCGGGAGGGGGTCAACGCCGTGCGCGACGTCCGTGCCGCCGCGCGCCGGCACTCCTCCGCACGCGCGAGGCTGCGCGAGATGACCGAGGCGCTCGAGGCCGACGAGGCCGCGCTCGAGCGCCGCGACGAGGTCGCGGCGACCTACGAGCAGATCGTCGAGGAGCAGGGCGCCGCCGTCGCCGAGGCGAAGGCGGAGATCTCGCGCCAGCGAGAGCTCGTCGAGCGCGCCGAGCAGCGGGCCGCCTCCCTCGAGGAGCAGCTCGAGCAGCTACGGGAGAACAACGAGGAGGAGTTGAGGCCCTACAAGCGCCTCGCCGAGACGGCCCGCGGCCGCTCCGAGGAGGCCTCGCGTGGCGTCTCCGAGGCTAAGCGCGCGGTCCGCACCGCCGAGGGCCAGGCCAAGGACGCCGCGGAGCGCCGTGAGCAGAGCATCTCCTCTGCCAACCGCGCCATAGACTCGTCCCAGGCGCGCCTGCGCAAGGTCGAGGAGGAGCTGCGCAAGGCACGCGACGGGCACGCCGCCGCCGGCGCCGTCAAGCAGCTGCAGGACGACGTCACCACCGAGCTCGCGCACGTCGAGGCGGCCCGCGCCGAGGTCTCCGTCGTGACGCGCGACGCCCAGTCCGCCGTCGACGCGGCCCAGACCCACCTCTGGACGCAGAAGAAGTCCCTCGAGGAGGCGCAGCGCGAGGCTGACGCCGCCCGTCGGGAGTACGAGAACCGCAAGCAGGACTACGAGGAGCGCCTCGCCAGGGCGCGCGACGCCGAGGAGGACCTCGAGGACCAGATCTCCTCCCTGCGCAAGGAGGCCGAGGAGGCCAAGGCGGCCCACGACGAGGCCGCCGAGCGCCACGACGAGGCGCAGGCGCTGCTCGACGAGGCCGAGGAGGTCCACGCGACCCCCGAAGAGACGAAGCGCCTGAGGGCGAGCGTCGCCGCGCAGCGCGCCGAGATCGAGGCCCAGCAGGGCGTCGTCGACGAGCTGGCCGAGGGCGAGCGGAGCCTGCGCACGAGCACGCGCGGCTCAAGGCTTGTGCTTCTGGCGGCGGCCGTCGCCGTGGTCGTGGTGATCGTGGCGATCGTGGCCCTCATCGTCACGCGCTAGTCACGGGCGCGCGCGAGCGGGCGGCGCGGGGGGCTGCCGCCCCCCTACACGATGAGCATGGCGTCGCCGAAGGAGAGGAAGCGGTAGCGCTCCTCGATCGCCTCGTGGTAGGCGGCCATGATCTGGTCGCGCGTGGCAAAGGCCGAGACGAGCATCATGAGCGTCGAGCGCGGCACGTGGAAGTTCGTGATCATGGCGTCCACCACGTGAAAGTCCGACCCGGGCATGAGGAAGAGGTTGGTGGTCGCGTTCTCACGCGCCACGATGTCGCCGGAGCCGACCGCGGACTCGAAGCGACGGGCCGCCACGGGTGGCTCGCTCGGCGCCGCGCCCTGCTCCCAGGCGCTCTCGAGCGAGCGCACGGACGTGGTGCCCACCGCGATCACGCGACGCCCCGCCGCCTTGGTCGCGCGCACGGCGTCGACGACCTCCTGGGGCACGTGGTAGCGCTCGGTGTGCATGACGTGGTTGGCAGGGTCGTCCTCGGTGACCAGCCGGAAGGTGTCGATGCCCACCTCGAGCTCGACCGTGGCCCAGCCCACGCCCTTCTCGCGGATTCGCTCGATGAGCTCGGGCGTGAAGTGGAGCCCGGCCGTGGGAGCCGCCGCCGAGTGCTCCTCGGCCATGGCGTAGACCGTCTGGTACTTCTCGGGGTCTCCCTCGTACTGGGTGATGTAGGGCGGCAGCGGAACGTGGCCCGCCGCGTGGATGGCCTCGTCGAGCGTGCGGGGCGCACCGTCTGCGCCCTCCCCCACCGGGGCAAAGCGCACGAGGCGACCTCCCTTGCTGCCCTCCACGAAGTCGACGATCTCGCCGGTGAGCACGACCGGGGCGGACTCGGGAGCGTGAAGGCCGCCCGCCCGGTACTCGATCACGGTGCCGGGCTGGCGCAGCCTCTTTCCGGGGTTGACGAGGCACTCCCAGACGCCTCCGAGGGGGTCGACGTCCTCGCGACGCTTGAGCAGCAGCGTCTCGCAGACACCTCCCGTCCCGCGCTTGCGACCCACGAGCCGCGCCGGCATGACGCGCGTCCGGTTGGCCACGAGCAGATCCCCCGGCTCGAGATAGTCGATGACGTCCGAGAAGCGCCGGTGCTCGACGGAGCCGTCCTCGCGGTTGAGCACGAGCAGCCGGCACGAGTCGCGCGGCTCGGCCGGGGCCTGGGCGATGAGCTCGTCGGGCAGCGGGTAGTCAAAGTCATCGGTGCGCATGAGTGTCCTTTCGGCGGTTTTCCAGCGCTCTACGATAGCACTCCCGGACCGGCCCCACCGGCCGGCCGCCGCGCCTCCCACGGGCTCAGCGCTCGCTACGCTCGCTCGCTGCGCGAAGTCGCCCGTTGGGAGACGCGGCGGCCGGCCTACGGCAGTGCCCGACGAGAAGGTCCGCCGCGAGTTCCGCAGCCGCGCTCTTTGCGGCGAGGACTGTCTGAGCGCCGGACCTTCTCGTCGGGCACGGGCGCACCGAGGGCCCTCCCCCTAGTGCCAGAGGCCCTTGCGCTTGAAGATCAGGGCCGCCACCAGGCAGCCGATCGCGGCCAAAAGCAGTGGGAAGGCCCAGTTGTCGAAGAGGGGGACGCCGTCGAAGGGCAGCTCCACGTTCATGCCGTAGAAGCCGAAGACGATGTTGGGGATCGCCATGACGATCGTGATGACGGAGAGGACCTTCATCACGATGTTGAGGTTGTTGGAGATGATGCTCGCGAAGGCGTCCATCGTGCCGGAAAGCGTGTTGGAGTAGATGTTGGCCATCTCGATGGCCTGGTGCACCTCGACGAGCACGTCCTCGAGCAGGTCCTGGTCGTCCTCGTAGAGCGGGATGATGCGGCCCTGCGCGATCTTGTTGAGCGTCACCTCGTCGGACTTGAGCGAGGTCGAGAAGTACACGAGCGACTTCTCGAGGTTGAGCATCTGGATGAGCTCCTCGTTTCTGACCGAGGCGTGCAGGCGGGCCTCGGTGTTGGACGAGAGGCGATCGATGCGTCGCAGGTAGACGAGGTAGAGCTGGCTGATGTGCAGCAGCGCCTGCAGCAGGAAGCGCGTGCGGTAGCGCGTGTCGACGCCGCGGACGCGGCCGCCGCGCAGGTCCGAGACGACCTCGTTCTCATGGATGCTGATGGTGACGAAGAGGCTCTTCTCGGGAAGGAAGACGAGCGTGAGCGGCATGGTGTCGTACTGCAGGGGCAGCGAGGCGCGCACGGCGCCGCCCTCCTCGTCGACCACGGGGTAGTCCACGATGACGAAGATCTGGCGGGCGTCCTCGTCGTAGTCGACGCGGGAGGTCTCCTCCTCGTCGAGGGCGGAGAGGACGAACTCGGGCAGCACGCCGAGCTCGCTCTCGAGCCAGGAGCGCTCGCCCTCGGTGGGGGCGACGACGTTGACCCAGCACCCCGGACACGGGGCCTCCACCCTCTCGATGGTTCCGTCGGATCCGGTAAGCAGGCACTCGATCATGTTCAACACCGTCCTTCTCGCCTCGAGGGGGTTTGCGGGCCCCACCACGGTAGCCCAACCCAACGGGGACGAGAAGGCCGGGCGGTCGCGCTTGCCAAATCCTTACAACAGGAGGCGGGCGGGGGCCTACGCCGAGGTCGCTCGCGCGGCGGCCCTGGCGGCCTTGCGGGCGTCGCGCGCCTCGTGGCGCTCGATGGCGGCCTCGGCGGCAGAGAACCGGCAGCCGCAGTAGTTCTGACGGTACATCCCCAGCTCGCGGGACTCGCGCGTGGCCTCGGGGTAGTACGGGCGGAAGTCGCGCCACACGGGCGTGAGGCCATGGCGCGGGGCGATCGCGGCGAGTATCTCCCCGCAGGCGTCGAAGAGCTGGTACGGGGACACGACGAGGGTCGTGGAGACGTGATCGAAGCCCCGCTCGCGCGCGACGCGGCACGCCTCCTCGAGGCGCAGGGCATAGCAGGCGCGACAGCGTCGCTCGCGGTCGAAGCCGGCCGGCGCGGCGGCGCGCTCCCAGGCGGCGCGGTCGTCGCCGGCCACGATAACCTCCACGTGGGCGACCTCGTCGGCCCAGGCCCGCAGCGTGTCGAGGCGGCGCCGCCACTCGGAGACGGGCTGGATGTTGGGGTTGGTCCAGCAGATCGTGGGCTCGAAGCCCTCGGCGCGCAGCAGGCGCACCGGCTCGAGCGAGCACGGCCCGCAGCACGCATGGAGCAGAAGCGGGGTCATCGGAGGCCCTCCTTGCGATCGCAGAGCAGGTCGAGGCCGGTCTCGGTGTCGCGCGCGTGCGTGCAGCGGGGCTCGCGAAGCGCGGCGGCGGCCATCGTGAGGTCCCCCGCGCAGCCGGCGAGGTGCAGGCCGGCGAGGAGGGCCGCGAGCGCGGGGCACCCCGCGGTCACGGCAAGCGCGGCGACGCCGGCGGTCACGAGCACGGCCGGGGCGAGCAGCACGACGACCATGCGCCAGCGCCGCGCGGTCGCCCCATCGGTCTTGGTGTAGAGGAAGCTTTCCTTGAGGCCAAAGGAGACGCGGCAGCCCGGGCACAGCAGTTTGAAGGCGGCGCCGTGGACGAGCTCGTGGACGGGCAGCGGCACGAGGATGCCCAACGCGAGCGCGACCCACCACCACACGCCGACCCCCTCGCCCAAGCCGAGCACAAAGACGAGCGCGACGACCGCCGCCGTCACGCCCGCGCAGGCGAGCGACAGACGCAGCACCCGTCGCTGCAGGTCTGGGTCGGTGAGTATGTCAAGGGTCTCGACAGTCTCCATGGCACCATCTTAGCCAATCGCCATCCGGGGACGCCGGGCGCCGCCCTGTTGGCACTATTTCCGCGAAGTGTGCTCCCTGCGCTCGGAGACGCCGCGGCGACCCCTTCTCGATGCTCGGCCATCTGGGCTTTTGCTGAGAATCTCGCGCAGTTTTTGGCGGGACTTCTGGCGCAACGTGCACTTGGCGCCAAAACTGCCAACGCGGCCCCACTCGACGTCCCCGTCCGTCGCATTTTGCGCCCCCGCCAAGAAGTGCGAGAATAGGGGCGCTGAAACCGTCCTCGAAGGAGCGCACATGCCCGACACCCGCCCGAGCTTCCCCCGCCGCGCCGTCATCACCGGCGGCATGCCCTACGGTAACAAGAACCTGCACTTTGGCCACATCGGCGGCGTCTTCGTCCCCGCCGACTTCTTCGCGCGGTTCCTGCGCGACCGCATCGGGGCAGAGAACGTGCTCTTCGTCTCCGGCACCGACTGCTACGGCTCCCCCATCGCCGAGGGCTTCCGCAAGAAGGTCGAGAACGAGGGCTACACCGGGACGATCGAGGACTACGTCCGCGTCAACCACGACGCGCAGAAGGCGGCCCTCGACGCCTACGGCATCTCGCTCGACCTCTTCGCGGGATCGGGCCTCGAGCCCGCGCGCGACGCCCACGCCCGCCTGACCGACGAGCTGATCCGCCGCCTTCACGAGCGCGGCTACCTGCACCGCCGCACCACGCGCCAGTTCTATGACGTCGAGGCCGGAACCTTCCTCAACGGCCGCCAGGTCCAGGGCCGCTGCCCCGTGCGCGGCTGCAAGTCCGAGAAGGCCTACGCCGACGAGTGCGACCTCGGCCACCAGTTTGACCCCGAGGAGCTCATCGCCCCCGTCTCGCAGCTCACCGGCACCACGCCCGAGCTGCGCCCGGTCGACAACTGGTACTTCGACCTGCCCGCCTTCCGCGAGGAGCTGGAGCGCCTGATGGACGAGTGGGACCTCGACCCGCAGGTCCGCGCCGTCGTCACCAAGACCGTTCGCGAGAGCCTCGTCGATCCCGTCATCTACGTCCAGACCAAGTTCCGCGAGGCGTACGACGCCGTCGCCGCCGATCTTCCCGCGCACACGCTCGCCGAGGCCGAGAAGGGCCAGCAGTCGTTCTCGCTCACCTTCGCCGGGTGGGAGGAGCGCGACGAGGCCCGCGAGAAGCTCGACGCCGCCGGCGTGCGCTTCCGCACCGGCAAGTGCCTGCTGCCGCTGCGCATCACCGGCAACATCGACTGGGGCGTGCCCGCCCCCGACCTCGAGGGCAGCTCCGGCCTCACCGTGTGGGTGTGGCCCGAGAGCCTCTGGGCGCCGATCTCCTTCACGCAGACGGCGCTCGGGCTCGCGCCGGAGGGCCGCTACTCCAGCCGTGACTGGCACGACTGGTGGTGCTCCGAGGACGCCCGCGTCTACCAGTTCATCGGCCAGGACAACATCTACTTCTACTGCGTGGCGCAGCCCGCCCTCTGGGAGGCGCTCGACTGGGGCCTCACGCAGGACGTCCCCGTGGCCAACTACCACATCCTGTTCATGAACAAGAAGGCCTCGAGCTCCGGCAAGATCGCCCCGCCGATGGCCGCGGAGCTTCTGGACGCCTACACGCCCGAGCAGCTGCGCGCGCACTGGCTCTCCCTGGGCCTCGACCAGAAGGCCGTCTCCTTCAACCCCAAGGCCTTTGACACCTCGGTCTCCCACAAGGACAAGGCCACAGGCGAGGACGTGCTCGTCCGCGACGACCCGCGCGTGGTCGACCCCGCCCTCAAGGAGAGCGCCTTCCTGACCAACATCTTCAACCGCCTGGCGCGCAGCTGCTTCTACGGCGCCGCCAACGTCTGCGACGCGCACCTGCCCGCCGTCGCCCCCGCCGCCGAGGCCGTCGAGGCCGCGCGCGACGCCATCCTCGCCTTCGAGCGTCGCGCCTACGAGTTCGACGCCCATGGTGCGCTCGGCGTCGCCGAGGAGTACGCCCGCGCCGCCAACAAGCGCTGGGACGACGCCTCCAAGGCCGCCAAGGGCGACGACGCCGCCTACGAGGCCGCGCTCGCCGACGCCTTCGTGGCGCTGCGCGCGACCGCGCTGCTCATGCATCCGGCCGTACCCTTTGGGTGCGAGAAGATCTGCGAGCACATGGGCTTCTCGCCCGAGCTCTTCTTCTCCTGGGAACACGCCTTCGACGGCCCGGCCGATCTGGCCGCCGCCTGTGGCGAGACACCCGAGCAGCACCAGATCGTCCCCCTGCCCCCGCGCTTCGACTTCTTCGAGAAGCACCCGTCGCAGGTTCGCCCCAAGTAGCGAGAGGGGCGGGGCGAGAAGGTCCGGCGCTCAGACAGCTTGCCGCAAAGGGCGCGGCAAGAACTCGCGGCGGACCTTCTCGCCCCGCCCGCACCGGATCGACCTTTTCCATCGAAGGGACTTACATGTTGGTCACGCCGCCGCCCGTGCACGTACCGCGTCCGTACGCGCTGCCGACCGTCCCGCTCGTGGCGCGCGTGGAATGTCCCATGCCGGACGGGGCGACCATCGTCGCCTGGACGTATGCGCCCGAGGGCGTGACGGACGCGCCGGGGACGCCCTTCGGCATCGACCTCTGCGTGCCGCCCGTGCTCATGCTGCACGGAAACGGCGAGGAGCACGGCATCTTTGGTCCCGTGATCGACGCCGTGTGCGCGAGCGGGCGCTCCGTCATCGCGGTGGACTCCCGCTCGCAGGGCGCCTCCACGCGCGGCACGGCCCCGCTCACCTACGAGCTCATGGCCGACGACGCCATCGAGGTCTGCGCGCGGCTGGGCGTGCCGCAGGTCCACGTGCTCGGCTTCTCCGACGGGGGCATCCTGGGACTTCTGCTCGCGCGCGACTGGGGCGCGCACGTCCTATCCCTCACCGCCCTCGGCGCCAACCTCACGCCCGCGGGCCTGCCGAAGGAGGACACCGACTGGATGGCCTTCGCCGCCGCGGAGAACCGCCGCTGGGCGAAGGAGGGCCACGAGGGAGCCGAGCTCGAGGACGGCACGCCCGTCCCCTCCCCCGCCGAGTCCGCCCGCATCGCCGAGCTGCTGCAGCTCATGGTTGAAAACCCGCAGATCGACGCCGCCTCGCTCGCGGGCATCGACTGTCCCGTCACCGTGATGGTCGGCGAGTTCGACGAGATCTTGCCCGAGGAGACAGGCCGCATCGTCGCCGCGATCCCCGGCGCCGTCAAGGTCGTGGAGCCCGGCATCGACCACAACCTGCCCAAGATGGCGCCCGCCGCCGTGGCGCGCGAGCTTTTCGCCTGCGTGGCGAGAAACGACGAGTGCCACGAGGTGCGGGCCGTCGAGCCCCCCGCCGACCTCGCCTTCTGCCGCATCCCCGTCTCGGGCCTCTGGGCCGAGAAGCTCGACGAGCTCTACCGCCGCGTGGACGCCGAGCCCGGGACGTCCGGCTGGGTCCAGGACGTCTGGCCGCCTGTCGGCATGGCGCGCGAGCTCCTGGCGGCCGGCGCGTACTGGGGCGCGTTCGAGGCGAGCTCGGTCCGAAACGGCATGCCCGCCGATGACGCCGCCCTGCTCGGCGCGGTGGCGGTGAACCATGACGCCGCCATGGGCAACGGTCGCGCACCCGGCCACGGCTCCGGCCTCGGCGGGCCCGGCTGGAGGCGGCACGCAAAGAGGGACGTCGCCGGCTGGCACCTGCTGGCCGTGGACCCCGCCGCGCGCGGGCGCCACGTCGCCGACGCCCTCATCGCCGCCGGCACCCTCGCCGCTCGCGAGCTCGGCGCCAAGGTGGTGCGCCTCAACACGAACGTCGCCAACGTGCCCGCCAACGCGCTCTACGCGAGCCGCGGCCTCACGCGCCACCGCCCGATCTGGCTCCCATACCCGGGGCTGCCGCTGCCCGGCTGGTCCAACCTCTGGGAGCTGGAGCTGTAGCACGGCACGTTCTTCTCGGCGCCCTGCGCTCCTCGGCGTTGTGCGCACTTTCCGGCGTCGTGTACACCGCCCGATAAGTCCTTCTCGGCAAACTCGCAGGTAGACGAGCTGCCGAGAAGTGCGCACAACGCCAGGTCGTGTACACGACGCCAACGCGTGCGCAGCCCGGCGAGCGCGAAGAGCGGCGGCCCCGAGTCGCCGGAACCGCCGCGCAGAAGGGGCGCTCCGAAGCCGCCTACGCGCCCGGCTCGATCCAGAGGTCGCCCACGCGCACGCTCGCGACGTCCTCGACGTCGATGATCCGGTCGAAGCCCATGCCCTTGGACATCCGAGCCGTCCCGCCCGCCTCGAGCGTCTCGCCGGCGCCGCCGGACCACGTGGCATCGATGGAGGGGCCGTCCTCGAGCGTGACCACAACCGGAATGCTGAGCTCCCAGCCCTGCCGGCTGGTCTCGAGCGGCTCGCCCGAGAGCGTGTACTCGACGTGGACGCCGATCGCGGAGAGCGTCAGCCGCTCGATCGTCACGTCGCAGCCGTTGTAGGTGGTCTCGAGCCCGCTCGCCAGCTCCACGGAGGTGTCCTCGTACTCGAGGGGCACGTCGAGCTCCCAGGTCCCCGCGGCGATCGGCTCGGCCGAGCGGCCCTCGTCGCCCCACCCATAGAGGTCATGCAGGGTCACGTGGGCCGTCTGGCCGGCGAGCCCTCCCTCCGTCTGGGCCCAACACAGCTGCACGAGCTGCAGGGCGGGGTCCTCGGGGTCGGCGTCGTAGAAGTAGGAGCTCATGCCGCCGGAATCGCTGTCGGAGACGAGCGGGAAGAACGACCCCTCAGGCCCCAGCGCCAGACCGACCTTGCCATCCTCGAAGCGCTCGACGTCGTCGAAGAGCGCGGGGTCCTCCGGCTCGAGGGTGTAGACGACGGCGTAGAACGTGTCGTCGCCGATCACGGCGGAGACGGAGACCGTGACCCCGCCGTCGTTCGCCGACGAGCCGGCGACGCCGGCCATGCGGGAAACGTCCTCGACCTGCTCCTCCCGCATCCCAAAGACGTCCTGGAGAAACTCGGCAGCAGCCCCGAGCGCGCCCGTGGCATAAGCGGTGACCGCGCCCGCCCCCAGAACAAACACGATGCCGGCCGCCGCCGCGGCGCGCGCGGCCCAGGGGCGCCGGCGCGGCGAGGCCGCGGCAACCAGCCCCTTGGCCAGCTCGTTTTTCTCGCCCGGCGAGAAGGACAGGGCGTCGAGGCCCTCCCGATACGCGTCAAAGGTCTTCTTCATCGTAACCAACCTCCTTGAGCAGCACCTTCAGCTTTGCGCGGCCGCGGCTCAGGCGCGCGGCGGCCGCGTCCTCGCTGCAGCCGCACACCCGGGCGATGTCACGAACGGAATAGTTCTCGTAATAGCGCAGGAAGATGGCCTCGCGGTACTCGAGCGGGAGGCGCATGACGGCGCGAAGGACGAGCGCGAGGAGCACGCGGGCGTCGACGGTCTCGGGAGCGGCGGGCTCCGCCACCTCGTCGAGCGCGACGGTCGGCCGCGAGGCGCGGCGGCGCAGCAGGTCCTTGCAGCGGTTGGCGGTGACGCGCACCACCCAGGCGCGCTCGTGCTCGGGGCCCTCGAAGGCCTCGGCGCGGCCCAGCAGCCTGAGGAGGACCTCCTGGCAGACGTCCTCTGCGTCGGCCTTCGAGCCAAGGTAGGTGTAGGAGAGGCGCAAGATGAGGTCGGCGTAGTCGTTGACCAGCCGAACGGCCCGCTTCTTCGCGCGCATGTCCCCTCCTCCCATCGTCGTCTCTACCTACGATACGCACGAGGGGCCGGAAGCTGACAGGATTACTCGAGAAGGGCGCGCCGGGCGCTCACGCCGCCGGCGGGAACAGCACGGTGATCGTGGTCCCCTTGCCGACCTCGCTCTCGAGCTTGATCTCGGCGCCGTGATAGGCGGCGGCGTGCTTGACGATGGCAAGCCCCAGGCCGGTCCCGCCCATGTCGCGGCTCCTACCCTTGTCCACGCGATAGAAGCGCTCGAAGACCTTGGGCTGGGCCTCGGCGGGGATGCCGATGCCCGTGTCGCTCACGCGCAGCGCCGGGCGGCCGTCCACCGGCAGCGCCCAGACGTAGACCTTGCCGTCCACGCGGTTGTAGCGGATGGCGTTGTCGCAGAGGTTGGTCACGAGCTCGTCGAGCAGGCGCGCGTTGCCGCGCACGGGAGAGGAGACGCCGCCCACGCTCACGGAGACGCCCGCCCTGCGCGCCTTGGGGCCGAGGCGGTCCACGACGTCACGGGCGACGGAGAGCAGGTCGACGGGCTCCGAGGAGCCAAAGAGCTCCTGGTCGCCGTTGCGCTCGGAGTCGTCGAGCTTGGAGAGGGTGAGGATGTCGCTCACCAGCTCCGAGAGGCGGTGCGCGTCGTCGTAGATGCGCCCGGCGAACTCGGGCACGTCCTTCTTCTTGGCGATGCCGTCACGGATGAGCTCTGCCGCCATCTGGATGGAGGCGATGGGCGTCTTGAGCTCGTGGGTCACGTTGGCCGTGAACTCACGGCGCAGGTCGGCGGCGTCCTGGACCGCCCGCATGCGGTGCAGGAGCTCCTCGTGCTGCTCGTTCAGACGCGTGACGAGGGGGTCGAGCTCCACGTAGGGCGCCACGCCGTCGCCGGAGGACGGGTCGATCTCGAGGATGGGGCGCACGAAGCGCTGCGAGAGCCGTCGCGACACCACCCAGCTCGCGGCCACGAGGACCACGGCGAGCAGGGCGAGAAGGACGAGGTCCTGGAAGAGGAAGGCCAGTACCCCGGCCCGGTCGACGGATAGGCGCATGACCTGGCCGGACTCGAGCCGCGCTGCCTCGTAGAGGCTCGTGTAGCCCACGGTGTCGCTCGCGCGCTCGGCGGCGCCCGAGCCGGTCTCGAAGGCGGAGATCACCTCGGGGCGGTCGCCGTGGTTCTCGAGGCCGACGGCCTGCGCCTGAGAGTCAAAGGTGACCGAGCCGTCGGGGTCGATGAGCGTCGCGCGGATGTCGCCGAGCTCGAGCGCCGAGAGGACGGCCGCGTCGTCGTCGGTCTGGTCGAGCAGCGAAGCCAGGGTCCGGCACTCGGCGGCGAGCTGCTCGTGCTCGTCGGCGAGGAAGGCAGACTGATAGAGCAGCGAGGCCGCCGCGGTGACCACGACGGCCACGGCGGCGCACGCCGTGACGAGCGCCACGAACATCCTGTGCGAGAGCGATCCCTTGCCCCCTGGCTGCCTGGTCATCTGCCCTCCCTCGGTGTGACAATTCGGGCTGTGACAATTAGGACAGGTTGAATTGTCACAGCCCGAATTGTCACACACGCCTAGTCGCGCACGCGGTATCCGACGCCGCGAACGGTCTCGATTAGGTCGGACGCGTCGCCGAGCTTGGCGCGGATCTGCTGCACGTGCACGTCCACAGTGCGCGAGCCGCCGTCGAAGTCCCAGCCCCAGACCCGCTGGAGCAGCGTCTCGCGCGAGAAGACCACGCCCGGGGAGCGCATGAGAAACTCCAGCAGGTCGAACTCGCGCATCGTGAGCTGGACCTCCCGGTCCCCGACGGTGACCTCGCGGCGCTCGGGCCACAGGGTCACGTCGCCGGAGACCAGGGAGGCGGGCTTGTCCTGCACGGCCGCCTCGCGCCCGGAGCGACGCAGCAGCGCGCGCGTGCGGCTCACCATCTCCATCATGCCAAAGGGCTTGGAGAGGTAGTCATCGGCCCCGGAGTCGAGGGCCTTCACGGTGTCGAGCTCGGTGTCCTTGGCGGTGAGCATCATCACGGGGACGTGAGAGAGCCCCGGGGTGCGGCGCAGGCGGGCGAGGATCTCGAGCCCGTCGGCGTCCGGCAGCATGATGTCGAGAAGGACGGCGTCGGGCGTGCGCTCCACACAGGCGCGACGGAACTCGGCGTCGTCGGCGCAGCCGCGCGCCTCGATGCCTCCCTGGCCGAGGGCATAGACCGTCAGCTCACGGATGTTCTTGTCGTCCTCCACGTAGTAGACCACCGCTGTTTCCTCCCGACGCCCGAAACTATCCCTACTTTACCCTACTCCGCGGACGGAGCCTGCCGCTGGCTCTCCTTCTCGGCGACGGTGTGCTCGCCGGTCACGCGGAAGATGGCCCAGGCGGCGATGCGCTTGGCGAGGTCGCCCATGCGCTCGAAGTACTTGGCGACCATGAGGAGCTCCGGCAGGTACTGGGCGGAGGACTTGCCGTCGCGGATGAGGGAGACGAGCTTCTCCTCGACCGTCACGTAGAGCTGGTTCACGGCGGCGTCTGCCTCCATGACCTGCTGGGCGGCCTCCACGTCGGAGGCGCAGAAGGCGTCGACGGCCTTCTGGACCATATTGGCCGCGCCCTCGCTCATCTGCGTGATCTCGGCCTCGATCTTCTTCGACGCCTTCGCCGGGATCTCCTCGGTGAGAAACACGGCGTCGCGCGTCATCGAGTCGATGTGCGAGAGGTCGCTCACCATGCGGAAGGCGCCAGAGACGAAGCGCAGGTCGACGCCGATGAGCGGCTGCTGGAGCAGCATGATGTCGAGGCAGGTGTTCTCGATGGCCGAGCGCAGGCGGTCCTCCACCTTGCGCCCGTCCATGACGCCCTCGGCGGCGCCCTTGTCGCCCTGGGCGGCGAGGCCCGCCGCACGGATGTCGGCCACGGTCTTCTCGCCAAAGCGCTTGATGTACTCCTCGACCTCGTTGAGCTGGTCGGTGAACTTGGTGCGGGTGCTGATGACCATTAGCTGAACCTCCCGGAAAGGTACTCTTGGGTGCGCTGCTGCCTGGGGTTGCCAAAGAGCTCGCGGGTGGGGCCCTCCTCAATGAGCTCGCCCAGGTAGAAGAAGGCGGTCTTGTCGGCCACGCGCGTGGCCTGCTGCATGTTGTGGGTGACGACGACCACGGTGTGGTCCTCGGCGAGCTCGCACATGAGCTGCTCGACCATGCTCGTCGAGATGGGATCGAGCGCCGAGGTGGGCTCGTCCATGAGCAAGATCTCGGGGTCGGTGGCAAGCGCCCGCGCGATGCAGAGGCGCTGCTGCTGGCCGCCGGAAAGGCCGAGTCCGCTCTTATCGAGGTCGTCTTTGACCTCGTCCCAGAGCGCCGCGCGGGTGAGGCAGCGCTCGCAGATCTCATCGCCCTCGGACTTGGAGATGCGGCGCATGCGCTTGGGCCCGTAGAGGATGTTCTCGCGGATGCTCATCGGGAAGGGGTTGGGGTGCTGGAAGACCATGCCCACGTAGACGCGCAGGGCGTTGGCGTCCATCTGGAAGATGTCCTTGCCGTCAAACTCGATCGTGCCCTCGGTGCGCACCGACTCGACGAAGTCGCACATGCGGTTGAACGTGCGCAGCAGCGTGGACTTGCCGCAGCCGGAGGGGCCGATGAAGGCCGTCGCGCGGTTGCGGGGAATCTCGAGGTTGACCTTCTTGAGTGCCTGGAAGTCCCCGTACCACAGGTCGAAGTCGCGGATGGTGATGGCCGTCTCGGCCTCAGCGATGCTGCGGTGGGAGTCATCGATGATCGTGGTGTCCATTGTCGCTCCCTTCTTAGCCGAAGCGGCCGGTCAGATAGTCGACCAGGCGCTGGTCGTGCGGGTCGCGGAAGATCTGCTGCGTGGTGCCCGTCTCCACCATGTCGCCCACGTAGAAGAAGGCGGTGCGGTCGGAGACGCGCGTGGCCTGCTCCATGTTGTGCGTGACGATGATCTCGCAGATGCCCGTCGAGGCGATGTCGCGGATGGTCTCCTCGATGGCGAAGGTGGAGATGGGGTCGAGCGCCGAGCAGGGCTCGTCGAAGAGCACCACGTCCGGCTTCATGGCGAGGGTGCGCGCGATGCACAGGCGCTGCTGCTGGCCGCCGGAGAGCGCGTGGGCCGACTGCCTGAGCTTGTCCTTGACCTCGTCCCAGAGCGCCGCCTGCCGAAGCGACGTCTCCACGAGCTCGTCCTCCTCCTCGCGCGTCCTCACGCGACCGTGCTTCTTGGGGGCAAACAGGATGTTCTCGCGGATGGACTTACGGAAGGGCGTGGGCTGCTGGAAGACCATGCCGATGGACTTGCGCAGCTCGAAGAGGTTCTCCTTGGGCGTGTTGATGTCGTGCCCGTGGTAGATGATCTCCCCGCCGACGGAGCACTTGGGGATCTCGCGGTTCATGAGGTTGAGGCAGCGAAGGAACGTCGACTTGCCGCAGCCCGACGGGCCGATGAGGGCGGTGACCTGTCCCTTCTCAAAGGTGAGCGACGTAGGGTGCAGCGCCTCGTGGGTGAGGTCGTAGGTGACCGTCACGTCCTTAGTGGTAAGCAGGGAGCCCTCGGCGGGCGTCGCCTGAACGGTGGTGGCGTCTGTCATTCTGCAGTCAGCCTCCTCGAGAGGAGCTTGCCGAGCAGGCGGGCAAGCAGGTTGAACAGGAGCACGCAGACGAGAAGGACGGTCGCCGTGCCCCAGACGATCTCCGTGGAGCCGGCCGTGGGCTCGGAGGTGAGTCGCCAGATGTAGACGGCGAGCGAGCAGGCCGGACGGAAGATGTTGAACGGGTTGGTGGGGCTCAGGAAGTTCACCGACGTGAAGTTGAGGCGCGCCGGTGCCGAACCCGCGGTGAAGATCAGGGCGGCGGCCTCGCCGAAGACGCGGCCCGCGGAGAGCACGATTCCGGTCACGATCGCGGGCATGGCTGCGGGGAGCAGGACGTTGATCGTGGTCTCCCAGCGCGTGAGGCCCATGGCGAGCGCGGCGTCGCGCTGGCTGCGGGGAACGTCCTCGAGCGCCTGCTGGATGGTGCGCACCAGGATGGGGATGTTGAACATCGTGAGCGCGCACGCGCCGGCAAGAATCGAGATGCCCCACCCGAGCGTCACCACGAAGAAGAGCGAGCCGAACATGCCCACGACGATCGACGGGAGCGAGGACAGGGTCTCGATTGCCGTCTTGGCCGCGGAGGTGACCCAGTTGTCCGGCGCGTACTCGACGAGGAAGATGGCCGCGCCGAGCGAGATGGGCACCGAGATGACGAGCGTGACGAGCAGCATGTAGAAGGAGTCCCACAGCTGGTAGAGGATGCCGGGGACGACCTCGTCGTTGTAGGGGTTGGCGAGGAAGCCCGGCGTGAGCGCGCGGCCCGCGCCGCGGACCAGGATGTAGGCGATGATGGCCACGACGAGGAGCATGACCAGGCCCACGATGACGGCGAGGACGCCGGTGGCGACCCTGTCCTGTGAGTCGATGCGACGCACGTGGGCGTCGAGGGCGGCGGAGCGCCCGCTCTTCTCGCTAGCCATTGGCCTTCGCCCCCTTCCTGCCGATGAGGTGGATGATCAGGATGAAGATGAGCGACATGCCCAGCAAGATCAGGCCGAGCGACCACAGGGCGTGGTAGTAGACCGAGCCGGAGACCGCGTTGGAGAGGCCCGCCGTGAGCGCCGCGGTGAGCGTGGAGGCGGGGTCGAGAAGGCCCATGGGCATCGAGCGCTCGACGCCGCCGATGACCATCTGGACGGCGAGGGTCTCGCCGAAGGCGCGGGTCATGCCCAGGATGACGGCCGTCATGAGCGAGGGCAGGGCGCTCTTGAGCACCACGTGCCAGGTGGTCTGCCAACGGGTGCAGCCCAGGGCGTAGGAGCCCTCGCGGTACTGGTTGGGCACCGCGCGCAGGGCGTCCATCGAGAGCGTGGTGATCGTGGGGAGGATCATGATCGCGAGCACGAGCGAGCCGGAGAGGATGCCGGCGCCGGTGGGCGCGGCGTCTCCGAAGATCGCCTTGATGAGCGAGTTGATCACGTAGAGGCCGAGGACGCCGTAGACGACCGACGGGATGCCCACGAGCAGCTCGATGAACGGCTGGAAGACGCGGCGACCGAACGACGGTGCGACCTCGACGACGAAGATCGCCGAGCCGATGGCCACGGGCAGCGCGAAGGCGGTCGAGAGCAGCGTGACGGCGAAGGAGCCCACGATCATGGGCAGCGCGCCGTAGCGCTCCTGCTCGGGGATCCAGTTCTGGCCGAAGAAGAAGTCGGTCGGGTTGAGGCCGTCCACGAAGAACGTAGTGAGACCCTGCTGGGCCACCATGAAGATCAGCGTGACGACGACGAGCGCCACGAGCGCGACGCAAAAGCCCGTGATGCCCAGTCCGATGTTCTCGAGCCTCCGCTTGGGCATGAGGTTTGCCATATGGAGGAGCCTTTCTCGTCAAGGAGGCGGCGGCGTCCCCAGCACGTCAGGGAACGCCGCCGCGGGAAGGGTGATGCCGGGCTACGCGGCGGTGATGTTGCCGTCGGCGTCCTTCTTGACCTTCATGTCGGCCATGGGGATGAAGCCCTCCTCCACGACGGTGGCCGCGAAGTCGTCGGAGAGCATGAACTCGATGAAGGCCTTGGTCACGGCGGCGGTGGACTCGTCCTCGTCCTCGCGGGTGTACATGTGCTCGTACGCCCAGATGGTGAAGTCGCCGGACTCGACGTTTTCCTGCGTGGGCTCGACGCCGTCGACGGTGAGGGCCTTCACGCCGTCGTTCTCCATGTAGTTGAAGGCAACGTAGGAGATGGAGCCGGAGGTCGCGGCGACCTGCTCCACGACGGTGCCCGAGGAGTCGACCTCGGCGACCGGGCGGAAGCTGTCCGGGGCGACCTCGCCGCCGAGGACGGCGGCCTCGAAGGTGGCGCGGGTGCCGGAGCCGGCCTCGCGCTGGATGACCTGGATGGTGCCGGCGGTGCCGCCCACCTCGGACCAATCGGTGATCTCGCCGAGGAAGATGCCCTTGAGCTGGTCGGTGGTGAGGTCGGTGACGTCGACGTCGGCGTTCACGATCGGGCCCATGCCCACGATGCAGACCTGGTTGTCGACCAGGCCCTCGAGCTGGTCGGCCTCGAGCTTCTCCTCGGCAAAGACGTCGGAGCGGCCGATCTGGACGGAGCCCTCGGCGACCTGGGAGAGGCCCTGGCCGGAGCCGCCGCCGGAGATGGCGACGGAGACGTCGGGGTTGGCGTCCTGGAAGGCGTCGCGGGCCTTCTCGACGAGCGGCTGGAAGGAGGTGGCGCCGGAGCAGGAGATGGAGCCGACGAGCGCGGCGCCCTCGGTGCCCTCGCCCTCGGTGCCCTCGGCGGCGGGCTCGGTGGAACCGTTGCAGGCGGCGAGGCCGGCGAGAGCGGCGGTGGCGCCAAAGGCACCGATGAACTGACGACGCGAGAGATCGAACTTGGACATGAACGTATCCTTTCCCGTGGATGTGGCCCGTCCCCCGCGGGGGCCGTGCCGTTTCGGTTGCATCCTAGGTTCTTCTCGCCCGCCGCCGGGACCTCGCCGCCCACCCATTACGGGAGCCTGACCGTGGCTTACACGTGGCTTACAGAGCGCCTTACAATTGTGCAGCCGTTTGTAAGCCGCCGTTCGCCGGCTGCTGCGAGCTGGCAAAACCACCGTTCGCCGGGAGCTTACATTTCTGTCCGGCCCCCTCTTGATGATGATTTTGTTCGGTACCGTGAGATCAATCGCACGGTACCTTGAAATCACGCTCGAACCGGCGCACAATGACCCGTTGTCGAAAGGAGTCATATGCACAGAAAGACAAAGGAGCTCGGGCTCAGCGGACGCGAGATCGTCCGCACGCTCACCAAGAGCCTCCGCGAGTTCAAGGCGCCCTCGATCGCCACGCCGATCATCGTGTCGGGCGAGGTCGTCATGGAGGTCGCGATCCCGTTTGTGACCGCACAGCTCATCAACTCGATCCAGGCCGGCGCGAGCCTGCCCCAGCTGCTCCCCTACGCGGGGGTCCTCGTGCTGATGGCGCTCGCGTCGCTCGCCTTTGGCATCGGCGCCGGCGTCACGTGCAGCCAGGCGTCGTGCGGCTTCGCGATGAACCTGCGCCACGACGTCTTTGCCGCGGTGCAGCGCTTCAGCTTCGCCAACATCGACCAGTTCTCGTCGAGCTCGCTGGTGACCCGCCTCACCACGGACATCACCAACGTGCAGCTCGCCTACATGATGGTCATCCGCACGGCCATCCGCTGCCCGTTCCTTTTGCTCGCGGGCATCGTCATGGCCTTCATCATGGCGGGCCCGCTCGCCCTGGTCTTCGTGATCATCGTGCCGATCCTGGGCTTTGGCCTGTACAAGGTCGTGCGCACCGTGCACCCGATCTTCCGCTCGGTCTTCCACAAGTACGACGCCCTCAACGAGTCCATCGAGGAGAACGTCACCGGCATGCGCGACGTCAAGAGCTACGTGCGCCAGGACTATGAGAAGGAGAAGTTCGGCCGCGCCGCCCAGGACGTCTGCGCCGACTTCACCCGCGCCGAGAAGATCCTCGCGCTCAACACGCCGATGATGAACCTCGCCGTGTACATCGTCTTTGCCGTCACGCTGCAGTTTGGCAGCTACCTCATCATCTCGAGCCAGGGCAGCCTGCTCAACGTGGGCCAGCTCTCGGCGCTGACCACCTACGGCTTCATGATCCTCATGGCGCTCATGATGGTCTCCATGGTCTTCGCCATGATCACGATGGCCCAGGAGAGCGCCGAGCGCATCTGCGAGGTCCTCATGACCGAGCCCACGATCAAGAACCCCGCCCACCCCGAGAAGGAGATGCACGACGGCTCGATCGACTTCGACCACGTGACGTTCAAGTACTCCGAGAAGGCCGAGCACCGCGCCCTGGCCGAGATCGACCTGCACATCAGAAGCGGCGAGACCATCGGCATCATGGGCGGCACGGGCTCGGCCAAGACCTCGCTCGTGAACCTCATCAGCCGCCTCTACGACGTCACCGAGGGCTCCGTGAAGGTGGGCGGCGTCGACGTGCGCGACTACGACCTCGAGTACCTGCGCAACAACGTCGCCGTGGTGCTGCAGAAAAACGTGCTCTTCTCGGGCACCATCAAGGAGAACCTGCGCTGGGGCAACCCGGACGCCACCTACGACGAGCTCGTGGAGGTCTGCAAGCTCGCCCAGGCCGACGAGTTCATCCAGCAGCTGCCCAACAAGTACGACTACTACATCGAGCAGGGCGGCACCAACGTCTCCGGCGGCCAGAAGCAGCGCCTGTGCATCGCGCGCGCCCTGCTCAAGCGCCCCAAGGTGCTGATCCTCGACGACTCAACCTCCGCCGTCGACACCAAGACCGACGCGCTCATCCGCGAGGGCCTCAAGACCTACCTGCCCGAGGCCACCAAGATCATCATTGCCCAGCGCACGAGCTCGGTGCAGGACGCCGACCGGATCCTCGTGCTCGACAACGGCCACATCGCGGGCCTGGGCACCCACGACGAGCTCATGGAAAGCTGCCCGTTCTACCGCGACACCTACCTCGCCCAGAACCGCACGAGCCAGGAGGCCGCTCCCGAGTCTGGCGCCGAGAAGGACGACGAGCCCGTCGCCGACGCCGACGCGCCCGTCGCGGCAAAGAAGGGAGGTGAGGCCTGATGGCAGCCAACAACAACTCCGCCGAGAACGTCCTCAAGAACGTGACCGGCTCCAACCAGCCCACCGAGCCCGAGCGCGCCCCTGAGCGCCAGAACGTCGCCGGCCGCCAGGTTCCCGACCAGCCCCGCCGCCGCGGCGCCGGACGCGGCAAGACCCTCGGCCGCCTCATCAAGATGCTCTTCTCGTTCTATCCCAAGATGCTGCCGCTCGTCATTGTCTGCATCGTGGTCTCCGCCGTGCTCTCGGCCCTTCCCGCCACGTTCATGCAGCGCACCCTCGAGATCGTGACCGCCACCTGGCGAGATGGCGACTGGGAGGCCGTCGCCGGCAGCGTCACCTCGCTCGTGCTCACCCTCGTGGGCATCTACGCGGTCTCGCTCGTCCTCAACTTCACTTGGACGCGCGCCATGGCCGTCATCACCCAGGGCTCGCTCGAGAAGTTCCGCGAGCGCCTCTTCGGCCACATGCAGGACCTGCCGATCAGCTACTTCGACCAGCACCAGCGCGGCGACATCATGAGCCACTACACCAACGACATCGACGCCCTGCGCCAGATGATCGGCCAGTCGCTGCCCAACATCACGCTGACCATGGTCACCCTGGTCTCGGTCTTCTCGGTCATGATCTACTACAGCGTCTGGATGGCGATCGTCGTCGTTGCCGGCGTGCTGTTCATGGCCTACATGACCAAGGTGCTGGGCTCGCGCTCCGCCCGCAACTTCGTGGCGCAGCAGCGTGAGATCGGCATCGTCGAGGGCCACATCGAGGAGGTCATGAACGGCCAGCGCGTCGTCAAGGTCTTCTGCCACGAGGACGCCGCGCAGGAGGACTTCGACGTGCGCAACCGCCGCCTCTTCGAGGCGAGCCGCGCCGCGAACATGTACACCAACACGCTCGGCCCCATCCTCATGAACCTCGGCAACCTGATCTATGTCATCGTGGCCCTCGCGGGCGGCGTGTTCATCGAGACCGGCGTGCCCAACCTCTCCATCTCGGGCCTGCCCTTCTCCATCGCCGTCACGGTGCCCTTCCTCAACATGACCAAGCAGTTCGCCGGCCAGATCGGCCAGATCTCCCAGCAGATCAACTCCGTCGTCATGGGCCTCGCGGGCGCCGAGCGCCTCTTCGAGCTCATGGACGAGCCCGCCGAGCAGGACGAGGGCTACGTCGAGCTCGTGGCCTGCACGATCGACCGCGACGGCAACGTCGCCGAGTGCGACCGCCGCTCCGAGAACTGGGCCGGCCAGTGGGCGTGGCGCCACCCGCACGGCGACGGCTCGCTCACCTACACCCCGCTCGCCGGCGACGTGCGCCTCTTCGACGTGGACTTTGCCTACCGCAAGGGCCACACGGTCCTGCACGACGTGAGCGTCTGGGCCAAGCCGGGCCAGAAGGTGGCCTTCGTGGGTGCCACGGGAGCCGGAAAGACCACGATCACCAACCTCATCAACCGCTTCTACGACATCGAGGACGGCAAGATCCGCTACGACGGGATCAACATCAACAAGATCAAGAAGAGCGACCTGCGTCGCTCCCTGGGCGTCGTGCTCCAGGACGTGAACCTGTTCACGGGCACCGTCATGGACAACATCCGCTTCGGCCGCCTCGACGCCACCGACGAAGAGTGCATGGCCGCGGCGCGCCTCGTGGGTGCCGACGGCTTCATCAAGCGCCTGCCCGAGGGCTACAACACCATGCTCACGGACAACGGCACCAACCTCTCGCAGGGCCAGCGCCAGCTGCTCTCTATCGCGCGCTGCGCCGTCGCCGACCCGCCCGTCATGATCCTCGACGAGGCCACCTCCTCGATCGACACGCACACCGAGGAAATCGTCCAGCGCGGCATGGACGCGCTCATGACCGGGCGCACCACGTTCGTCATCGCGCACCGCCTCTCCACCGTGCGCAACTCCGACGCGATCATCGTGCTCGACCACGGCCGCATCATCGAGCGCGGCAGCCACGACGAGCTGATCGCCAAGAAGGGGACCTACTACCAGCTCTACACGGGAGCCTTCGAGCTCGAGTAGCCGGCATCCCCAACGATCGGTGGCCGCCCGCCGACGTTCCTTCGAGAAGTGCGCTTCGCGGAACTTCTCTACGGAACGTCGGCGGGCGGCCTCGTTCTGAGCACCGGGCGCTCCGTTGTGCGCACTTCTCGGCGTTGTGTACACTCGGCGCCGATGTGCGCACTTCTCGCCAGTTCGTCTACCTGCGGTTCTTTCGAGAAGAGCGTCGGGGGCGGTATACACAACGCCAGACGTTGTACACAACGCCGAGAAGTGCCAGCGGGGACGGGCAGTCTGTCTCGCCGGCCTCGGGCGTCGTGAAGAAAACTGAGGCTTCGAGGGCCCGCTTAGCACCCCCATCCTCGACGGCTTGAGGATATTGCATGGTACCTTGACATCTGACAGGCAAGGTCCCAAAGTATTGGGTGAACTGCAGTTTTTCACAGGAAGGAGGCTGCCGTGCGTGATACGGAGGAGCGAACCTCCCGCCAGGGCACCGAGCTGCGCATCATGCGCAACCTCGGGTACTTTGGCTACTACCTCCACGTCCACTGGGGCGGTCGAAACGGCAAGCAGCACATTCTCGTCGAGCTTCTCGCCAACGGGTCCGAGATGACGCAGCGCGACCTCCAGGAGGCCTCGTGCATCACCTCCGCCTCGCTCTCCGAGGTCATCGCCAAGCTCGAGGCCGAGGGGCTCGTCACCCGCAAGCGCTCCGAGACGGACCGCCGCCAGCTCACGGTCACCCTCACGTCCGAGGGGGCCGACCGCGCCCGCGAGGTCCTGCGCACGCGCAAGGAGTTCGAGGAGCGCGCCTTCGACTGCATCGAGCCCGAGGAGCGCGAGCGCCTCGCCGAGACGCTCGACCGGATCGCCGCGCGCTGGGAGGAGCTCGAGCGCGGCGAGAAGAGCCTGAGAAGCGAGAAGGGGGATGAGCGATGAGCCTGCTTCCCAAGAAGCCGGACCTGGACCAGGAGTTCGTGAAGACCGCCGCGCACGTGGGCTACGGCACGGTCGGCCGCAAGCTCGTTCAGAGCGTGCGCGAGTACAAGAGGGCGGCCGTCGTCACTCCCCTGCTCGTGCTCGGCGAGGTGGTCTTCGAGGTCATGATCCCGCTCTTCACGGCCGACCTCATCGACGCCATCAAGGCCGGCGCCGACCTCGGCCAGATCGTCTCGACGGGCGCCGTGCTCGCGATCATGGCCCTGATCTCCCTCGCCTTTGGCGCTGCGGCCGGCCTCACCTGCGCCAAGGCCTCCACGGGCTTTGCCAAGAACCTCCGCAAGGACATGTTCTACAACATCCAGACCTTCTCGTTCGCCGTCATCGACCGCTTCTCGAGCTCGTCGCTGGTGACGCGCATCACGACCGACGTCATGAACGTCCAGATGGCCTACATGATGCTCATCCGCACGGCCATCCGCTCCCCGTTCATGCTCGTGCTCGCGTTCATCGCGGCCTACAGCATGGCCGGGTGGCTCGCCATCGTGTTCGTGGTGATCATCCCGGTGCTGGCGCTCGCCCTCTTTGGCGTGATCCGCAAGGTCGTGCCGGTCTTCCGCCGCATCTTCCGCAAGTACGACGCCCTGAACGAGCGCGCCGAGGAGAACCTCGCCGGCATCCGCGTGGTCAAGTCCTACGTCCGCGAGGACTACGAGAAGCAGAAGTACGACCGCGCCGCCACCGAGGTCCAGAACGACTTCACCTACGCCGAGCGCATCCTCGCCCTCAACGCGCCGATCATGAACTTCTGCGTCTACACCGTCATGGTCTTCGTGATCTACGCGGGCTCCTACGCCATCGTCTCCACGCGCGGCGAGCTGCTCGACGTGGGCCAGTTCTCGTCGCTGATCACCTACGGCTTCATGATGCTCATGCAGCTCATGATGCTCTCGATGATCTTCGCGCAGGTGGTCATGAGCGAGGAGAACGCGCGCCGCATCTACGAGGTCCTCGACGCAAAGACCACGATCGACCAGCCCGAGAGCCCCGTGACCGAGGTCGCCGACGGCTCCATCGACTTTGACAACGTGGGCTTCTCCTACAGCGGAGACAAGAGCCGCGAGGCCCTGCGCGACGTCAACCTGCACATCAGGAGCGGCGAGGTCGTGGGCGTCATCGGCTCCACGGGCTCGTCCAAGACCTCGCTCGTGCAGCTCATCCCGCGCCTCTACGACGTCACGGAGGGCCAAGTGCGCGTGGGCGGCCGCGACGTGCGCGACTACGACCTCGAGACCCTGCGCGACGCGGTGGCCATGGTCCTGCAGAAAAACGTGCTCTTCAGTGGCACCATCGCCGAGAACCTGCGCTGGGGCAACGAGCACGCCACGGACGAGGAGATCGTCGAGGCGGCGCGCCTGGCCCAGGCCGACGAGTTCGTCCAGACCTTCCCGGACAAGTACGACACCTACATCGAGCAGGGCGGCACCAACGTCTCCGGCGGCCAGAAGCAGCGCCTGTGCATTGCGCGGGCCCTGCTCAAGAAGCCCAAGATCCTCATCCTCGACGACTCCACGAGCGCGGTGGACACCAAGACCGACCGTCTCATCCGCGAGGGCTTCCGCAACTACCTGCCCGAGACCACCAAGATCATCATCGCACAGCGCACCTCGAGCGTGGAGGACGCGGACCGCATCGTGGTCATGGACTCTGGGCGCATCAACGACATCGGCACCCACGAGGAGCTGCTGCGCCGCAACGCCATCTACCGCGAGGTCTATCTCTCGCAGAACAAGCAGAGCCACGACGAGCGCGAGCTCGGAGAGCTGGAGGTGAGCGCCGATGAGTAGGAACATGCACCGCGGGCGTGCTCCCAAATCCATGGGCAAGACGGCCCTGCGCGTCCTGAAGATGCTGCGCTCCTTCTACCCCGTGATGCTGCCGGCCGTAGCCTGCTGCATCCTGGTGCAGTGCATCGTCCAGGCCATGCCCAACGTCTTCATGGAGCGGGCCCTCACCGTGGTGGGCCAGACCTGGGAGTCGGGCGACTGGGCAACGGCGCAGCCGCAGGTCTTTGAGAACGCCGCCATCCTCGCCGCGCTCTACTTCGCGAGCCTCATCTGCAACGCCGTGTGGCAGCAGTGCATGGCCATCATCACGCAGGGCTCGCTCAAGAAGTTCCGCTGCCTCATGTTCGACCACATGCAGGACCTGCCCATCCGCTACTTCGACACGCACCAGCACGGCGACATCATGAGCTACTACACCAACGACATCGACGCCATGCGCCAGATGATCGCGCAGTCGCTGCCGCAGCTGTTCCTCACGATGCTCATGCTCTGCTCCGTGGGCTGCATCATGCTCTGGTACAGCCTGCCGCTCACGCTCGTCGTGGTGGCGGGAGCCGCCGTCATGGCGCTTCTCGGCAAGACGCTGGCCGGCCGCTCGGCGAAGAACTTCCTGCGCACGCAGCGCGCGGTGGCGGCCGTGGAGGGCCTGGTCGAGGAGGTCATGAACGGCGAGAAGGTCGTCAAGGTCTTCTCGCACGAGCGCCAGATCGAGGCTGCCTTCGACGAGCTCAACGACGAGTACCAGGACGCCGCGTGCACGGCCAACTCCTACGCCAACACGCTCATGCCGATCCTCATGAACTCCGGCAACCTGCTCTACGTCATCGTGGCCGTGGCTATTGGCGTGTTTTTGGTCATCGGCATCCCCAACCCCTCGATCTCCGGCGCGGCGCTCACCATCGCCGTGGGCGTACCCTTCCTCAACATGACCAAGCAGTTCGCCAACCAGATCGGCCAGATCTCCAACCAGGTAAACTCCGTGGTCATGGGCCTCGCGGGCGCGGAGCGCATCTTCGAGCTCATCGACGAGCCGGTGGAGCAGGACGAGGGCTACGTGGAGCTCGTGGCCTGCACGATCGACCGCGACGGCACCGTCCACGAGTGCAAGCGGCGCGACGAGCACTGGGCCGGCCAGTGGGCCTGGAAGCACCCGCACCAGGCCGACGGCACCGTCACCTACACGCCGCTCGCCGGCGACGTGCGCCTGTTCGACGTTGACTTTGCCTACGAGCCGGGCCACACGGTCCTGCACGACGTCTCGCTCTACGCCAAGCCGGGCCAGAAGGTGGCCTTCGTGGGCGCCACGGGCGCGGGCAAGACCACGATCACCAACCTCCTCAACCGCTTCTACGACATCGAGGACGGCAAGATCCGCTACGACGGCATCAACATCAACAAGATCAAGAAGCCGCACCTGCGCCACTCGCTCGGCATGGTCCTGCAGGACGTAAACCTCTTCACCGGCACCGTCATGGACAACATCCGCTACGGCCGGCTCGACGCCTCCGACGAGGAGTGCCGCGCCGCCGCACGGCTCGCAGGGGCGGACGACTTCATCTCCCGCCTGCCGGACGGCTACGACACCATGCTCACGGACAACGGCTCCAACCTCTCCCAGGGCCAGCGGCAGCTGCTCTCCATCGCGCGCGCCGCGGTGGCCGACCCGCCGGTCATGGTGCTCGACGAGGCAACGTCCTCCATCGACACGCGCACCGAGGCCATCGTCCAGCGCGGCATGGACGCGCTCATGACCGGGCGCACCACGTTCGTGATCGCCCACCGGCTCTCCACCGTGCGCAACTCCGACGTAATCATCGTGCTCGACCACGGTCGCATCATCGAGCGCGGCACGCACGAGGAGCTCATCGCCAAGCGCGGCACGTACTACCAGCTCTACACGGGAGCCTTCGAGCTCGAGTAGCTCGCTCTTATCCCACCGTATGGTGGCGGCCCCGCCCCGTTCCCTCGAGAAGCGCGCTTCGCAAAACTTCTCTACGGGAACGGGGCGGGGCCGCTTTCGTTGCCGATGCGTCCTCAGGAAGGTCGCGCGACGGGTCGGATGGGGACGGGAAACAGAACTTAGGCCTCGAGCCTGTGCATGGCGGCGCCCTCGACCAGAAGGCTCGCGCCGCCCACGATGAGATAGCCCGCCATGAGGTAGCCGAGCATGAGGCTCGAGAAGAGCGGCAGCAGCAGGAAGGTCACGCCGGCGAGTGCGTTGACGATGCCGGTCACCAAGCTGACGGCCCAGCCCTCCACGCCAAAGCGATGCATGCGGTAAGCGGTCGCGAGGCGCTCGGCGCCGGCGGCGACGAACAGGACCGCGAGCAGGAACGTGAGCGTCCCGGCGGTGAGGTAGGAGGGCAGCGTGAGGAGCATGAAGCCGAGCAGCGCGTTCAAGATCCCCATGACGAGGGTCACCGGGCTGCGAAAGACCTCGGGCGTCCTCGACCAGGCGGCCACTCCCCCGATGCCGCCCACGATGAGGGCGGCCGAGACGGCGGCCTGGATCACGGCGTAGAGGCTGAGCGGCGAGAGCACGCTCGCGATGCCCGCGAGCAGAAGCAGCGCGCCCAGGGCGATCGTGAGGCCGCGCGTCCTGCTCACGGCCTCGTTCCAACGGTCCACGAAGTCGCCGACGTGCTCGCGCTCCGAATGGTAGTTCTCCATGTGTGGGGTTTCCTCTCACTCGATGGGGGCAACGTCCTTGTCGTCCCCTACATAACTTCTGCCCAAATTGTTACTTTCTAACTCACAATTCTGAAAGCCATGCGGAACACACCGTTCGCCCACATGGCTCGACCGGCACTGAACAAGCGGCTACAGTGTGTGCAGGCAGATCATGAGGAGGCACGCATGACGCAGGAGCAGTTCGAGGCGGCGGTCGAGGCCGCGATCGACTCGATTCCCGACGAGTTTATCGACGAGCTTGACAACGTCATCTTTGTCGTGGAGGACGAGCCGAGCGAGGAGCAGGCGGCGGGTGCCGACGACGAGAACGCCTCCTTCGCTGACGACGAGCTGCTCGGGCTCTACGACGGCTCCCCGCTCACCGAGCGCGACAGCTTCTACGGCACCGGCGAGCTTCCCGACGTCATCACGATCTTCAAGGGGCCGCACGAGCGCTGCTTTGCGGAGGAGGGAGAGGACGTGCTCCTCGACGAGATCCGCCGCACCGTGATCCACGAGGTCGGCCACTTCTTCGGCAACGACGAGGAGACGCTCGCCGCGATGGGCTACTAGGCCCGAAGATCGGGGGGTGCGTACAGAGCCCCTGAGGGTATGTACACCATCCGTGTTCGGACGTCTTACGTTTGCGCTGGTAGATGCCATAGCGAGAAGGACGAGCAGGACTGAGGGGTGTACATACCCTCGAGGCGCGGCGTACACACCCTCCCGGCAGGATGCCCCTTGCGCCCTACCGCCGACGGCGGCGCCTGCCCTCGCTCAGGACGTCGTGGGCGACGAGCACGCACAGCACGAACGCCACCATGTACCCCACGAACCCGATGATGGGGATGCCAAAGATGACCGGCTGGATGCGGGCGTAGTAGACAACCGACGAGCCGATGAACAGGCCGGCGACGATGACGCTCATCGTGAGGCGGTTGGCGATCCGCGAGATATCCTCGAGCGGGTCCTCCGTGCCGGCGAGGTCGAGGTTCACGCGAAGCTGGCCGCGCGTGAGCATGCGCATCGCAAGCCCGAGCTCCCCGGCGGCGCCGAGCAGGCCGTGCGTGGCGGCCACGGTCTCGCGCGCGAGGCGCTGGAGCTCGTCGACGGCGAGCTCGTCGACGGCGGTGTGCGCCCGGAGGTGGCTCTGGATGATCTCCACGATCGAAGCGTTGGGCAGCAGCTGGTGCACCACGCCCTCGAGCGTCACGAGCGAGCGCGCGAGCATGGTGATCGACCCCGGCAGCTCGATGCCGTTTTTCTGCGCCATGGAGATGATCGCGTTCATGAAGGCGCCGATGTCGAGCTCGGAGAGGTCGGCCGTGCCGTAGTCGGCGACGATGGCGTCGAGGTCCGCGAGCAGGTGGGCCTGGTCGACGCCCGCCACGCTGGAGACCGAGAAGCGCATGAGCCCGTCGGCGAGCGCGGGCGAGTCGCGCCGGCCCACCGCGAGCACCATGTCGCTCACGGCCTGGCGGTCGTGCGCGGAGAGGCGCCCCATGATGCCGAGGTCCATGTAGACGATCTTGCCCTCGTGAATCACGAGGTTTCCGGGGTGCGGGTCGGCGTGGAAGAAGCCATCGTCGAGCATCTGCGTCGTGTAGTTGTCCGCGAGCTTGGTCCCGATCTCGGCGAGGTCGTAGCCCTCGGCCACGAGGCGCGCGGTGTCGTTGATGGGGATGCCCTCGACGAAGTCCATGACCACGACGTGGCGGGTGCACAGCGCCGGGTAGGGCTTTGGGCAGTCGATGAAGCAGCAGCCGGCGTTGTTGCGGCGGAACTCCTCGAGGCTGCGCGCCTCGACGAGGAAGTCGGTCTCCTCACGGAAGGACTGCCAGAGCTCGTCGACCACGGACTGCAGGTCGATGAACTGGTCCTGCCCGATGAAGCGGCTCGCGTAGCGCGCGAGCGAGCGGATGATCGAGATGTCCTGCGCCATGATCTCCTTGACGTGCGGGCGCTGGACCTTCACGGCCACGAGCTCGCCGCTCACGAGGCGCGCCTTGTGGACCTGCGCCACGGAGGCGGAGCCCAGCGGCCGGTCGTCGATGGCGTCGAAGATGTCCTCGAGCGGGGTCTCGTACTCGGCGCGCAGGGCCTCGATCACGGTCTCGCGGTCCATGGGCTCGACGCTCGTGCGGAGCTTGCCGAGCTCGCGCGTGAAGCTCTCGGGGAGGATCTCGGAGCGCATGGAGAGGATCTGCCCGGCCTTGACGAAGGTGGGGCCCAGCTCCTCGAGCATGCTGCGCAGGCCCTCGGGCGTGAGGCCGTGGAAGATGTCGTAGCGGCGGACTATCTTGACCATCTCGCCGATGCGCGCGAGGCGGGAGGCGGTCGAGAGCTCGTAGTCGTCCGCGCCCGCCGAGCGGCCGCCAAGCAGGCCGATCGTCTGGGCGGACTCACGACGGCCCTCGCGCTTCTTCACGGCGGCGTACCAGGCGTCGAGGATCTCGTCGGGCGACTTGGCGGTAGTGGGCGTCTGACGGCGCGGCAGCTCGGTCCCCATGACCGGTCCCCAAGAGCGACGGGGCTCGCCGGAGTGCGTCTCGGCGGGCGAGAAGGACGCGGCCCCGGCCTCGGGTCCCTCCCCGGCGCCCTCGCCCTCCTCGTCCTCGGGTCCCTTCTCGGCGACCTGGCCCTCCTCGGCGCCCGCTGCGCCCTCGTCGCACGCGACGTCAAGCGGGGCCGGGCTCTCGCCGCGACCCCGGTCGTCCTCTCGTCTGTCCCGTCGTGCGTCAGTCACGCGGCTCCCCTACTCGGCCTCGTCCTCGGTCTTCTCCTCGACGTCGACCTTCACGGACTGCGCGTCGATGTCGGCGGAGATCTCGGCCACCTTGGCGGCGTAGGCGGCGCGCTCCTCGGGCGTCATGGCCTCGAGACGGGAGCGCAGGGCCTTCTCGGCGGTGCCGTCGATGACCTCGCGCGCCTTGCGGGTGAGCTCCTGGTTGAGCGTCTTGCCCTGCTCGACCGTCAGCTCGCCCTTCTTGACGAGCTCGTCGACGACCTCCTGGGACTTCTCGGCGCCCATGGCGACGGCGCCCACGCTCGCGAGGAAGAGCTTCTTCAGGCCCTCGGTCACATCGAACTCAGACATGGTGTGCTCCTTTTCTCTCGTTCCGGAGACGCCCGGCGCGTCACCCCCTATGCTGACCCTTCTACCCATTAGCTGAGGCGTGATTTCGGCGACAGGCGAAGGCCGCGCCGGCGTCGGTGGGCGGCGGCGCCCGGGGCGAGACGGGCGCGACCAGGGCGCGGGGCGGCGATCAGCCGAGAAGGACGCGGCGCAGCTCGTCGACGCTGGCGGCCACCGCGCAGGCCCCGGCCTCCTCGAGCTCGCCGGGCGCCGCGGTCCCGCCGTAGGTGACCCCCACGCAGGCCACGCCGACCTCGGCCGCGGCGTCGACGTCGTGGTGGCGGTCGCCGACCATGACGGCGTCGCAGGCTCGAAGGCCGAGCTCCGAGACGACGCGCGCGATGGTCTGCGCCTTGCTCGTCTGCTCGTCGCTCGTCTTGCCGAGCACCAGGTCAAAGAGATCCGAGATGCCGTTGTCCGCGACCGCGCGGATCACGAGCGTCTCGCGCTTGGAGGAGGCCACCGCGAGACGGCGGCCCGATGCGCGCAGGTCCTCGAGCAGCTCGCGCATGCCCGGGTAGAGCGGCCAGCCCTTGAGGCCGAGGTCCTGGTAAATGGCGCGGTACTCGGCGGTCACCTGCGCCGCCTCGTCCTCGGAGAGGCCGAAGACGAGCGAGAAGGCCTGCGGGAAGGGCGGGCCGATGATCTGTCGCACGCGCTCGAGCTCGCGCTCCGGGACGCCGTGCGCCCTCAGGACCGTGCGCGCCGTGGCGCAGATGCCCGCGACCGTGTCGGCGAGCGTGCCGTCGAAGTCAAAGACCACAAGCCGCCGGCCCGTGACGTCCTCTCCCGTGAGCGCCATGCGCCCCCCTTCCTCTCGTCGGGTCCAGCGTAGCACGGACCCGGCCCCGGGGGCGCGCTCGACCGCCGGGTTCTTGTCGCCGGCAGCTCCCGGCGCGCCGCGCGGGCGGGGCGTCTCGGGCGCCGGGAGGGACCGCCCGCGCGCCCGCCGGGCGGTCGGAACACAAGCGACACACGCTCGCGGTATCATGGGTCGATCGTCACCCGCGAGGAGGATCCATGCACGCCGAGCCCATCACCTGCTACCGCCCGCGCCCCGAGTCCGCGGCGGAGTTCTCGTCGCTTCCCTACGACGTCTTTGACCGCGGGTCCGCGAGCGCCTTCGTCGCCGCCCACCCGTCGTCGTTTCTCGCCGTCGAGCGGCCCGAGTCGACCTTCCCGCCCGAGCAGGACATGTACGCCGACGAGGTCTACCGGCGCGCCCACGACCTGCTCGCCGCCCGCGTGGCGGACGGCACGCTCCTGCGCGACGGAACGCCCTGCTACTACCTCTACCGGCTCGTGAGGGCCGGTCGCGAGCAGACCGGCATCGTCGCGGCCTGCGCGCTCGACGACTACGCCAACGGCATCGTCCGCCGCCACGAGCTCACTCGCCCCGAGAAGGAGGACGACCGCGTCCGCCACATCGAGGCAACCGGCTGCCAGACCGGCCCGGTGTTTCTCGCCTACCGAGACAACCCCGTCATGGAGGCGCTCGTGGAGGCGGCCAAGCTCTCGGACCCCCTCTACGACTTCACCGACGATCGGGGCGTTCGCCACACGGTCTGGCGCGTCGCCCGGCCCGCCGCGGTCGAGAGCTTCCGCGCGATGTTTGCCTACGTGCCGTGCGCCTACATCGTCGACGGGCACCACCGCGCCGCGGCGGCCGCCCGCGTCTGCCGCCGCATGCGCACCGAGGGCGGCGAGGCGCACTCGGGCGAGGAGGCATACAACTACCTGCTCTGCGCCCTGTTCCCCGCAAGCCAGCTCACCGTCGAGCCGTATCATCGCGTCGTCGCCGACACGGCGGGCCTCGACGAGTCGGGCCTCGTGGCGGCGCTCGAGGCCGCGGGGATGCTCGTCGGCCCGCGGCGCGAGGAGCCCTTCGAGCCGGGCGAGCGCGGGCGCTTTGGGATGTACGCCTTCGGCGCGTGGCGCGAGCTCGCCTACGTGGGCGAGCGCCCGGACGACCCGGCCGGCGCGCTCGACGCCTCGATCCTCCAGGACCGCGTCCTCGGGCCCGTCCTGGGCGTCTGGGACCCGCGCGAGGACGCGCGCGTGAACTACGTGGGAGGCGTCGAGGGCACCGCCGAGCTCGAGCGCAGGGCGGGCGAGCGGGGCGTGGCGTTCACGCTCTTCCCCACCTCGATGGCCGACCTCATGGCCGTCTCCGACGCCGGCCTCCTCATGCCCCCCAAGTCGACCTGGCTCGAGCCCAAGCTCAGAAGCGGCCTGTTCATCCGTCGCGTCAGCCACCGCAACAGCATTCTCGACGGCTGTCGCAAGCGACCGGCCGAGAAGGACGAGTAGCCGCGTGCCGCAGGGGATGGCCGACGAGGGGAGGTGACATGGCAGAGACGAACGACGGCGAGCGCGGGAGGCTCGGCAGGCTCTTCGCGGCGCTCGTGAGCACCGACGACGAGGATGGCGCCGTCGACTCCGCCGCGGACGCGTCCGAGGGCGCGGGCGACGGCAACACCACCGTGCTCGACATCGAGGAGCTCTCTGACACGCTGCTGGTCTCGCCCGACCCGATGGCACTTCTCGCCGGCTTCGTCGTCGACGTCCGCGCCCGCATCGAGGCGTCCGCGCGGCCGGACGGCGACGAGACGCTGCCACCGAGCCCGCTCGAGGTCCATCTCTCGTCGAGGCTCGTCGAGGCGGGACTGCTCGAGACCGACGTCGACCTCCCCTCGATGCACGTCGTGCGCCCGCGCGCCTCGGGTCTCTTCTATCTGCGCGTGGACGAGCCGCGCGTCCCGGAGCTCGCGCGGACGCGGGTCCTTCGCATCGAGGCCGCACTCAACGCCGCGCTGCTCGCGAGCCATGTCATCGACGACGTCAACGACGCTCCCATCGAGGAGCTCGTCCGCGTGGAGCAGCGCGTCGCCCGCTCGATCACCTCACAGGCGCTCGAGCTCGCCGGTCGGGCGGAGACCCCCGCACGGAGCGAGTGGGAGGTCCGTCGGGCGCTCTCTCTGGGTATCGAGTCCCTCAGGCTCCCGCACCGGCTCACGGCGCGGTTCCGGGTCAACGTCGCCCTCGGGATCGCCGCGTTCGAGGTGGACCTCGTGAGCCCGGACGTCTGGCCGCAGACCGCCTTCGTCGACGGCCTGGGCGTCGTGCCCGCCACCTCCGAGATGCGCCGTCGCGCCGCGACCGACTACAACGCCCGTCTCGCCGTGCTCCTCGCGGGCTATGCGCTCGCCGCGTGCCCGCAGCTGCGCGAGGTCTGGGTCTCCGGCGTCGTCGACGGCGCGAAGAGCCACGCATGCTACTACTCGGCGCGCCTCGGGCGGGGCCTCGTGGAGTCGCTCGACCTCGACGACGTGCGCGACCCTCTCGCCGTGCTGCGCGACGCGGGCGCCGCGCTCGACGAGCGTGACCGCACGCTGGCGCCCGTCTCCCCGGGCTTCTCGCTCGATGACGAACTCCTCTGCCCCGCGAGCCGCCACGAACTGCCCGAGCTCTCGGAGCGCGGGCTCGCCGACGCCGCGGCGTCGGCGCTCGGGTGCTCTCAGGTGCGCGAGCTTGCCGTCGACGAAGCCACGCCACGTCGCGCCGTCGCGCGCGAGCTCTCCCGCGAGCTCTCGGGCTCCACGGAGGCCAACGTCCGCGCGCTGCTCGGCGCCGCGCGCGCGTCCGGGCGCGCCGACGTCGTCGACGCCGCCAACCGCTGCGTCACCGCGCTGATCGCCGGGACCCTCGCCGACGACCCCGTCGCCATCGAGGAGGCCTTCGTCGAGGGGGACGACCTCACGCGCCGCACGCGGCGCGCACGCGAGCTCCTGGCCGCCCGCGACCTCGACGGCGCCGCACGCCTCGCCGAGGAGGCGCTGCTGCCCGTCGACGGGCTCGGCAGCTTCGACGGGGCGGACGGGACCCGCTGGCTCTCCTTTGGCTCCTACGCCGAGCGCGTCATCTACAACCGCCTCGTCGCCCCGCCCGGCGCTCGCGTCGCGCTCGTCCCCGCCTCCTATCCCGAGGCGCACACGATCGCCGCCGTCTGCGACCTCGCGCGCGGCCGCGCCGAGGACGCGCTCGCCCACGCGCGGCGCGCGAGCGAGGTGTCCCCGGTCTCCACGCAGGCGACGATCAACCTCGCCCAGTGCCTCGAGGCCGCGGGCGACCTCGACGGCGCCGAGCAGGAGCTCGCCCGGCTCCTCTCGTTCGCCCACGACGCGGAGTCGGTGGGCGTGGGCTATCTGCAGATGGCCCAGCTCCAGTGGCAGCGCGGGCGCGTGCTCGCGGCCCAGGCGTGCTACCAGCGCGCGACCCGCCACCTCGGCGCGCCCGCCCTCGTCGCCGGGCTCGCCGTCGTCGCGCTCATCGGGCACGTGGGCGCCTCGGCCGGCGGCGAGCTCACGCCCGAGCAGGCGGACTCGGTCCTCGTCGCGGCGGGCATCCCGCTCGCGCCCACGGAGGAGGTCATGACAACGCTGCTCGACGCCGCCCGCGCCGCCACCGACGCCGAGCTCTTCGGCGTCGCGCGCAGCCTCGTGAGGGCGCTGTGCACCGTCGCGCGCGACGACGTGACCTACGGCGTCTACCGCTCGCTCGAGGAGGAGCCGGACCGGTGATGGGGGCATGACGACCGTGCGACTCTGGCCGCCGTCCTTCTCGGCCGCGATCTTTGACTTCGACGGGACGCTCGCGGAGACCTGGCACCTGTGGCGTCGGGTCGACGAGATCTTCTTCTCCTCCCGCGGCCTCGAGTTTGACGAGGACGCCTCGGTCATGCTCGCGACCCTCGGGTTTGCCGCGGGCGCCCAGTGGTGCGTGGAGCGCTACCGCCTGAAGGACGAGGTCTCCGACATCGTCGACGAGTGGAACCGCCTCGGCGCCGCGCTCTACGAGACCGAGGTCCGCCTGCGCCCGGGGGCCGAGGGCTACCTGCGCGCCCTGCGCGCGGCGGGGATCCCGCTCGCGCTGGCGACCACCAACGACCCGCACGTCCTGGGGGCGATGCGGCATGTGGACGTGTGCGACCTCTTCGACGAGGTCGTCTGCGGACGCGAGGTCGCGCGCGGCAAGGACCACCCCGACATCTACCTCGAGGCCGCCCGGAGGCTGGGGGCGCGCCCGGAGGGATGCGCGGTCTTCGAGGACATCCTGGCCGGCACGCTCTCCGCGCACCGGGCGGGGATGCGCGCCGTCGCCGTGCGCAGCGAGGACCCGCGCCAGCCCTGGGGCGAGCTCGCCCGCGAGGCGGACGCCGCGATTGAGGGCTGGGAGGGGCTCGCCGGCTGAGGGCGCGCCCCTCTCGGCAGCCCCCTTGACGACAGCGCGCTAGCTGACGCGACGGAGCTCGGCGTGGAAGTGCGTGTCGCAGCCGGGGCGCAGCGGCGTCCTGCCGGCCCGCACGAGCTCGAGGCCCTCCCCCGCGGGACAGGCGAGAAGCGCCTCGACCACGCGCTCGTCCTCCTCGGCGAGGACCGAGCAGGTCGCGTAGACCAGGCGCCCGCCCGGCGCCACGCGTCTCGCGGCGGATGCGAGAAGCTCGCGCTGCAGGGCGGCGAGCTCGTGCGCGGCATCCGGCGAAAGCGACCACGCGATCTCGGGATGGCGCGCGAGCGTGCCCGTGCCGGTGCAGGGCGCGTCGAGAAAGACGAGGTCAAAGAGGCCCAGCTCGTCTCCGAGCGCGCGGCCGTCGGCGCAGACGCAGCGCACGTGGCCGGCGACGCCCGCCGCCTCCATGCGGCGCGCCGCGAGCTCCGACTTGCGCGGGCCGACCTCGACGGCGACGATCTCGCACGGACCGCCCGCGGCGCAGGCGGCGCCCTCGAGCAGCAACGTCTTGGTGCCGCGCCCCTGCCCGACCTCGAGGACGCGGCTCCCGGGCGCGGGCGCCGCGGCGAGCGCGACCTCCTGGGCGGCGAGGTCGCACGGGATGACGCGCACGCGCTCGACGAGGCCGGAGGACGCGAGGCGCGACGGCGAGCCCAGCAGAAACGATCCCGGCAGCGGCCCCGGCTCGGGGTCGCAGCCCGCCTCCCGCAGCGCGCGAAGAGGGGACTGCCCCGCTTCCGCACGGGCGCGATTGGAGGCCACCCAGGAGCCGACGGGCTCGAGCGCGCCCGCCGCCCAGGCGGCGGCCCCGTCGCGGCCGAGGGAGACGAGCGCGGCCGAACAGAGCCACTCGGGCAGGGCACCGACGAGCGCGAGGTCAGAGGCGTCGAAGGTCCCCTCTGAGACGCGCCTGCGCGCGGCCCCCAGCGCAGGCGCGTCCTCCTCCGCCACCCGCCTCAGCACGGCGTTTGCGAGCCCGGCGGCGCGCGGCGCGACGCCGCGCACGAGCTCGACGCCCTGGCTCACGCAGACGTCGGCGCGGCCGTCGAGGTACAGGAGCTCGAAGGCGGCGAGCCTCAGGGCGTCGCGCACGCGCGGCTCCAGACGGGCGCCGCGGCGAAGGTGTGCGTCGATCGCGGCGTCGAGCGCGCCGCTGGCGGCGGTGGCCCCGAGCACGAGGCGCGTCACGAGGCCGCGGTCGCGCTCCGCCAGCGCGTCGAGCTCCGACGAGCCGCGCAGCAGGTCGCGTGCGCGCGCGTCGCGGCGCCTCCGCTCCCCCAGCAGGAAGAGCGCGAGGCTCCTTGCCGCCGTGGCGCGCGCCATCTAGACGCGCTCCCAGCGGATGCCGTCGCCGCGAAGCCCAGCCGCCCAGGCGGAGGCGTCCATCTCACGCTTGCCGTCAGGCTTGACGCGAGCGAGCTCGAGCGCCCCGTCGGCGCAGCCGAGCAGCACGCGGCCGCGCGCGACGGAGACCTCGCCCGCGGCAGGGCCGGGCGCGGTCGCGCGGGCGGCGCAGACGCGCACGCCGCGGCCAGCCACGACGCAGCGCGCCGGCGCGGTGTCTCCCGACGCCTGTACGCGCAGGGCGTTGTCCCGCGCGGCGTCCGCGGGGTCGAGGGCGAGCTCGGACTTCTCGATCTTGGCGGCGTGCGTCACGAGCGCCTCGTCCTGCTCGACCCATTCCGCCGTCCCGTCCATCACCGCGGGCAGCGTCTCGACGAGCAGCTCTGCGCCCATGCACGCGAGCTCGGAAGTGAGCTCCTCGGCGCTCTTCTCGCCCACCGGAGTGGAGGCCTGCGCGCAAAAGGCGCCCGTGTCCACGCCGTGGCCGATCCGCATGATGGAGACGCCGGTCTCGGCGTCCCCGGCGAGGATCGAGCGCTGGATCGGCGCCGCCCCGCGCCAGCGCGGCAGCAGCGACGCGTGCACGTTCACGCAGCCCGCGGGCGCGAGGCCGAGTACCTCGTCGGGCAGGATGCAGCCGTAGGCGGCCACGCAGATCACGTCGGGAGCGGCGGCGCGCAGGGCCTCCATGACCTCGGGCGTCACGCGCGACGTCTCAAGCACGGGCAGCCCCAGCTCGAGGGCGCGCTCCTTCACCGGCGACGGCACGAGCGCGCGGCCGCGGCCACGCACGGCGTCGGGGCGCGTGAGCGCGAGCGTCACGTCGTGCGCCGCGGCGAGCGCCTCGAGGGAGGGCACCGCGAAGTCGGGCGTGCCCATGAAGACCACGCGCAGCCGGCGATCGTCGGCGACCCGCCCGCTCTTCTCGTCCGTCATGGGCGCCCCCTACTCCGCGACCTCGGTCTCGCCCGGCTTGGCGCCGGAGGCGAGGGCCTCCTGGTACTCGCGCTCGGCCTCGGCGCGGCGCATCGGGGTGAGGTGGTCGAACATCGTCACGCCGTGGACGTGGTCGATCTCGTGCTGCAGGCACACGGCCATGAGGTCGCCCTCGGCCTCGTACTGCATGAGGTCGCCGTCGAGGTCGAGCGCCTGCACCACCACGTGGCTCGGGCGGCTCACCTTGACGCTCACGCCTGGGAAGGACAGGCACCCCTCGGAGCCCTCCTTCTCAGGGCCGTCGGCCGTGATGACGCGGGGGTTGATGAGCACGTAGGGGTTCTTCTTGCTGCCGCGCCCGGCGTAGTCGACGTCGATGACCACGATCTGGCGCATCTCGCCGATCTGCGGACCCGCCAGGCCGCAGCCCTCGGCGGCGTACATGATCTTGAGCATGCGCTTGGCGAGCGCGCGCACCTCGTCGTCGATCTTCTCGACCGGGGCGCACTCCTGGGACAGGCGCGGGTCCGGCGAGAGCACGATCTGCTTGAGCTCGTTCATGGTTCCTCCTTCCCGGCACAGGCCGGGTCTACCTACAGCATGTCGTAGGCGTCGATGTCCACTGCAATGTTAATACCCCGAAGCCGCCCGAGCGAGCCCACGCACGCGCCGAGAAGCGCGCCGGGGTCCGCGTCGACGGGCGCCTTGACCATGAGGTGGCGCCGCGTCTGGTCCTTCACCCGGGCCTTCACGCAGTCCGCGGGGCCCAGGACCTCCCAGCCGGGCGCCTCCCCCAGCCGCTCGCGCACGGCGCGGGCGAGCTCGTCGGTCGCGGCGCGGACGCCGCGCTCGGAGCGGCCCCAGACCACGACGTTGGAGAGGCGCGAGAAGGGCGGGTAGGAGGCCTCGGCGCGCTCGGCGAGCTCGGCGTCGAGGAAGACGGCGCGGTCGTGGGCGGCCACCGCCCGCATGGCGGGGTGCGTCGCCCAGTAGGTCTGCACGATGACCTCGCCCGGGCGCCCCCCGCGCCCAGCGCGCCCCGCCACCTGCTCGAGCAGGTCGTAGGTGCGCTCGGCGGCGCGGAAGTCCGGCAGCTTGAGCATGGTGTCGGCGTTGACGACGCCCACGAGCGTGACCTCGGGGAAGTCGAGCCCCTTGGCGATCATCTGCGTGCCCACGAGCACGGCGCACTCTGCGGCGTCGAAGCGCTCGAGCAGCCGCTGGTGGGCGCCCTTCTCTCGCGTGGTGTCCGCGTCCATGCGGATGATCTCGACGCCCTCGGGCAGAAGCATCGCGAGCTCGTCCTCGACGCGCTGGGTGCCCACGCCAAAGGCGGCGAGATAGCGGCTGCCACAGCTGGGGCAGCTCGTGGAGGGGTCGGGGAAGGCGCGGACGGGCCAGGCGCGCCCGCAGGTGTGGCAGACGAGGGCGTGGGTTCGCTCGTGATAGGTGAGCGCCGTGGAGCAGTGCGGGCACTCGGGCACGCAGCCGCACTCGCGACACATGAGGAAGTTCGCGAAGCCGCGGCGGTTGAGCATGAGCACCGCCTTCTCGCGGCGCCGCGCCACGCCCCTGAGGGCCTCGGCGAGCGGGGCCGAGAAGATCGACCGCCCGCCCCCGCGGAACTGCTCGGCCATGTCGACGACCGTGACCCTGGGAAGCGCCGCCCCGGCGGGTCGCTCGGGCATCTCGACGCGCCTCCAGCGCGCGTCGCGAAAGACCCCCTCCCGGCAGCGCCGCAGGCTCTCGAGCGAGGGGGTGGCCGACCCCAGCACGAGCGCGCAGCCGCGCTCGGCTGCCATGCGCGCCGCGACCTCGCGGGCGTGGTAGCGCGGGGACTTGTCCTGCTTGTAGGAGCCCTCGTGCTCCTCGTCGATGATGATGAGGCCGGGGTCGGCGAGCGGGGCGAAGAGCGCCGAGCGCGCGCCCACGACCACGCGGGCGCGCCCGGCGCGCACGAGGTCCCACTGGTCGAAGCGCTCGCCGGCCGAGAGGCGCGAGTGGAGCACCGCCACGTCGTCACCGAAGCGGCTGCGGAAGCGTCCCACGGTCTGCGCCGTGAGCGAGATCTCCGGCACCAAGACCAGCGCTCCGCGGCCGGCGGCGAGGGCGCGCTCGATGGCGGCGAGGTAGACCTCGGTCTTGCCCGAGCCGGTGACGCCGTCCACGAGCACCACGTCGCCGCGGGCCGCCTCGCGGGCCTCGTCGATGGCGGAGAGGGCGGCGAGCTGCCCCGCGGTAAGGCGATCGGGTCGGGGGGCCTGCGCCGAGGAGAGCGTGGTGCCCTCGCCGCCGCGCAGGACGCGCCGGGTCTCGACGGCGACGACGCCGCGCCGCGCGAGGGCGGAGACGGCGCTCGAGGCGCCCGGGATGGTGGCCGAGAGCTCCGAGACGCGCTGCGGCCCCTGCCGGAGCGCCTCGATCACGGCGCGCTGGCGCGACGCCGTGCGGGGCGGGACGTAGTCGTTGGCGGAGGGCGTCAGCGCCGCCCAGCGGGCGTCGACCGCGCCGGCGCGCTCGCAGACGAGCTCCCAGGGGGCGTCCTCGGAGGGGCGGGTGACGCGCACCTTCTGACCGGGCGCCAGAAACGGGCGCACCGCCTCGCAGAGCGGGCAGGCGTACTCCCCCGCCATCCAGGACGCGAGGCGCGCCGACGCCTCGTCGAAGGCCGGCGGCGCGAGGACCTGCTCGACGGGGAGCAGCCTGCCGGGGTCGACGCCCTCGGGCGCCTCCTCCGACACCCCCATCACGTAGCCGACGGCCAGGCGATGCGAGAAGGACACGAGCACCGTGGCCCCGACGGCCACGTCCTGCGCGAGCGCCTCGGGCACGGCATAGGAGAAGGTCCCGTCGAGCGCGCGCGTGGGTATGTCGAGCGCGATGCTCGCGTAGCGCATGGCAGCCCCCGTCCTTCTCGCCGTTCTTCTCGCCCGAACTTCTCGCCCGAAGTTGTCTTCGCTGGACCCTTGATTGTAGCCGAGCGCCCCGCGCGCGGGCTCCGGGCCCGCGCCGCGCTCAGAGCCCGAGCCAGAACATGCTCGCGTCGTCGGAGCGCTTGAGGCGGGGGAAGCGCCGGTAGTCAGGGTCGTCTGCCTCGAGCTCGCGAAGGCGCGCGAGCACCGCGCGGGCGCGCCGCGGCGTGAGCGAGCCGAGCTCGGCGGCCGCGTCGGCGACGCCGAAGAGGTCGAAGGCGCGCCAGAGCCCGTCGGTGAGGCCCGCCACCGCGGACAGCTCGTCGCGCGGGAGCGAGAGGCGGCGCAGGTGCGCGAGGCCGTCGCCCGTGGGGTCGAGACACCAGTAGCCGCCCTCGACGTTGCGCAGGAGCCGGTTGGCGCGGATGACGTCGTCGACGAGCCGCCGTCGCTCGGGGCCCGAGAGCCGGCCCCACGGGTCGCGCTCGGACATGAGCGCCACGGCCCGGGCGTCGAGCGCCTCGAGCTCCTCGTCGGTCGAGACGAGCAGGCGCCCGTCGCGCGTGAGGGCGAGAAGCGGCGAGTCCCCGAGCCCGTAGAGCTCGACGGTCCCGGGGCCGGCCACGGCCAGGGCGAGCGTCGCGGAGGGGACGGCGAGCGGGTCCATGCCCGCCACGGGCCCTCCGAGCGCGCGCTCGAGCTCCGCGCGGGCCGCGGCGACGGCGCCCTCGAGCGACGCGCGACCGTCCGCGCCGGCGTCCAGGGCCTCGCAGACGCGCTCGCCCACCGCATGGGCGAGCCACTGCGCGTTGGTGGAAAAGCGGTCCTGGAAGAGCGGCTCGCCGGCGAGGCCCGACGCCCCGTCGATGACGACGCCGTAGCGCTCCGTGGCGCGCGCGAAGTCCTCGTTGGCGGCGTTGCCGCGGTCGCTCAGAAAGAAGAACCGGCCCATGGGGGCGGCCCGCGCTACGAGAAGAGCTCGGCGTCGAGGGCGGCGAGCTCGGCGGGGACGTCCGCGGGGTCGCAGCTGAACGACTCCGCCACGGCGCGGGCCTGGATGCGGCGCAGGCCGGCGAGGTCCTCGTCGCCCTCGCGCTCATAGAGCCCGGACAGGCGCTCGAGGGCGTAGCACACGTAGCTCGCGACGGAGTCGCCCATGCCCGAGAGCAGCATCATCGTCACGAGCGAGTCGGGCGCGAGGGCGAGCGCCGTCGAGGCGTCGAGGTCGAGCAGCTCGCCGATCTGACGCTCGACGTCCGCGGCGCCCGTGACGTCGCCGGAGACGGCCCGCCGAAAGGCGTCGGACACCCCCTCAACGAACTGCCCCACGATCTCCAGGATGTAGTCCCGCTGCAGCATGTGCGCTCCTCTCGTCCGCGACCTCTCTAGCATAGTCCTGCGGCGGCGTGACAATTGGGACAGGTTGGATTGTCACGCCGAAAGCCTGTGACAATCCAACCTGTCCCAATTGTCACGGCGCCGCAGCGCGCTACTCGCTGCGCAGGGCCTCGACGGGGTCGCGACGGCTGGCGGCGCTCGACGGGATGAGGCCGGCCACGAGCGTCAGCGCGACGGAGATGACCACCAGCACGGCCGCCGACGTCCACGGCAGGCTCATGATGTTCTCGACGTCAAAGTCCGCGAGCACCCACGCGTTCACGGGCACGGAGACCGCCACCACGATGACGATGGCAAAGACGCCCGAGATGAGCCCCTCGATGAAGGTCTCGGCGTTGAACACGCTCGCGACGTTGCCCTTCGAGGCGCCGATCGCGCGCAGGATGCCGATCTCCTTCTTGCGCTCGAGCACCGAGATGTAGGTGATGATGCCGATCATGATCGAGCTCACCACGAGCGAGATGCTCACGAAGGCGATGAGCACGAGCGAGATCATGTTCACGATGTCGGTCACGCTGCCCATGATGACGCCCATGTAGTCGGTGTAGGTGATCACCGCGTCGTCGTTGCCCGCGGCGCGCTGCTCGTCGTTGTAGGCCTCGATGACGTCGAGCACGCGCTCCTTGGCCTCGAAGTCCCGGGGATAGATCTGGATCGCGGCCGGGTCGCCCTCCGTGGCGTAGCCGAGCGTCTGAAGGTTGTTGTCGTAGGTGAGCTGGCTCGCGTTGGCGTAGCTCTCCATGAGCGAGGCCAGGTCCTCGGCGTCCATGTTGAAGTGGATGGAGGACGCGAGCGTCTCGGCGTCCACGGAGAAGGCGTCCCTCAGGCTCGAGAGGCCACCCGCCACCTGGCTCGCGTAGCTCGCCATGACCTGGGAGATCGAGCTCTGGAGCTGTGCGGAGATGGCAGATCCTATCTGCGAGGACATGCTCTGGAGGAAGGACTGGAGGTAGGGCGCCAGCTCGCCCGACACGTAGTCGGACACGATCTTCTCCACGCGCTCGCGAACCGGCTGGCCCGCCACCGCGTCGATCTGGGCGAGGAGCGCCTGCGCCTCCTCGGTCTCGAGATACTGGCCAAGCAGGTCGACGACACTCTGGACGAAGGCAGGGTCGTTCGGGTCGAGGGCACCCGCGTTCTCGCCCCACCACCGGACGAAGCCGCCCGTGAGCTCCCCGCCCAGGCGCGCGGCCTCCTCGAGCTGCTCGAGGGTGACCGGCGGGTCGGTCAGGGCCTCCTCGAGGATCGAGGAGAAGTCCGGCGAGGGGGCGCCGGCGACGAGCGACTCCACGTCGACCGAGCTCGCCACGCTCGAGAGGTCGACGGAGATGCCTGAGAGGTCGATGCCGGAGGGGTCGAAGGCTGCCGAGAGCCCGCTCGTGTCGAAGGAGAAGGCCGAACGCAGGCGCTGCTCGTCCACCGTAAAGAGGCTCTCTAGGTCCACGCCCTTGCGGGCCTCCTCCTGGAGCGTGGAAAAGCTCTTGCCGGTGAAGACGTCGGTCTCGGGGTTGGCGAGCTGCTGCCGGACGATCTCGGAGCCCGCCGCGCGCTCCATGAGGGCCTCGGTGAGGCCGTGGGTGTAGGCGATGCCAGCGGAGAGCGCCTTGGCGTCGGAGGACTCGTTGGGACGCACGACGCCCACCACGTGCAGGTCCAGACCGTTTTGCACCACCTCGACCATGAACTGCTCGTCCGAGGACATGTCCGTCCAGCCGCCGGTCTCGGCGTTGGCGCGGTACTCGTCGGCGGGGCTGATCACCTTGAAGGAGAGGGCGAGGGCGTCGTCGTAGGTGAAGTCGACCTCCTCGTGCTCGATGTCGGTCTCCCCCGCCGTGCCGCTCATGGCCGTCGTCACCATCTGGGTGAGCTCGGCGGGGTCGAGCACGCCGATGCCGTAGAGCGTGTAGTCCGAGATGCGCCCGCTCTGCGTGAGCACGAGCACGCACTCGTCGGCCTGCGTTGCCCAGCGGCCGGCGACGACGTCGTACTGGGACTCGAGGAGCTCCTGGTCGTCGATCATCTCGTTGAAGACGGACATGCCGCCGGTCGACATGCCGGCCATGGCCGTGCCAGAGGCGCCGCCGGTCATCGTCGACCCGAGCGCGTTGGGGTTGAGCTGGACCGGCCCGTCGGAGGTGTCCGCCTCGAAGACGAGCGGCGTGAGCCCGTAGTCGTACTGGATGGCGTTGACGTAGCCGTCCAGGTCGTCGGGGTTGGCCTCGAGGTAGGACTTGAGCCCGGAGAGGTCGTTGGAGCCCACGGAGGCGAACATGTCCGTGAGCATCATGAACTCGGGGATCTGGTCGGGGTCGTCATCGCCGGCGCTCTCCGCGTCCGAGCCGCCGTCTGCGGTGAGCATGCCGGAGAGGTCCATGCTCTGCTTGGAGATGGAGAGCGGGTAGCTCGAGAGGGTGTCCTCCTCGACCTTGGCGATGTAGCCGTTCACGCCGTTTGCGAGGGCGAGGATCGCCGCGATGCCGATGATACCGATCGAGCCCGCGAAGGCCGTCATGATGGTGCGGCCCTTCTTGGTCATGAGGTTGTTGAACGAGAGCCCGAGCGCCGTGAGGAAGCTCATAGAGGTGCGGCGCGCCCGCTTGGCCTCGCGGCGCGGGACCGCGTCGGGGTCGAGCGGGTCGGAGTCCGCGGTGATGCGGCCGTCGCGCAGCTCTACGATGCGGGTGGCGTACTGGCGCGCGAGCTCGGGGTTGTGCGTGACCATGACGACGAGCCGGTCCTGGGCGACCTCTTTGAGGAGGTCCATGACCTGGACCGAGGTGGCGGAGTCGAGGGCGCCCGTGGGCTCGTCGGCGAGCAGGATCTCCGGGTCGTTGATCAGGGCGCGCGCGATGGCGACGCGCTGCATCTGGCCGCCGGAGAGCTGACTCGGGCGCTTGTTCACATGGTCGGCGAGGCCCACGCGCGCGAGGGCGTCCAGGGCCCGGCGACGGCGCTCGGCGCGGCCCACGCCCGAGAGCGTGAGCGCGAGCTCCACGTTGGCGAGGATCGTCTGGTGCGGGATGAGGTTGTAGCTCTGGAACACGAAGCCGATGCGGTTGTTGCGGTAGGTGTCCCAGTCCCGGTCGCGGTACTCGCGGGTGGAGATGCCGTCGATGACGAGGTCGCCGTCGTCAAAGTGATCGAGGCCGCCCACGATGTTGAGCATCGTGGTCTTGCCGGAGCCCGAGGGGCCGAGCACGGCCACGAACTCGTTGTCGCGGAAGGCGACGGAGACGTGGTCGAGCGCAACCTGGGTGAACGAGTCCGTCACGTAGCGCTTGCAGATGTCCTTGAGCTCGAGCATGGGTCCTCCAGACGGCCATAAACCATCACATGGTACCCAAACGGGCCCCGGGGCAGTCCCAAACGGCCTAAACTGCCTCGCCGAGGACGCACGGCGCGCGCAGGCCATGCAAAATCCGCGTTCGATCCATTTTGTCGGCGACGCTCCGACAAAACCTCGCTTCGATCCATGCGATTTGGGCGTCCTTAAGCCGACTCGAGGCCGGTCCATAATGTGGGCCGTTAATTTCATACATTTTATTGATCATTGGCCGGCCATCGGGCCCAGAAAACCATGGATCGAAGCGAGATTTTGTCGAGCCGGTCGCTCCAATATGGACTGAACGTCAAAAGTGCACCCCACCCCCTCGCGCGGCGCGATCGTCGGGCCCGACGGGGCCCGATTCCGGAGGGCGCGCTACAATGCCCGCATGAATGCCGGGAGGACATACACGCTTCAGGCGGGCAGCATCCCCGTCGAGGTGGAGCGCAAGCGCGTGCGACGACTCAACCTGCGGGTGCGCGCGGACGGGTCGGCGCATCTGAGCGTCCCCTGGCGCTGCCCGCTCGCGGAGGCGCAGCGCTTCCTCGACGAGCACGAGACGTGGCTGCGCGAGCACGTCGCGCGCCGGACGGAGCGCGACGCGAAGCCGTGCGACGGGCTGATCCCGCTCTGGGGCGAGCTCGCGGCGCTTCCCACAGGCTCCTCCCCCGACGAGCTCTACCGCGCCGAGCTTGCGGCACGGCTGCCCGAGGTCGCGGCGCGCATGGAGGCGGCGCTCGACGTTCGGGCGAGCGGCTGGCAGCTTCGCGACATGAAGACGCGCTGGGGGTCGTGCACGCCGCGCACCGGGCGCATCCGCGTCAACGTGCGGCTTGCCGCCTTCCCGCCGACCTGCCTCGACTACGTCGTGGCCCACGAGCTCACGCACCTCCTGGAGCCGAGCCACGACGCACGGTTCCACGAGCTCCTCTCCCGCGCGTACCCCGACGAGGCGGCCGCGCGCGCCATCCTGCGCCGCCCCGCCCGAGAGGCGTGTCGCGTCGCATGAGGGCGCCCGCGTGACGAAAGCGTCACGGGACCGCACCCGTCTCGGCCCCTATACTCAAGGCACGACGAAGGGAGGACCATGCATCAGCTCCGCATACTGCTCGCCGAGGACGACCCGCTGATCGTGGAGGGCCTCTCGGAGCTTCTGGCCAACGAGGGCTTTGTCGTCGACTCCTCCCCCACCCAGACGGGAGCCGTCGCCCTGGCCACGGCGCACGGGACCGAATACGCGCTCGCACTCGTGGACCTGACGCTCGCGCAGGGCAACGGGTTTGCGGTGTGCAACGCCATCAAGTCCGTCACCCCGAGCGTTCCCGTGATCTTTCTCACCGCGGCCGACGACGAGCTCAACACCGTGACCGGCCTCTCGATGGGGGCCGACGACTACGTGGCCAAGCCCTTCCGCCCGCGCGAGCTCGTGGCGCGCATCCAGGCGGCGATCCGCCGCGCTCGGCCCGAGCGCGCCGTCCTGCGGCTGGGCCGCGTCACCATCGACCCGGACCGCGCGCACGTCGAGAAGGACGGCCGCGAGGTCGTGCTCTCCGCCCTCGAGTACCGCCTGCTCCTTCTGTTCGCCAAGAACGCGGGACGCCTGGTCACGCGCGACATGATGCGCGAGGCCCTCTGGGACGACGCGGGCGCCTACGTTGAGGAGAACACGCTCTCGGTCTACATCAAGCGCCTGCGCGACAAGCTCGAGGACGACCCCGCGGAGCCCTCGCTCATCGTCACGGTGCGCGGCCTGGGCTATCGCGCGGGCGACGAGGGCTAGGGGGCGGCCGTGCTCTTGCGCAACCGTGAGGTCAGGCGACCGCTCGTCGCGTCCCTCGTCATGGGCGCGGCGGGTGCGCTCCTTGCGTGGCGGCTCGCGGGGTCCGGCGCCGCGGCGTGCGTCGCGGGCACGGCGGCGGCCCTGCTTCTCATATGGCTCTCGGCCACGCGAGCGCGCCACCGGGCGCTCGCGCGCATGGCGGCGCAGGTGGACGACATCCTGCACGGCGCACGTGACGTGAGCTTCGAGCGCATGCGCGAGGGCGAGATCGCAATCCTGGCCTCGGAGCTCGACAAGATGTGCAACCGCCTGGCCCTTGCCAACGAGGACCTCGAGCACGAGAAGAACGCCCTGGCCGACGCCCTGGCCGACATATCGCACCAGCTCAAGACCCCGCTGACCTCGCTTGCGCTCATGACCTCGCTCGCCCGGCGCGAGCTCGTTGCCGACGGCGCGCATGCGGAGCAGGTCGAGCGGCTCCGGACGATGGAGCGCCTCGAGGACCGTGTGGAATGGCTCGTCTCCTCCCTGCTCAAGCTCGCCCGCATCGACGCGGGCGTGGTGAGCTTCGCGCGGGCGCACGTGGACGGCGCCGAGCTCGTCGCGCGCGCGGCCGAGCCGCTGGCCGTGGCCTTCGACCTCGCCGACGTGCGCCTGGCGGTGGACGCCGCGCCGGGCGCCGGCTTCGAGGGAGACCTCTCGTGGACGGCCGAGGCGCTCGAGAACGTGCTCAAGAACTGCCTCGAGCACACGCCGGCAGGCGGAGAGGTGCGCGTGAGCTGCGCGGAGGACGCGCTTGCGTTCCGACTCCGCGTGGAGGACACCGGGCCCGGCATCGCCCCGGAGGACCTGCCGCATGTCTTCGAGCGCTTCTATCGCGGGGGCGAGAGGGACGCGCGGCCCGCCGGCGCAGGCTCCGAGGTCGACCCCACGGGCGTGGGGATTGGCCTTGCGCTCGCCAAGAGCCTCGTCACCGCCCAGGGCGGCACCATCCGCGCGGGCAACATCCCGACCGGCGGCGCGTGCTTCGACGTCGTGTTCTTCAAGGCCGTGGTGTAGGGCGGCTTCCGGGTTCGCCCGACTCCGGCCGCCGGTCCAGGCCCGAGAGGGTGTGTACACCACCCCACGAGGGTATGTACACCGCTTCGAGGCACGGGTTCTTCTCGGCAGCTCATCTACCTGCGCGTTTGCAACCAACCAAAAACCGGCGGGTGTACATACCCTAAGGGGCCACTGTACATACCCTCGCGACTCGGCTCGCGGCGGCGACGCGTCCAGCGTGACGAATCAGTCACCCGCGCGTCACGGCCGCGCAGGCCGCCTCCCCCATCATAGAATTGACGAAAAGAACGAGGAGGCAGCATGGACATCCTTCAGATTGAGCGCCTCACCAAGACCTACGGCAGCGGCGACACGGCCGTGCGTGCGCTCGACGACGTGAGCTTCACGGTGGCAGCGGGCGAGTTCGTGGCCATCATCGGCAGCTCGGGCTCCGGCAAGTCGACCCTGCTGCACATGATCGGCGGCGTGGACCGGCCAACCTCCGGCACCGTGCGCCTGAACGGCGAGGACGTCTTCCAACGCACCGACGAGCAGCTCGCGGTCTTCCGTCGGCGCGAGGTGGGCCTGGTGTATCAGTTCTACAACCTCGTGCCGGTGCTCGACGTGGTGGAGAACATGTGCCTGCCCGTACTCATGGACGGTCGGGCGGTCAACGAGAAGCGCCTCGCCAACATGCTCCACGTGCTCGGCCTCGAGGGGCGCGAGCACCACCTCCCCAACCAGCTCTCCGGCGGCCAGCAGCAGCGCGTGGCCATCGGGCGCGCGCTCATGAACGCGCCGGCCGTGGTGCTCGCCGACGAGCCCACGGGCAACCTCGACTCCAAGAACTCCGCCGACATCATGGCCCTGCTGCGCAAGTCCAACCGCGAGCTCGGCCAGACGCTCATCGTGATCACGCACGACGAGGACATCGCGCTCACGGCCGACCGCGTGATCGCGCTCGAGGACGGCCGCATCGCCTCCGACACGAGGGTGAGCTAACATGGCCGCCCACAGGCACGACCCGGGCGAGAAGAACCTGGCGCCGCGGCGCGCGGGAGGGCCCGCGCGGTCCGTGTTCGTGCGGTTCACGCTGCGCTCGCTCGCGGCCAACCGGGTGCGGACCGTGGTCTCGGTCATGGGCGTGGCGCTCTCGGTGGCCCTCATCGCCGCCGTGCTCACGAGCGTGGCCTCGCTCTCCAACATGCTCGTCGAGCGCACCGCGGCCGACGAGGGCTGGTGGTACGCGGAGGCGGCCGGCATCACCGAGCAGGGCCTCGAGCAGCTTGAGGAAGACCCGGAGGTCACGGACTGGACCGCCGTCACCGACCTGGGCACCGTCTCGCTCGGCGAGGACAACAGCAGCCTCTTCGGGCCCTACCTCTACGCCAAGACCTGGCCGGCCGCCGGCACCGGCAGCGACGCCGACGAGCCGCTCCTCCAGGCGCCCGAGCTCGTGGCCGGCCGCGCGCCCGAGGCCGCGGGCGAGGTCGTCCTCCCCCACTACCTGCAGAACGTCGAGCTCGCCCCCTGCGGGCTCTCCACCGCGGACGGCGGCGCCATCACGCTGGGCAGCACCGTCACGCTGGACCTCGGCACACGCACCGTGGAGAACCTCGACGACGGAAGCACCTACACGGCCACCTCCGTCAACGGCAGCTACGTGGTCGAGACCACGCAGCGCGAGTCCTTCTCCGCCGACCTCGGAAGCATCGAGGTCACCGTCGTGGGCTTCTACCGCTCCTACGGCTTCTCGAGCACCATGGCGCTCCAGGGCAACAGCGCCTACGTCTACGACGACGGCAGCGCCCTCGCCGGCGCGCTCTCGGACGACTCCGCGGCCACCTGGGCCTCCGCGGTCTTCCGCACCGCCGACCCGGCCAAGGCCGCGGACGTGGCGAACGGGCTCGCCAACGCCAACGAGGCCGAGTACGGCACCTCCGTGCACACCTCCCTCATCCGCTGGATGGGCGCCACGCCGGACACCGCCATCTGGAACACGCTCTACCAGATCGCGGGCATCCTCGCCGCCGTGGTGGTCGTGGCCGGCATCTCGCTCGTCTACAACAGCTTCGCCATCTCCGTGGCCGAGCGCACCCGTCAGTTCGGACTGCTCTCCTCCCTCGGCGCGAGCCGCCGGCAGCTCCGCCGCACCGTGCTCGTGGAGGCGCTCGTGATCGGCGCCGCGGGCATCCCCGCGGGCCTCGTGCTCGGCCTCGCCGGCTGCTACGTGGTCTTTGGCCTCGTGGGCGAGGGCCTCGCGGCGCTCGCCGGCGGCGGGGCGGCGGCCACCGTGGTGGTGAGCCCCGCAGGCCTGCTCGTCGCCGCCCTTCTCGGCCTCGTCACGCTGCTCGCGAGCGCCTGGGTCCCCGCGATCCGCGCGAGCCGGGTCTCCGCCGTCGACGCCATCCGCCAGACGCAGGACGTGCACCTCGGGCGCCGGGCGAGAAGGACCCGCCGTCCGGCCCTCCCCGCCGGACGGCACGAGGGCGCGGGCGCCGTTCGCTCGCTCGGCCTCGCGGGGCGGCTCTTCGGCGTCCCCGGCTTCGTGGCGCACCGCAACCTCTCCCGCAGCTCCTCGAAGGGGCGCGTCACCGTGGCCGCGCTCGCCGTCTCCGTGGCCCTGCTCGTCACCTCCGGCTCGATCGCCGACGTCATGGGCTACGCCACCGAGACCTCCGTCGACACCATGGCGGGCCAGGATCTCGTGCTCTACGTCGACGCCACCGGCGCCGGGGCGGACCAGACGCTCGCGCTCGCCGACGGCCGCGTGGACGGGCCCGGCATGCAGAAGGAGCTCGCCAGCTTCTATGACGAGGTCAAGGACGTCGACGGGGCGCACCCCAACGGCTACCTCACGAGCTACGTCGCCGAGGTCCTTCTCCCCGCGGGCATGGTCGCGGACGACGCCGAGGGGCTCGAGGGCAGCCCGACGCGCCTTGCGGACGGCTCGTGGTACGGCCAGGCCAACGTGGCGTTCCTGGACGACGCCAGCTGGGCGTCCTACGTCGACGAGCTGGGCCTCTCGCGCGACGAGTTCTGCGACCCGGCGCACCCGCGCGCCGTGGCGGTGAACGCCTACACCGTCCGCGGCGACGAGACCTACGCGCGCCTCGCCCCGCTCTCCGCCGGCGGCGCGCTGACGTCGCTCGAGTTCGCCGACCTCGACGGGCGCTTCGCCGACGGTCTGCGCGACGGCGCGGACGGACGGCCCGAGGCCTACTACTACGATGACTCCGGCAACGAGCAGGCGCTGCCCCTCGACCAGGCCGTCGCCCGCGAGCAACAGATCGAGGTGGGTGCGCTCGCCGACCACGCCCCCGTGGGCGTGAGCCTGAGCGGCAGCCTCCAGCTCGTCCTGCCCGCCTCGGCCATCGAGCTCGCCGACACCATGGGCTACCTGCGCGCGAGCTGCTCGCTCTCCACGGACGGCGACGCCGTGCGCGCCTCGGACGCCCAGGACGAGATCGAGAAGATCGCGGCGGACCACCCCGCGCTCGACGTCACCTACACCAACGTCGCCGAGGGCAAGCTGCAGTCGCGCCTCATGGCCACCGCCGTGAACACCTTCATCTACTGCTTCGCCGCCATCACCGGCCTCATCGCCGTGACCAACGTCTTCAACACGCTCGCCAACGCCCTCATCCTGCGCCGCCGCGAGTTCGCCGTGCTCAGGTCCATCGGCATGTACGGGCGCGCCTTCCGCCGCATGATCGCCTACGAGTGCACAAGCTACGCCCTGCGCGGCCTTGCGCTCGGCTTTGCGCTGGCGCTCGTCGCCAACGTGGGGCTGTACGAGGCCATGGCGCTCTCCTACTCCACCTACGAATTTGCGCTGCCCTGGCCGCAGATCGGACTCTCCGTGGCGGCGGTGCTCGTCGTGATCGCCGTGAGCGTGACGTACGCCCTGCGCCGCTGCGGCGCCACCGGCGTGGTCGAGGCCCTGCGCTCGGAGGTGCTCTGATGAAAAGGGACAGTCCCTTTTCATCATCCGTGTTCGCCCGCTTCACGTTGCGCTCGCTCGCGGCCAACCGCGTTCGCACCGCCGTGACCGTGGTGGGCATCGCCCTTGCGACCGGCCTGCTCATGGCCGTGCTCGCGAGCGTCACGAGCCTGCAGGCGGGGCTCGCCAACCAGAGCCGCGAGACGGACGGCGTCTGGCAGGTCAAGTTCCCCGCGACCGACGACGCCGAGCTCCAGAGCCTCCGCGACGTCGCCGGAGACCTCCTCGACCGCCTCGCGACCCAGCGGGACCTGGGCTCGGCCGCCTTCTCCGCGAGCGACGCCGAGCGCAACGGCACCTACCTCTCGGTGCTGGGCCTCCCGGTGGAGCAGGGCGGCACCGCTCGCGCCATGGGCGACGACGCCTACGAGGTCCTCCTCGCCCCCTCCGTCACGTCGGGCCGACTTCCCGAGAAGGACGGCGAGATCGCGCTCACCTCGAACCTGCGCGGCATCGAGCTCACGCCCGGCGCCTCCGAGCTCCCAGGAATCGACGCCGGCGTGGTCGCCGACGGTCCGCTCGAGCTCGGCTCCCAGCTCACGCTCTCGCTTGGCCGGCGCGTCCAGCGCTACGAGGACGGCTCGGACGACGAGGTGGGCGCCGAGAGCGGCGTCATGTACCGGAGAGTCGTCTACGGGACGGACGCGGACGGCACCGCGGACGTGGGGCAGGGCCAGATCTCCGAGACCCTCGAGGGCGTCAGCGCGCCGCGCACCTACACCGTGGTCGGCTTCGTCGAGCCCGACTGGACCATCCCGGGCTACATCGGCTACGTGAGCCCCGACCAGACCGGAGGGGCGGCCCTGCCGCGCACCAACGCGTACTTCTCCACCTCGTGCTCGAGCCGAGAGGAGCTCGACGAACTCGTCGAGCGGCTGCGTCCCGCCGGGGGAGATCGCGCGTCGGTCCTCAACGGGGGCCTGCTCACCTACCAGGGGCTCGGCGGCGACCGGCTGATCTTCGACACCCTCGCCATGTTCGCCGCAACCCTCGCCGTGGTGATCGTGGTCGCGGCGGTCTCGCTCATCTCGAACGCCTTCACCATCTCCGTCTCCGAGCGCACGCGCCAGTTCGGCCTGCTCTCCTCGCTCGGCGCCTCGAGGCGACAGCTCAGGCGCACGGTCTTTGTCGAGGCGGGCGTGCTCGGGGCCGTCGGCATCCCGCTCGGCGTTGCCATCGGGATCGCGGGCGCCGCGGTCGCCTTCGCCGTAACGGGCGAGGGCTGGGCGCGCATGGTCGGCACCGACTCTGCGGTGACGCTCGTCGTGAGCCCGTGGAGCGTGGCGCTCACTGTCCTTCTCGCCTCGCTCACGCTGGTGGTGAGCGCGATGGTCCCCGCCGTGCGCGCCAGTCGCGTCTCGGCCGTGGACGCCATCCGGCAGTCGGCCGACGTCCGCCCGAGCAGGAGGCTGCGCCGCGTCTTTGCCCGGCGGACCCGCCCCGCAGACGACCTCTCCCCCGACGGCTCGCGGCCGCGCGGCCTCGCGGCGCGGCTCGGGGGCGTCCCCGCCTTCCTCGCCCGCCGCACCCTGCTGGTGTCCTCCAGCAAGGCGCGCGTCGCGGTGCTCTCGCTCGCCGTCTCCGTCACGCTGCTCGTGACGGCGGGCGTCGTGAACGACATGCTCACCGGCGCGACGGACGCGACCCAGCTGGGCTCCGCGACGTCGTTCGACCTCGAGCTCACCGTGGCGGACCGCCAGGACGAGCCGGAGAAGGGCGACGGGGCGGACCGGGGCGGATCAGTCTCTCTCGCCGCGGCCGACGACTTGCTCGCCCGCATAGGGCAGCTCGACGGCGTCGAGGGCGCCGCCTACTACGGAAGCCTCTCCGCCGCGATCCGGCTCTCGGGGGGCCTACTCGGCGGCGCGTCGACCGCGGGCGGCGACCTCCCGGCGAGCGAGGTCGGCAACGTCGACGGGCAGGGCTACGCCTCGGCCGACGTCTTCCTCGTCGACGACGCCACGTGGCGCTCGCTCGCAGAGCGGGGCGTCCTGGGGGCCGACGCCGCCGACCCGTCGCAGCTCAGCGCCCTTCTGGTCGGCACGGTCTACGCGAGCGACGGCTCGCGCTACGTCCAGAGCGAGCTGCTCCCCGCCCAGACGACGGGCGAGGTCGACCTGCTCGCGATCGACGAGCGCGCGGGCTACGAGAAGCCCCTCCTGGCATGGGGGGAGGACGGCACGGTCGTCTACTACGCCCCCGAGGACAGCTCCTCCGACCTCGAGGTCCCGCTGAGGGAGGCGGCGCGCGTCGTGACGAGCGTGCCGGCGACGGTCGTGGGACCCGACCTCGGCGAGGACTTCCCCCTGAGCCCGGACCAGCTCTCCAGCCAGTTCCCCACCCTGGTGATGCCCGCGCGCGCCGTGCGGGAGTCGGGGGTCGCGCTCGACCCCATGGTCCAGAGCCTCTACACGCCGTGGGTGAGCGTGCTCGCGCGCCTCGAGGAGGGCGCCGACGACGCCGAGGCGCTGCGCCAGATGGAGGGCGCCGCTGAGCAGATCGGCGGCATCGACGTGCTCGGCTCCACCAACCTCGCCGCGACGCTGCGCGACGCGCGCGCCATGTCCTTCACCGTGCAGGTCTTCCTCTTCTGCTTTGCGGCGATCCTGGCGCTCATCGCGGTGGCCAACGTCTTCAACACCATCGCCTCCGGCATGATGCTGCGCACGCGCGAGTTCGCGGTGCTGCGCTCGGCCGGCATGGGAGAGCGGTCGTTCCGGAAGATGATCTTCGTGGAGTGCGCGGACTACGCGCTCAAGGGGCTCGTGCTGGGGGGCGCGCTGGCCCTGATCGTCGAGTGGTTCCTCTGGCAGGCCATGTCGCTTTCTGTGAGCGGCGTTGCGCTCGTGGTGCCGTGGGGTCACCTCGCGCTCGCGTTTGCCCTGGTCGTGGGGGTGCTCGCGGCAAGCGTCCTCTACGCGCTGAGAAAGACGCACGCCATGAACCTCGTGGAGGCCCTGCGCGCCGACGCACTCTAGGGTTTCTGTCAATCGGGGCCTGGCCCCGATTGACAGTTCCGATTGACAGCTTCTGACCGGCCGCGCGCCGAGTAAGAGCTTTGTGCCAAAACAGGCCCCGCTGACGTCATGTTTTGGTCAAAAGCTCTTACTCGGCGTTCTTGTGGGTGTGCTGCCGGCGCGAATCCGGATACAATGCCCCCTCGGGACACGACACGCGACCGGAGGGACCCCACATGACCGCACCCCAGACGCCCCGCCTGCCCGAGGCTGTCATCTTCGACATGGACGGCACGCTCGTCGACACCGAGCGCGTGAGCCAGACGGCATGGAGGCGGGCCGCCGCGGACTTTGGCCTCGAGGTTCCCGAGCGCATCTGGAACGCCTTCGTGGGCTGCAGCCTCCCCGACGCCCGCGCGATGATCGACGACGAGTTCGGCGACCCCGCGCTCACCGAGCGCCTCTTCGCCCACCAGCGCGACCTCTTCTTCGAGATCGAGGACGAGCAGCTCGAGCCCTGCGCGGGCGCGCTCGAGGCCCTGCGCGCCGTGAGCGAGGCCGGCATCGCCGTCGCCCTCGCGACCTCGACCGCCCGCGAGCACGCCCTGCCCCTCATGGAGCGCTTTGGGATGGCCCCGTTCTTCTCGTCCATGACCTTTGGCGACCAGATCGAGCACGCCAAGCCCGCGCCCGACATCTACCTCGAGTCGGCACGGCGCCTGGGCCTCGACCCCACGACGTGCGCGGCGGTCGAGGACTCGGTGAACGGCGCGCTTGCAGCCGTCGGGGCCGGCATGGCGACCTACCTCGTGCCCGAGTGGGCGACGCCCACGCCCGAGCTGCTCGAGCGCTGCGAGGCGGTGCTGGGAAGCCTGCTCGAGCTGCCCGCGGCAATACTGGGCGCGTAGGGAGCGCGCGTCGACGCCGGGGCCCCGGAAGGCCCGAGCCGGACACGAGGGTGCGGACCGCGGGCGTCTCGAGAGCTCGAGGCGTCCGCGGCCCGCGCGCAGTCAAAAGACGTGCCGGCTGCGGGCGCCCTTCTCGGCCGGACCGTCCGCAGCCCGCGCGCTGTTGGCGGGCTACCGCTCCGCAGGGGGCACGGGCGGCACCTTGGCGCCCTCCCCCGCCGCGCCGGCTGCGATCATCTGCTCGAACATGCTCGCGGTCTGCGTGAAGTCGCTCGGAAGCACCACCGTGGAGGCCTTGCCCGTCTTGGCGAACTCGGCCATCATCTCGGTCCACTGCGTGAACATGAAGAGCTGGTTGGCCTCGTCATTGCCCACGCCGGTCTCCTGGATGGTCTCGAGCGACTCCTTGATGCCGGCGGCGATGGCCTTGCGCTGGTTGGCGATGCCCTCGCCGGCCTTCTCCATGGCCTCGGCCTCGGCCACGGCCTCGGTCACGCGGCGGATGCGGTCGGCCTCGGCGAGGTCCTGGGCGGCGGCCTTGGTGCGCTGGGCGGCGTTGATCTGGTTCATGGAGTCCTCGACCTCGGCCGGCAGCGCGATCTTGGTGATGAGCGTCGAGACCAGCGTGAAGCCGTAGGCCGCCATCTGCTCCGAGACGGTGGCGTTGACGTCCTTGGCGATGTCGTCCTTCTTGGCAAAGACCTCGTCGAGCGTGTAGACGGGGATCGACGAGCGCAGCGCGTCGGTGATGAAGTCGCGCATCTGCGCCACGGGCTGCTGAAGCATGTAGTAGCTCTTGTACACGCCGGAGTCCTGCGGGCGCTCGCCGCGCTCGTAGCTCACGTGGTACTGCGCCGAGATCTCAAGCCCGATGGTGACGTTGTCCTCGGTCTTGACGTCGATGTTAAAGCCGTTTTTCATCGTGCGCAGGCTGACGGTGGCCGCCTTGCGGTCCACGAACGGGATCTTCACGTGGAAGCCCGCGCCCACGATCTTGTGGAACTTGCCCAGCCGCTCGATGATCACGGCGTGCTGCTGCTTGACCACGTAGAAGAGGTTGCCGGTCACGAGCCCCACGATGAGAAACACCAGAAGGACCACGAGAACGAGACCGATAAGCTCCATTGGCACTCCCTAGAACGCCCGTTAGTCCTCTCAGGATACCCAACCAAGGTGGCGTTCAATATACTGAGTCCAACATTTTCGCCGTACGGAGGGGACAGCCGTGACAAGATTTCGCTTCTCGCGCTCAGACGAGTCCCAGGTGGACCCCTTCAACGCCGGCGAGCCCGAGCTCCCGGGCGGCGAGCCCGTCCTGCTCGATGAGGACGAGGACCTGGACTCGCAGGTCGAGTACGCGCCGCACGGCGAGCCCGACGGCACGCCGCACAAGCCCGAGGACGACTACCAGGCGCCCACAACGCGCGGCCACGACTACGACGCCCCCTCGATCGACGGGCCGCGCAAGGCCGGGAGGCCCCGCGCACGCCGCCCGCGCACGGCCCCGACGGCCCCGGCCGGAGAGGTCGGCGCGAGAACCGAGAAGGACCGGCGGGTCGTGACGCGCGCCATCGTTCTTCTCGTCATCGTCGTGAGCTTTGGGTCGTCGCTTCTGAGCTGCGCGGCGGGCTTTGTGAGCGCCGCCGTCGAGGACGCCGGCGAGGCCGTGGAGGGCCTGGGCGAGGCGCTCTTTGGCGACGACTCCGACTCCGGCAACGTCGACTGGGACGCCTACGTCCCCGAGCAGGACGCCGACGACGAAGCCGCCACGGCGGCGCTCGTGGCGCGGCTCGAGGCGCTCGTCTCGACGCCGGAGTCCGGCCAGCTCCACGACGTCGCGGCCTCCTACCTGGACGACAAGCTCTACGACCTCATGGGATACTCCGCCGACGAGCTCGGCGTCGACACCGACGCCTTTGCGACGTGGGCGCTCGGCGGCATCACGTTTGAGCCCGAGTACTCCTACGCCTACAGCGACGGGACGGCCTCGTCCTACGCCAAGATCGGCGCCCCGGACGCCAACGAGATCGTCTGGGCCTTCCACGACGCAACGAGCGACTACCGCTACGACAACGACCTCTGGGGCTCCTACGGCGAGGAGGGGGCGACGACGCCCACCGAGGAGCAGCGCTCATACCTCTGTGCGGTCTTTGACGAGGTGGTCGCGGCCGCCGAGGTCCAGTCTCCCAACAGCACGGGCTTTGACCTCGCGCTCGTGGACGGCGCGTGGGTCGTCGACGAGCAGGACCTCGTGGAGGAGCTCGAGAGCGCGCTCGACCTGTACTAGCGACCCCAAGGGGGCGGGGCGGCGTAGAATGTCCCCCAGCAAAGACCGAGGGAGAGGGGACCCCATGAGCACCACCACGACCACGCACGTCGCGCCCTTCGAGGACGCCCGCGGCAAGCTCGGCTTTGGCTGCATGCGCCTGCCCAAGCTCGAGGACGGCACCGTCGACGTCGCCACGTTCTCGCAGATGGTCGACGCCTTCCTCGACGGAGGCCTCAACTACTTCGACACCGCGCGCCCTTACCACTCCGGCGGCTCGGAGCCCGCGATCGCGCAGGCGCTCACCTCCCGCCACGACCGCTCCGAGTTCCTGCTCGCGGACAAGCTCTCCCCCAACGGCTTCGAGCGCCGCGAGGACATCCGCCCGCTGATCGAGGACCAGCTGCGCGCCTGCGGCGTGGACTACTTCGACTTCTACCTCATGCACTCCCAGGGCATGGGCAACTACGAGAAGTACCAGCGCGAGCACGCCTACGACGAGGCCTTCGCCGCGCGCGACGCGGGCCTCGTGCGCCACGTGGGCTTCTCGTTCCACAGCAACGCGGCCTTCCTCGACCGCATCCTCACCGACCACCCCGACGTCGAGTTCGTCCAGCTGCAGGTCAACTACCTCGACTGGGAGAACGGCGTCATACAGAGCCGCGAGTGCTGCGAGGTGGCCGCTGCCCACGGCAAGCCCATCATCGTCATGGAGCCCGTGAAGGGCGGCCGTCTGGTCAACCTGCCCGAGGAGGCGCGCGCCGCGCTCGCCGCCGTCGGCGACGGCTCCCCCGCGAGCTTTGCGCTGCGCTTCGCCGCCGGGCTGCCGGGCGTCGAGATGGTGCTCTCCGGGATGGGCACGCCCGAGATGATCGCCGAGAACGTCGCCACGTTCTCCCCGCTCGCGCCGCTCTCTGAGGCCGAGCGCGCGGCCGTCGCCCGCGTCACGCAGATTCTGCGCGGGCAGAACGCAATCGAGTGCACCGCATGCCGCTACTGCGTGGACGGCTGCCCCAAGAAGATCAACATCCCCGACGTCTTCTCCTGCCTCAACGCCAAGCGCGCCTACGGGGAGGACTCCGCGGGCTTCTACTACAAGGCGGTCCACACCGGGCACGGCCACGGTCTCGCCTCGGAGTGCGTCGGCTGCGGGGCGTGCGAGCGCGCCTGCCCGCAGCACCTGCCGATCCGCGAGCTCCTGCGCGAGGTCGCCGCGGAGTTCGAGACCCAGGAGTAGCGCGGCGCCTCGTGACGAGGTTGTCACGTTCTTCTCGCCGGTGAATAGGCGACGCCCGTGCGGGGAACAAAAAAGTGTCTGAAGTTCAGCGAGACCCGGGAGGCCCCATGAGCAACGAGCACGTCGAGAGGAACCAGGCCTCCGGTCAGAGCCTCGTCCACGGCATCTTCGAGGCTGGGCACGCGGCCCACGACCTCGTCCCCGCCGCCGACGGCCCCACGCCGATCGAGGGGCGCCTGCGCAAGGCACCGCTGCGCGTGCCCGAGAACTACGAGGCCTGCACCGGCTTCACCCTCTTTGGCCGGCGCATCCGCACGCTGCTCTACTCGACCGACGTCGCGGCGATCCGCAACTCCAACGCCGACGCCATCTTCGCCGTCTACCCCTTCACCGCCCAGCCCGCCATCACGCAGGCGCTGCTCACCGTGGCCGAGGCGCCGCTGTTCGTGGGCGTGGGCGGCGGCACCACCACGGGCCGGCGCGCCGCCGAGCTCGCCGCCGTCTCGGAGATGCAGGGCGCCGCGGGCGTGGTGCTCAACTCCCCCGCCTCGCCGGAGACCGTCGCGCAGGTGGTCTCGACGGTGGACATCCCGGTCATCGCCACGATCACGCGCTTTGACAACGAGGCCGCGGAGAAGATCCAGGCGGGCGCGCGTATCGTCAACGTGGCAGCCGGCCGCGGGACCGCCGAGGTCATCCGCGAGCTGCGCGCCGCCTTCCCGGCGCTGCCGATCATCGCGAGCGGCGGTCGAGGCGACGCGAGCGCCGCCGCGACCATGGAGGCCGGCGCCAACGCGCTCATCTGGGCACCGCCGAGCGTCGTGGAGATCCAGCGCGACATGATGGTCCGCTACCGGGAGAAGGCCGAGGCCGCCGCGCGCGAGGCCGGCGAGGAGCGCCCCGTCGCGACGGTCGTCCCCGACATCACCGACATGCCCGTCGCCGACGTCCCCAACGGCGTGGTCCAGACCGTCCCGCCCGAGGTCGAGAAGGCAGAGCAGATCGGCGAGGAGGACTTCGTGAGCCCGTTTCGAGGGAGGCTCCCTCGCCTTCCGTTCTTTGGACGCAAGGCGCGCTGACCCCCCCCCGCCGCCCCGCGAGTTTTTCGTCGAGCGTCGCACAATGCTTTCCGAGCGTGCATAATGGTTGAAGCCAAAACCGCGACGCGAGAGGGGCACGCACGATGAAGGAGCTTGAGGACCGCATCCGCAGGGACGGTATCGTGCGCGAGGGCAACGTCCTCAAGGTCGACAACTTCCTCAACCATCAGTGCGACGTCGCCCTCTACGACCACATGGGCGCCGAGTGGGCACGTCTGTTCGCGGGCAAGCGGATCGACAAGATCCTCACGATCGAGGCATCGGGCATCGGCATCGCGTGCGTGGCGGCCACTCACTTTGGCGGCGTGCCCGTGGTCTTTGCGCGCAAGACCGAGTCGAAGAACATGGACGGCGACCAGTACCGCACCAACATCACGAGCTACACCAAGGGCCGCGAGTACCAGGTCATCGTTGCCAAGCGCTTCCTCAACGCCGGCGAGCACGTGCTGATCATCGACGACTTCATGGCCATGGGTTGCGCCATGAACGGCCTGCTCGAGATCTGCGACGAGGCCGGCGTCATCGTCGAGGGCATCGGCATCGCCATCGAAAAGGGCTTCCAGCCGGGCGGCGCCGAGCTGCGCTCCCGCGGCTACCAGGTGGAGTCGCTCGCCGTCGTGAAGTCCATGGACGCCGCGACCGGCGAGATCGAGTTCGCGTAGCGAGACCTCAAGGCTTGGCGGCCTGCAGTTTTGGTCTTCGAGCCATTTTTCCTTGGAGGCTGGAACAGTTTCGCCCTTCAATCCATGGAAATTTAAGGCTCCGTCATCGGCGTGCGCTTGGTTAGGTTACTTTTATTAGCTTATGGTTAATCGTCCCCGTCGCTACTTCCGCTTCTGGGCCATTTTTCCATGGATCGAAGCGCAGTTTTGTTTTCAAGCCCTGCCCGATATGGACTGAAGCGCCATTTTGCACGCATCCCCTAATCTTCCTTGACATATGAACATATGCTCATATAATCAGTCTCAAGATAACTTATGAGCGCATGCTCAGATGTTCATACGGAAGGAGTACCATGGCGGAAAAGCTCACCGTGGGAGAGACGCCCGACGAGATGCCGGACGAAGAGCTGCTCTACGACCTTGCCGACCTCTTCAAGGTCTTCAGCGACACCACGCGCATCAAGATCCTCTTCGCCCTCATGGGCCGCGAGCTCTGCGTCGCGGACATCGCCGAGCAGACCGGCTCGACCCAGAGCGCGGTCAGCCACCAGCTGCGCACGCTCAAGCAGGCGCGGCTCGTGAAGTTCCAGCGCGACGGCCGAAACGTCGTCTACTCGCTCGCGGACGATCACGTCTACACCATGCTCAACCAGGGCATGTCCCACATCTGCGAATAGCATCTGCAAGGAGGAGGACCCATGCGTAAGTCATTCAAGCTCGACGAGATCGACTGCGCCAACTGCGCCCGCAAGCTGCAGGACGCGCTCGCCAAGCTCGACGGCGTCGACGCCGTCTCGGTCAACTTCATGACCCAGAAGCTCACGCTCGCCGCCGCGGACGAGCGCTTCGACGAGGTGCTCGACCGCGTCGTCGCCCTTTCCGCGCGCGTCGAGCCCGACTGCGAGATCGTCCGCTAGACCTGTCAGTTGGGGACTGTCCCCAATTACCAGAATAGTTTATGTGAATTGGGGACAGCCCCCAATTAACAGAGGAGTCGTTGTGAACAAGAAGCAGCGCCGTTGGCGCAACCGCATCATCGTCGCGCTCGCCATCTTCGCGGTCGTGATGACCCTGGAGGAGACGGGCCTTCTCGCAAGCGTCTTCGGCACGCCGGGCGACGTCTACGCGAGCTTTGCGCTCTTCCTCGTCCCCTACCTCATCGCCGGCTACAAGACCCTGCTTGAGGCCGCGCGAAACATCCGACGCGGCGACCCCTTCGACGAGGCCTTCCTCATGTCCGTCGCCTCCCTCGGCGCCTTTGCCATGGTCTTCTTCCCCGACACTGACCCCCACATGGCCGAGGGCGCCGCGGTCATGCTCTTCTACCAGGTGGGCGAGCTCTTCCAGAGCTACGCCGTGGGCAAGAGCCGCAAGTCCATCTCCGCGATGATGGACATCGCCCCCGACTACGCCAACGTGGAGCGCGAGGGCGAGCTCGTGGAGGTCGACCCCGACGAGGTTGCCGTGGGAGACGTCATCGTGGTCAAGCCCGGCGAGCGCGTGCCCATTGACGGCGTGGTCGTCGAGGGCGTGAGCCAGCTCGACACCGCCGCGCTCACCGGCGAGTCGGTCCCGCGCCACGTGGAGGCAGGCGCCAGCGTCATCTCCGGCTGCATCAACATGACCGGCATGCTCCACGTGAGGACCACCAAGCCCTTCGGCGAGTCCACGGTCTCCCGCATCCTCGAGCTCGTGGAGAACGCCAGCGAGAAGAAGGCGCGGACCGAGAACTTCATCACGCGCTTCGCCCGCGTCTACACCCCCATCGTGGTCTTCGCCGCCCTCGCGCTGGCCGTGATCCCGCCACTCCTGGGCATGGGCCCCTGGACCGACTGGGTCATGCGCGGCCTCACCTTCCTCGTGGTCTCCTGCCCGTGCGCGCTCGTGATCTCGGTGCCGCTCAGCTTCTTCGGCGGCATCGGCGGCGCGTCCAGGATCGGCGTGCTCGTGAAGGGCTCGAACTACCTCGAGATGCTCGCCAAGGTGGACACCGTGGTCTTTGACAAGACCGGGACGCTCACCTCCGGCACCTTCAACGTGGTGGCCGTCCACCCCGAGGCCGGCGTGGACCCGGACTACGTCCTCTCCTACGCCGCCCACGCCGAGGCCTTCTCTGACCACCCGATCGCCGTCTCGGTGCGCGCCGCCTACTCCGGGAGGATCGACCAGTCGCGCATCGCCGACGTGCGCGAGGAGTCCGGCCACGGCGTGACCGCCCGCGTGGACGAGCACGTGGTCATGGTGGGCAACGACAAGCTCATGGCCGAGCACGGGGCGCGCTGGCACGAGTGCGACCTCACCGGAACGATCCTGCACGTGAGCGTGGACGGCTCCTACGCCGGTCACATCGTGATCGCCGACGTGGTGAAAGACGACGCCGCCCAGGCCATCGCCAGCCTGCACGCCACCGGCGTCAAGAGGTGCGTCATGCTCACCGGCGACCGGCGCGACGTGGCGCAGGCCGTGGGCAGGCGCCTCGGACTCGACGAGGTCCACGCTCAGCTCCTGCCCGAGGACAAGGTCGTCGAGGTCGAGCGCCTGCTCGCGAACGAGGCCGAGGGGCACCGGCTCGCCTTCGTGGGCGACGGCATCAACGACGCGCCCGTGCTCATGCGCGCCGACGTGGGCATCGCGATGGGCGCGATGGGCTCCGACGCGGCCATCGAGGCGGCCGACGTGGTCCTCATGGACGACCACCCCTCCAAGATCGCCCTCGCCATGCGCGTCGCGCGACGGACCATGCGCATCGTATGGCAAAACATCGTCTTTGCCATCGGCGTGAAGGTCATAATCCTCGCGCTCGCGGCGGTGGGCGTGGCCAACATGTGGCTCGCGGTCTTTGGTGACGTGGGCGTGGCGATCATCGCGATTCTGAACGCCATGCGCTGCATGCGGGTCAAGAGGGACCAGTAGCCCGCGCGCGACTGCGGCGCGCCGCCCTGCGGACCCACGTTGGGCGGCGCGCCTCGCCCTCTGGCAGCCCCTTCGAAACGTGCGACCGATCGTCCGACGGCGCTAGCAGAAATCCGAGACTTCCCGCAGCGCTTTCCCTCGTGAGCGCGGAGGAAATCTCGGATTTCTGTAACGGGGCGAGCGTCGGGGCGGCCAAGAGAGGGGCGGCCCGCTACAGGCGCTCGAGCTTGGTGCGCAGGACGCGGAGCACGGAGGCGTCGATACGCTCCTCAGTGAGCTCGCCTGCGGCCACGGCGTCGAGGACGCCCTGGTAGGCGGCGTGCAGGTCCTCCGGCATGAGCACCATGTCCACGCCCGCCAAAAGCGGCTCCACGCCGAGCCGGTCGAGCGACACCGACTCCAGGGCCGCGCCCATCGCCATCGAGTCGGTGATGATGATCCCCTCGTAGCCGAGCTCGTCGCGCAGCAGGTCGGTCACGACCTCGTGGGAGAGCGTGGCGGGGTCGTCGTCGCCGGTGATGCTCGGCAGCGAGAGGTGGCCCACCATCACGAACGGCACGTCCGCCGCGATCGCCGCCTCGAACGGCCGCAGCTCCTCCGCCCGCAGCTCGTCGAGGGTCCTCTCGGAGTAGATGCGGCCGTCGTGCGAGTCTCCCGCGGCGCCGCCGATGCCCGGGAAGTGCTTCGCCGCGCAGAGCACCCCGCCCGAGGCGAAGCCCTCCACCTGCGCGGCGACCATCGGGGCCACGACGTCGGCGGTGGCGCCGAAGGAGCGCCGGCCCATCGTGCCGGCCGGGTTGCTGGCGATGTCGGCATCCGGCGCAAAGTCCACGTTGAAGCCGAGGTAGTCGAGATAGGTGGCGATGTGGGTGGCCACCTCGCGCGCGTACTCAGTGTCGCCGGTGGCGCCCACGTCGCACATGTCGCCCACGTTGTCCACGCCAAAGCCGGGGTTGCCGCCCACGCGCGAGACCGTGCCTCCCTCCTCGTCCACGCACAGAAACGGGGGCACCCCGCTGGCTTCCTCGGCGTAGCGCGCGGTGTTGGCGAGCATCTCGCGCGTCTGGTCGGCGTCCACGAGGTTGGCGGCAAAGTAGCAGAAGCCGCCGACGGGCAGCTCCTCGAGCGCGGCGCGCGTGGCATCGCCGGCCGCCGTCTGCACGCCCACTCCCGTGAGCGCCTCGGGCCGCACCACAAAGAGCTGCGCCACCTTCTGCTCGAGCGTCATGGAGCCGAGAAGGGCCTGCGCCTCGTCGGCCTCCGCGGGCGCGTCCTGTGCGTCGTCCGCGGGCGCGTCGTCCGTCTCGGGCTCCGTGCGGTCGGTCGCCTCGGGGGGCTCGACGGGGTCAGGGGTCGTCGTCTCGCCCGCGCAGCCCGCCAGCGCGAGGCTCAGGCAGGAGGCGGCGGCCACGACGGCCTGACGGCGGGTGGCGAGGGAACGTCGGCTCATGGGGTCTCCTCTCTCGGGCGCTGTCGGAAGCCGCGCCGCGCGAAGCATGCGACTCTCCATTGTGCTGGACGCCGCGCCTGCCGGCCAGCGCTCAACGCGGCGTTGAGCTCCCGCGGGGCCGAGCGGCGCTAGCGGCGCGCCAGGCGGTCCTCGATGAGCCCGGCGAGGACGTCACCGAGCTCGCGACCGGCGACGCGCATCATCTGCGGGAAGCGGGAGTAGTACGTGAGGCCGGGCATGGAGTTGACCTCGTTGAAGACGACCTCGCCCTCGGGCGTGACGAAGAGGTCCACGCGCGCCAGACCCTCGCAACCGAGCGCCTCGTAGACGGCCGTGCCGGCGGCGCGCACGCGGTCCATGACGTCGGCGGGCAGCTGGGCCGGGCAGCGCAGCTCGGTGTTGGCGCCCGGGTCCTTCTCGAGGTGGATGCGGAAGAAGCCGTCTCCCGAGACGACGATCTCGTCCGGCTCGCCCATCCGCGTGCCGCGCACGGCGTCGCCCACGATGGCGCAGCCCACCTCGACGCCGGTGATGGCCTCCTCCACCGCGACCTTCTCGTCAAGGGCGAAGGCGGCGTCGAGCGCCTCGGCATAGGCGGCCGCGTCCGCGGCGCGCGAGACGCCGATCGAGGAGCCGCCGCGCGCGGGCTTCACAAAGACGGGGAAGCCGCCGCAGGCCTCGGCCGCCGCGGCGCGCGCCTCGTCGGAACAGCCGCGCCAGAGCACCTCGCAGCGAGGCGAGCGCACTCCGGCGGAGGCGGCCAGGCGGTGCGACGCGTCCTTGTCCATGCAGACGGCGCTCGCCATGACGCCGCAGCCCACGTACGGAACGCCGGCGACCTCGAGCGCGCCCTGGACCGTGCCGTCCTCGCCGCCCTGACCGTGCAGGACCGGCAGCGCCACGTCCACCGGAAGCGGCCGGGCGGCCCCGTCGGCGCAGAACTCGAAGAGCCCCTCGCCCGGGACCAGCGAGACGGGCACGCAGTCGTGCGCCTCCCACGCGCCGGTCACCTCGGCGGGGTCACCGGAGTAGCGCAGCCACCGCCCCTCGCGCGTGATGCCAATGAGGGCAAGGTCAAAGCGATCCCCCAGCGCCGCGATGACGTTGTCCGCGGACTTGCACGAGATGTCGTGCTCGGTGGAGACGCCTCCAAAGATGAGTGCAACCCTGGTCATGCTCAGCCTCTCTTCAGGAATTGTCGTGCGCCTCATTATAGGGATGGCGAGCGCCCGGCCGCGCGGTATAGTTGACCAGACCATGTCTTCATAAGGAGGAACCATGTCCAAAGAGCGCAAGCTCCTCAAGATCATCTGCCTTCTGTACGTCCTCGACGCCATCGCCTGCCTGATCTTCGGCGGCATCACGCTGGCCGGCATGGGCCTGCTCGACGCCTCCGACGTCGTGACCGTGGGCGGCATCGACTTTGGCCTGCAGGCCTGGGCCGTCATCTTCGGCATCTGGGGCATCGTCTCCGGCGTCTTCTACCTCATCTTCGCCGGCGCGGGCATCCGCGGCGCCAACACGCCGCGTAAGATCGGCCCGTTCCGCGCCATGAGCCTGATCGCCGTGATCTTCGCGGTGGTGGGCATGCTGCTCGGCGTGGCGCTGGACGGTGCGGGCGCCGACACCGTCCTGTACGTGGTCTCGATCGTCTTCGCGATCGCGTGCTTCGTGCTCGCCGGCAAGGTCAAGGAGCAGGCCGAGCGCTAGGGCCTGCCAAGAAGGGCTTCGCTTCGCGCCCGTCCCCGACCGGGGGGCGGGCGCTTTCTTGTGGCGTTGTGCGCACCGCGGCGTTGTGCGCACTTCTCGACGCTGCGCACTTCTCGGCAGCCCGTCTACCTGCGCATCTGCCGAGAAGAACCTTGAGGCCGGTGTACACATCGCCGGGGAGTGCGCACAACGGCGCGTGCTAGACTGGGCGGCACACCGCGACCGAGGGGGACCACATGGCTTATCCCGTCTTTGACCTGCACTGCGACACCGCAGACCGCCTGGCCTGGCAGACGCTTCCCGCCGACCTGCGCGCCGCGGGCGGCCGGGACTTCTACGGCCCCGGCGACGAGGCCGACCCGGGCGCCTGCCGCGAGCTCGCGCGCAACCGCTGCCACCTCTCGCTCGAGGCCGTCGGCGCCACGCCCTGGGCACAGTGCCTGGCATGCTACGTGCCCGACGAGCTCTCCCCCGAGCAGGCCGCCCGCTTCTGCGACCACGTCTTCGCCCACGCGGAGGCGCAGGCCGAGAAGAACGCGGACGCCGTGACCCTCGCGCGGAGTGCCGCCGACGTCCGCCCCGCGCTCGCCTCCGGCCGCTTCGTCGCCGTGCGCACGATCGAGAACGCGCGGATGTTCGCCGCCGACCTCGGGCTCGTGACGGCGCTCGCCGGCCGCGGCGTCCTCATGGCCTCGCTCACCTGGAACGCGGCGGGCCCACTCGCGAGCGGGCACGACTCTCACGCCGGGCTCTCCCCGATCGGCGCCTCCGCGCTCGCCGAGATGGAGCGCGCGGGCATGGCGCTCGACGTCTCCCACCTCAACGACGAGGGCTTCGCGGACGTCTGCCGCCTCGCGCGCCGTCCCTTCGCGGCGAGCCACTCCAACGCCCGCGCCGTCTGCGGCCACCCGCGCAACCTCACCGACGACCAGTTCCGCGAGATCCGCGATTGCGGCGGCGTGGTGGGCCTCAACTACTGCTGCCGCTTCCTCGCCGACGACGGCGCGCCCGAGACCGTGACCTTCGACGACGTCGCCGCCCACGTGGAGCACTGGCTCGACCTCGGCGGCGAGGACGTCGTCGCGCTGGGCTCTGACTTCGACGGCTGCGACGTGCCGGCGTTTCTGAACGGCGCCCAGACGATGCCGAGCTTCCAGGCCCTTCTCGACTTCCGCTTTGGCGAGACCGTGGCCCGCAAGCTCTGCGCCGAGAACGCCCTCGCCTTCTTCGAGCGCGTCGCCGCGGCGTAGCGTCAGAGGACCGGGGCGCCCGCGCACTTCTCGCCTCGTTCCAAAGAGATGCCCGCACTCAAGGAGTGCGGGCATCGAGTGCGGGCAGATTTTGGGCTCTGGGCGAATGAGTGCGCTCGGTCTCCCGGCGTTTGCACGCGAGTGCGTGCATCGAGTGACTGCCGGCCCGCACTTGAGAAGTGCCCTCATCGAGTGCGGGCATCGTGCAAGATGCCGAGAAGAGCGCGGCTACGCGTCCTTCTCGGGATAGCGGGGCGGGACGAGGCCGGCGCGCTCGAGCGAGACCACGATCGGCACCACAACGGCGAGCTGCAGCACGATGCCCACGAGGCTCGTGACAAACGACGCGGCGACCCAGGCCTCGAGCGAGTAGGCGCCGGGCGAGAAGATCAGCGCGCGCAGCACGCCGTTGACCACGCGGCCCGCGAGCATCGCGCCGACGAGCGAGACGTAGAGGTCGACGGTCACGTTGCCGGTGCGCACGAACTTGGCGAGCAGCCCCGCCACGAGGCCGTAGGTGAGAAGCTCGCAGGTCATGGGCGCCACCATGGGGGCGGCGGGCATGCCGGTGAGCAGGCTGGAGAGCACGGGGCCCAGCACGCCGGTGACGGCGCCGGCGACGGGCCCGGCAACGAGCCCGGAGATCATCACGGGGATGTGCATGGGCAGCCACGTGGCGCCCGCGTTGGGGATGGAGTGAAAGGCCATCGGCAGCACGATGCACAGCGCCGCGCAGACGGCTGCGATGACGATCCTCTTGACCTGACTCATGGGCGCAACTTCCTTTCCTTCCCGCCCGCGGAGGCCCGGGGCGAGGACAGTCGGTACCCGCGCGCCTCCATGGCGACGGAGAGCTCGTCGGCACGGCGGACGGCGGACACGAAGATGGGGACGAGCAGGCGTATATAACTGACGGCACGTCTCATAATACCACGAGTAGCGACGTTGCCGCAACGTATCTCCTGCGCGCGCATGAGCTGGCGGCTCTCTCGCAGGAGCGTGGGCACAAACTGGACGGTCACGCCGACGGCGAGCGCGGCGGCCTCCGTGGGAAGGCCGATCCGCCCGAGCGGGCGCAGCAGCCGGCGCACGCCCTCGACGAGCTCCTGCGGGCGCGTCGTCGCCGTGAGCAGCGTTCCCAGGACGATCACGAGCAGCGTGCGCACCACGATGCGCACGCCCTGGGCGAGGCCCTCGCAGGTGAGGTGCGCCGGCCCCAGCGAGAAGATCGGGTCGACGTCGCTGAAGAGCAGCGCGTTGAGCGCGAGCACCATGAGCAGGAACCACCGAAGCCCCCAGGCCGCGCGCGCCGCCGCACGCCACCCCACGCGCGAGAGCGCGACGAGGGCCGCCACGCCGCCGGCGGCGACGGCAAGCTCGAGCGGCGTCGTCGCGAGCACGACGAGCGCGACGCACGCGACCAGCCCCGCGAGCTTTGCCGCGGCGCTCGCCCGGTGCAGCGGCGAGTCGGCCCACACGTATCCGGCGACGCCTCTCACGTAAGCCCCCTCCCCCGCGCGATGGCGCGCGCGAGCTCCTCGGCGGTGAGCGGGGCGCCCTCCACGGGGACGCCCGCCCGGCGCAGCGCCGCGGTCGCGCGGGCCGCGCAGGCCGGCTCGAGGCCGTGCGCGCGCATCAGGTCGGCGTCGGCGAGCAGCTCGCGCGCCGGCCCGTCGAGCGTCACCCGGCCGCCCTCGAGGCACACCACGCGGTCGGCGACCTCGGCGAGGGCGTTGGCGTCATGGCTCGCCATCACGACCGTCGCCCCCTCGGCGGCCGCGGAACGCACGGCCGCGAGGCACGCGTCGCAGGCGCGGGGGTCGAGCCCGGCCGTGGGCTCGTCGAGCAGCAGCAGCGACGGCCGCGCGGCGAGGACCGACGCGATGGCGACGCGCCGCTGCTGGCCCCCGGAGAGGGCAAACGGCGAGCGGCGGCCGAGCTCGTCCATCGAAAGGCCCATGAGAGCGAGCGCGCGGGCCGCCCGCTCCCGCGCCTCCTCGGCGCCCATGCCGCGGGCGAGCAGGCCAAAGGTGAGCTCCTCGGTAACGGTGGGCTCGAAGAACTGCCGCTCGGGCAGCTGAAAGACGAGCCCCACCGACGCCGCGAGCGCCCGCGCGCCCGCGCCGCGGGCGGCGTCGAGGCCGTCGACGAGCACGCGTCCCGCGTCCGGCGCGCTCACCCCGGCCATGACCTCGAGCAGCGTCGTCTTGCCGGACCCGGTCTGCCCCATGAGCCCGCACACCCCGCCGGAGAGCTCGAGCGAGACGCCGTCGAGCGCGCGGACCCGCTCCCCCGCGGCGTCCTCGTAGCACAGGCAGATGTCCTCGAGCGTCACGCGCACAGGGCGCTCACCAGCCCCTCCACCGTCACGGGGGCGGGGCCGGAGGCCGCCCCCAGCCGGACGAGCTCGGCCCAGACGCGCGCCGGCATCGGCGGCTCGAGCCCGGCGCTCGCGAGCAGGGCCTCGTCCACGAGGACGTCCTCGGGGGCGCCCGCGGCGGCGACCTCGCCCGCCCGCATCACGACGACGCGGTCGGCGCGGGCGGCGAGCTCCATGTCGTGCGTGATCCAGATGACGGTGGCGCCGCGCTCGGCGCGGGCGCGCAGCACCGCGCGGACGAGCTCGTCGCGCCCCTGGGGGTCGATCATCGAGGTGGCCTCGTCGAGCACGATCACCTCGGGGCCGCTCGCGAGCACCCCCGCGAGCGCCACGCGCTGCTGCTGCCCGCCGGAGAGCGCGTGCACGTCGCGTCGCTCGAAGCCTGGAAGGCCCACGGCCCCCAGGGCAGCTGCCGCCGCGGCGCGCGCGTCCTTCTCGCTCATGCCAAAGTTGAGGGGCCCAAAGGCCACGTCCTCGCCCACCACGGACGAGACGAACTGGTTCTCGGGGTTCTGGAACACCATGCCGCAGGCGCGGCGCAGCTCCCAGAGCGCCTCCGGGTCCGCCGCGTCGAGCCCCGCGACCGAGAGCGCGCCTGCCTGCAGCGCGATGAGGGCGTTGAGGTGGCGGGCCAGCGTGGTCTTGCCGGAGCCGTTCTCGCCGACGATGGCGACGAGCTCGCCCGGGGCCACGTCGAGCGAGACGCCGCGCAGGTCCTGCCGACCCGGCACGTACGCGTGGCAGACGCCGCGCGCCTCCACGATCTTCTCGCCCATCTCGCCCCCTCCCGAGGATGCACAACGGCCACCCATTCTACCCGCATCGCGGACGGCTCGCCGCCGGGGACGTCGAGCGTTATAGCGACGAAAGCATAACGGACGCCCAGAAGACGCCGCCCACCTGCGGTATCATGAGGGGGTTCCCACAACAACCCATGAGGAGGACACGTGCTCAGGTTCGAGAAGTACGTCCGCCCCGAGACCCCGCGCGAGGCCTACGAGCTTTTGCAGGAGAACCGCCTCGCCACGGTGATCGGCGGCATGATGTGGCTGCGGCTCGCCGACCGCACCGTGCCGCTCGGGATCGACCTCTCCCGCTGCGGGCTCGACACGATCGAGGAGACCGACGACGCCTGGCGCATCGGCGCGATGGTGACGCTTGGCCAGCTCGAGCGCCACGAGCGCTTTGCGGCCTCCACCTGCGGCATCTTCACCGAGGCGGTCCGCGACGTTGTGGGCACGCAGTTCCGAAACCTCGCCACGGTGGGAGGCTCGGTCTGGGCGCGCATGGGCTTCTCGGACGTGGTGACGGCGTTTCTCGCGCTCGACGCCGAGGTCGAGCTCGAGGGCGCGGGCGTCATGCCAATCATCCCCTTCACGGAGCGCGGGGCGAGAAACGACCTCCTCACGCACGTGATCGTGCGCAAGCACCGCTACCAGGCGGCCTTTGCCTCCGTGCGCAACGCCGCCACGGACTTCTCTTCGCTCAACGCCGCGGCGGCCTGCTGGCAGGGCTCCTGGCACGTCACCGTGGGCGCGCGCCCCAAGAAGGCGACGCTGCTCACCGGCGGCGAGCGCATCCCGCTGCGCCGCGACTTCTCCCCCGCCGAGCTCGACGCCGTGTGCGAGCTCGCTGAGGGACTGGACTACGGCTCCGACCTGCGCGGGACGGCCGAGTGGCGCCGCCAGGTGGCGCCCGCGCTCATCCGCCGCGCCGTCGCCGCCGCGGCCGCCAAGCCCTGCGCCGAGAAGGAGGCGTAAAGCCCATGGAGATCACCCTCACCCTCAACGGCGCGACCCTCACCGAGGACGTCCGCCCGGACATGACCCTCTTTGACTTCTGCCGCGGGCACGGCTTCAAGTCCGTCAAGTGCGCCTGCGAGACCTCCAACTGCGGCCTGTGCACCGTGCTCATGGACGGCGAGCCCGTGCTCTCGTGCTCCGTCATGATGGCGCGCGCCGACGGCCACGAGGTGACCACCCTCGAGGGCATGCGCGACGGCCGCCGCGAGCTCCTGGCCCAGTGCCTCGCCGAGGAGGGCGCCGAGCAGTGCGGCTTCTGCGCGCCGGGCCTCGAGATGGCCGTGCTCGCGCTCGACGCCGCCCACGCGAGCGCCTCCGACGAGGAGGTGCGCCGCTACCTCTCCGGCAACCTCTGCCGCTGCTCGGGTTACGCGAGCCAGATGCGCGCGATCCGCCGCTTCCTGGCGCGCCACGAAAACGCCGGCGCGCTGCCGCCGCGCGAGGTGCCGGCCGACCCCGTCACCGAGTCGGGCGAGGCCCACGCGCAGATCGCGCGCCCCGTGGCGAAGAAGGACTCCGGCGCGCTTCTGGCCGGCGCGCCCGTCTACACGGCGGACCTCGCGCCCGAGGGCGCCCTCGTGGTCAAGCTCGTGCGCTCCAAGCACGCCCACGCGCTCGTCACGGGAGTGGACAAGAGCGCCGCGCTCGCGGTGCCGGGCGTCGTCGCGGTCTTTGGGCCGGACGACGTGCCCCACCACCGCTTCACCCTTGCCGGGCAGAGCTTCCCCGAGCCGAGCCCCTACGACACCGTCCTTCTCGATCGCCACGTGCGCTACGTGGGCGACGAGGTGGCCATGGTCGTCGCCGAGGACGAGGCCGCGGCCGAGGCGGGCGTGCGCGCGGTCAAGGTGACCTACGAGCAGCTGCCCGCCGTGCTCGACGTGGAGCGGGCGCTGGACAACGCCACCGTCATCCATGACGAGGGCGACTGGGCCCCCGGCGGCGACAAGTCCGGCGACCCGAGCCGCAACCTCGTGGCGCACGGCCAGCGCGTCCACGGTGACCTCGACGCCGCCTTCGCGGCCTCCGACGTGGTCATCGAGCGCACCTACCGCACGCAGGCAACGCAGCAGGCCATGATGGAGACGTTCCGCTCCTTCGCCTACACCGACGCCTTCGGGCGCCTCACCGTGGTGAGCTCCACGCAGGTGCCCTTCCACATCCGCCGCCAGGTGGCAGGCGCCCTCGGCATCCCCAAGCACCAGGTGCGCGTCATCAAGCCGCGCGTGGGCGGAGGCTTTGGCGCCAAGCAGAGCGGCTGCAACGAGCCCTTCGCCGCGTTCGCCGCGATGGCGACCGGCCGCCCGTGCGTGTGCACCTACACGCGCGAGGAGACCATGTGCTGCTCCAACACGCGCCACGAGATGGTCCTCAAGGTGCGCGTGGGCGCGCGACGCGACGGCACGATCGAGGCCATCGACCTCTACGCGCTCTCCAACGCCGGCGCCTACGGCTACCACGGCACCACCACGGTCACCCTCGTGGGCGGCAAGGCGCTGCCCATCTACAACCACGCCGCGGCGAGCCGCTTCACCTACGACGTGGCCTACACCAACACCACTCCGGGCGGCGCCTACCGCGGCTACGGCGCCACGCAAGGCTGCTTCGCCGTGGAGTCCGCGGTCAACGAGCTGGCAGACGAGCTGGGCATGGACCCGTGCGAGCTGCGCCTCAAGAACCTCGTGAAGCCCGGCGAGACCCTCTGGCAGCTCAACGACGAGCACCTCTACAGCTGCCGCCTCGACGAGTGCCTCGAGCGCGCGATGGAGATGACGGGCTGGAAGGGCCGGGCCCTCTCCGAGGACCTGGGCGACCGCGTGCGCGGCCTGGGCGTGGCGCTCACGATGCAGGGATCGGGCATCGCGATGGTCGACATCGCCAACGTCGACATCCGCCTGGAGGACGACGGCTTCTACGTCCTCTCCATCGGCGCCACCGACGTGGGCACCGGCGCGGACACCATCCTCGCCCAGATGGCAGCCGAGGCGCTCGGCTGCGACGTGGACCGCATCGTCACCAAGGGCGTGGACACCGACACCTCCCCCTTCGACACCGGCGCCTACGCCTCCTCGGGCACCTACACCACCGGCGGCGCCGTCGTGCGCGCGGCCGAGGACCTCATCCGGCAGATCCGCGAGCAGGCGGCCCGCGTCTTCGGCGTCGCGGTCGACGACGTGGAGTTCGACGGCGAGTCCGTGCGCTGCGCGGGCGCGGACGGCGCGGCGCAGGAGATGACCGTCGCCGCGCTGGCCAACAAGCTCATCGGCTTTGGCCTGCACCCCGGCATGCTCGAGGGCCACGGCACCAACGCCCAGCCCACCTCGCCGCCGCCCTACATGGCCGGCATCGCCGAGGTCGAGGTCGACAAGGCCACGGGCAAGGTCACGGTCACCGACTACGCCGCCGTCGTGGACTGCGGCACCGTCATCAACCCGGCGCTCGCTCGCGTGCAGGCCGAGGGCGGCATCGCCCAGGGCATCGGCATGGCGCTCACCGAGGACGTGAGCCGCGACGACCGCGGCAACCTGCGCACGGGGTCGTTCATGACCTACAAACTGCCCACGCGCATGGACGTGCCCGAGCCGCGCGTGGAGTTCATGCCGAGCTTCGAGCCCACCGGCCCCTTCGGCGCCAAGTCCATCGGCGAGGTCGTCATCAACACGCCCTCGCCCGCGGTCATGAGCGCCGTCGCGCACGCCACGGGCCGCTACGTGCGCGACCTGCCCATCATCCCGAGCAAGGTGCTGGCGGCGGAGTAGCCGCGCTATTCTTGCCCGCCGCTTGGCGCGCCTGACGTCACGAGCGGGTTCCGGACGGATTTCCTCGTGAGACCGTCCGGAACCCGCACGTTCTTCTCGCCAAGCCGTCTCCCGCACCTCAACCGACCCACACACCGAGAAGGACGTGCGGCTCGCCCACGCTAGAATGGAAGGGTTGCGAACCCGACCGGAGGCCACATGTTCAAGCTCAGGAGATACCTCGCGGGGCACTACGTCGAGTGCGTGCTCGCCCCGCTGTTCAAGGGGCTCGAGGCGCTGCTGCAGCTTCTCGTCCCCCTCGTCATGGCGCAGGTGATCGACATCGGCATCGCCAGCCACGACGCCGGCTACGTGCTCGGGCACGGCGCGCTGCTCGTGGGCGTGGGCGTCTTCGCGTGGGTCATCTCGGTGACCGCGCAGTACTTCTGCTCCAAGCTGGCCTCGGCCTTTGGCACCGCGATGCGCGACGACCTCTTCCGCCACGTGCTCAGCCTCTCGCGCGAGGACGTCGAGCGCATCGGCCGTGCGAGCCTCGTGACGCGCATCACCAACGACTCTCAGCAGGTGCAGGACGGCCTCAACATGTTTTTCAGGCTCATCCTGCGCTCCCCCTTCGTGACCTTTGGCACCGTCATCGCGGCGTTTCTCGTGGACGGCCTGGAGGGCGCGGCGCTGCTCGTCGCCGTGCTCGTGTCCGGCGCCATCGTCATGGGCTTCATGCGCGTGACGACCGAGCGCTACCGCCAGATCCAGCGCGGCCTCGACGAGGTGCAGCTGCGCGTCTCCGAGAACCTTGAGGGTGCCCGCGTGCTGCGCGCCTTCCGCCGCGAGGACGGCGAGCGCGTCGACTTTGCCGAGGCCGCCGGCGCCGTGCGCGCCCGCCAGGTCTCGACCGGCGACCTCTCCGCCCTCGTGAACCCGCTCACCTACGCGGCCATCAACTGCGGGCTCATCGCCCTGCTGTGGATCGGCGGCGGCCAGGTGAGCGTCGGGCACCTCACGCAGGGCCAGCTCGTGGCCCTCGTGAGCTACGTGAGCCAGGCACTCGTGGAGCTGCTCAAGCTCACCAACCTCATCATGCTGCTCTCGCGCGCCTCCGCCTGCGCCCGTCGCGTGAACGAGGTCTTCGAGACTACCCCGTCCATGGCCGACGGCGCCCGCGAGGCCTCGCTCGTCCCCGGCGAGCCCGCCGTCGCCTTCGACGACGTGAGCTTCACCTACCCCGGCGGCGCGGGCCACGCGCTCAGCCACGTGACCTTCTCGCTGATGCCCGGGCAGACGCTCGGCGTGATCGGCGGCACGGGCTCGGGCAAGTCCACCCTCGCGAGCCTGCTCATGCGCTTCTACGACGTCACCGAGGGCGTCGTGCGCGTGGGCGGCGCCGACGTCCGCGAGCTCACGCGGAGGAGCCTGCGGCGCGTGGTCTCGCTCGTGGAGCAGGGGGCGACGCTCTTCTCGGGCACCATCGCCTCCAACCTGCGCTGGGGCGGCCCGGACGCGGGCGAGAAGGACCTGCGCGCCGCGCTCGAGACCGCGCAGGCCGCAGGCGTCGTCGACGGCAAGGAGGGCGGCCTCGAGGCAGAGGTCGAGCAGTTCGGCCGCAACTTCTCGGGCGGCCAGCGCCAGCGCCTCGCCGTCGCGCGCACCCTCGCGCGTCGCCCGGGCGTGCTCGTGCTTGACGACGCTTCCTCGGCGCTCGACTTTGCCACCGACGCCGCGCTGCGCCGCGCCATCCGACGCGACTGCGCGGACGCCGCCGTCATCATGATCTCCCAGCGCGTGACCACCGTCCGCCAGGCCGACCAGATCATCGTGCTCGACGGCGGGCGCCAGGCGGGCCTGGGCACCCACGAGGAGCTACTGCGCGACTGCCCGGTCTACCGGGAGATCTGCGAGTCCCAGCTCACCGCAGAGGAGGTGGCGCGATGAGCGAGAAGAACGCGAGGAAGGCGCCGGACGGCACGGTGCGTCGCGTGGTCGGGCTCTTCTCGGGGGAGGCGCCGCGGCTTCTTGGCGCGGCCCTGCTCACGGTGGCCGTGGTCGTGGGGACGCTCTCGCTGCCCGTGCTCTCCGGGCGCGCCGTCGACTGCGTGGTGGGGCCGGGGCAGGTGGACTTTGCCGGCCTGCGCGAGACGCTCGCCTGGATTGCCGTGGCCCTCGGCGCGACGGCGGCGAGCCAGTGGGCGCTCACCGCGCTCACCAACCGGCTCGTCTTTGGCGCCACGATGGGGCTGCGCCGCCGTGCCTTCGACCACCTGCAGGAGCTTCCCCTCTCATACCTCGACGCGCACGGACACGGCGACCTCGCGAGCCGCATCGTCACCGACGCCGACATGCTCGGCAACGGCCTGCTCATGGCGTTCCAGCAGCTTCCGGTGGGCGTCCTCACCATCGTGGTGACGCTCGTCTTCATGTTCGCGCTCAACCCCGCGATCGCCGCGGTGGTCGCGCTGCTCACGCCCGTCTCGATCTTCACGGCGCGCTTCATCGCCACGCACAGTGCCAAGCACTTCTCGGGCCAGACCCGCCTGCGCGGCGAGCTCACCGCCTACGTCGAGGAGATGGTCGGCGGCATCTCTGCCGTGGAGACCTTCGAGATGCAGGGCAGCGTACATGCGCGCTTCGCCGAGACCGACGCCGCGCTCGGGCAGGAGAGCTTCAAGGCGGTGTTCTTCTCGTCCCTGGTCAACCCCACCACGCGCTTTGCGAACGCGCTGGTCTACGCCGCCATCGGCATCTTTGGCGCGTTCGTCGCCATGGGCGGCGGCATCACGGTGGGCGGGCTCTCGGCCTTCCTGGGCTACGCCGATCAGTACGCCAAGCCGTTCAACGACATCTCGGGCGTGGCGACCGAGCTCCAGAACTCCGTCGCGTGCGCGCGGCGACTCTTTTCCCTGCTCGACGTGCCCGCCGAGGAGCCGGACGCCGAGGGGGCAGCCGTGCTCGACGCGCCGCGCGGCGAGGTTGCCTTTGACCACGTCGCCTTTGGCTATGACCCCGACCACCTGGTGCTGCGCGACGTCGACCTCGCCGTGCGCCCGGGCATGAGGATCGCCCTCGTGGGCGAGACGGGCTGCGGCAAGACCACCCTCATCAACCTGCTGATGCGCTTCTACGACGTCAACGGCGGCAGCGTCTCCGTGGACGAGCGCGACGTGCGCGAATGGACGCGCGAGAGCCTGCGCGCGAGCTGGGGCATGGTCCTGCAGGACACCTGGGTGCGCCGCGCGACGGTACGCGAGAACGTCTCTTTGGGGAGGCCCGACGCCACCCTCGAGGAGGTGCGCGCCGCCTGCCGTGAGGCGTACGCGGACGACTTCATCATGCGTCTGCCCCAGGGCTACGACACGGTGCTCGACGGTTCGGCCTCGCTCTCGGCGGGCCAGCGCCAGCTGCTGTGCATCGCGCGCGTCATGCTCGCGCGGCCGGCGATGCTGATCCTCGACGAGGCCACGTCCAACATCGACACGCGCACGGAGCTGCTGGTGCAGCGCGCCTTCGAGAGCCTCATGGAGGGGCGCACGAGCTTTGTGGTGGCGCACCGCCTCTCCACCGTGCGCGACGCCGACCTCATCTGCGTGGTCGCCGACGGAAAGATCGCCGAGCGCGGCACCCACGACGAGCTGCTCGCCGCGGGCGGACGCTACCGCAGGATCTACGAGGCGCAGTTCGCGCCCGCGGAGTAGGGTCGCGGGCGCCCGGGCGCCTATCCTTGCCGCTCGGCGACGACGAGCTGCGCCGACGCGCCACGCTCGGCGCCCGCCTGTCCTCCGCGGGCCTCGAGCGCTGCCTCGGGCCGCTGCAAAACTGAGCTTCAGTCCATATTGCGGGCGCGCTCGAGACAAAACCTCGCTTCGATCCATGCAAAACGGCGCCTCTGAGCCGATTCTGCCCAAGCCAATTTTGCGCCAACTGGGAAAACGTCGTCCGGCTGGCCTCGCGACCCCCAAAATGTCATGGATCGAAGGCGCGTTTTGTTTCGAGCGGCCCCGCAATATGGACTGAAGCGGACTTTTGCAGACGAATCCGCGGCCCAGGGGCTACAGCCCACGCTCCGTGAGGCGCGCGTCGATCTCCTTGAGCGTGATGCGCGCGGCGAAGAGCTGGCGATAGGTCGCCGTCTTCACCTTGCCGTCCGTGGCGAGCTCGTCCATGCGGGCCTTGGTCGACGCGAGCTCAGCGCGCACGTCTTCGGCGAAGGCGTCAAACGCCGCCAGGCGCGCGGCGTCGTCGAGCGCGGGCTCCCCCATCAGAAGTTCGCACCGTTCCAGCCAAAGTTGGCCGTCGAGTCGTAGCGGATGTAGAGGCGCGAGGGGTCCACGCCCAGTTCACGCGAGATGACGGGCGTGACCTCCTCGGTGAAGCGCTTCCACGCGGAGGCGGGCACCTCGGAGCGCGCGAACACGCCGACCTCGACGTAGGCGGAGGGCTCGGAGTCATCACCGGCGAAGTAGATCGGCGTCTCGTCGTTGAAGACGCACATGAGCCAGGCCTCGGACTTGCCGGGAACGGCCTCGATGGCCTTGCCGTAGGCAACCTTCAGCGCCTCGCGGGCAGCATCGGAGATGGGCTCGGAGCAATAGGTGTGAACGACGGGCATGCGGGCCTCCTTCTCGTCGGGGACTCCCCACAATCTAGCACGACTCCCGTGCGCCCTTAAGCAAACCTTAGGAACCGCCGCTCGCCTCTCGCGTATCCTTGTGGCGGACATGAGAGGAGGGCGCATGGGCGCACGGGTGCTGGTGGTGGACGACGAGCCGGAGATCTGCGAGCTCGTGCGCATCTACCTCGAGGCGGAGGGTCTCGAGGTGGAGGCGCTCGGGGACGGCGCCGCGGCGATCGAGCGGGTGACGGACGACGCCGCGCCGCGGATAGACCTCGCGGTGCTCGACGTCATGTTGCCCGGCGCAAGCGGCCTCGAGGTCTGCCGAGCCATCCGCGGGCACCACAGCTATCCGGTGATCATGCTCACGGCCCGCGGGGAGCAGGCGGACAAGATCGCCGGCCTCACCCTGGGCGCGGACGACTACGTGACCAAGCCCTTCCTGCCGCTTGAGCTCGTGGCGCGCGTGAAGGCGCAGCTCAGGCGCTATACCACCTACAACGCCGCCGCGACCGAGGGGCGTCAGCGCGACGGCATCATCACGTGTCGCGGCCTTGTGCTCGACGTGCCGGCCCACGAGGCGACCCTCAACGAGCGCCCGCTCGCCCTCACGCCGACGGAGTTCTCCCTGCTTCGGATCCTGCTCGAGGCGGACGGCGCGGTCGTCTCCGCCCGCGAGCTCTACCAGCGCATCTTTGGCGACGAGTACTACGAGCGCGGCTCGGGCTCCATCACCGTGCACGTGCGTCACCTGCGCGAGAAGATGGGCGACTCCTTCGAGGACCCGCGCTACATCAAGACCGTCTGGGGATTGGGGTACAAGATTGAGCACTAGCGAGGAGAGCGGCGGGGCGCGGCCAATAATCTTGACCGTCGCGATGGTGGCGGGCGCGATTCTGGTTGCGTCGGCGGCGTTCAGCACAGTCTTCGGCTTTGTGGACAAGGCCTGGAACGGCTCGTTCATGGACTGGCTGGCCCCTCAGATCCTGAACCTCAACAACCTGAACGAATTTGGCATCTGGCCGGAGATGGTGCTGGACGTCACTGGCATCAAGTACTTCTTTATGCAGCTCGGCATCTGCGGCATTGTGCTTCTCGCCGTGGGCTGTGCGGTGGCTTCCGTCCTCTCCGCCCGACGCGCCCGCCAAGAGGAGCGCACCCGCGCCGCCGAGCTGATGCGCGTCTTTCTCGCCCACGACCTCGAGGCCCACGAGGCGTTCCCGCCCGGCTGGGAGGAGCTCGCGCTCGTCGCCGCCGACGCCAAGCGCTCCGCCGCCGAGCGCGAGCGCCGGCTCGCCGACGAGTCCGCGCGCAGAAGCGACCTCGTGACCTACCTCGCGCACGACCTCAAGACGCCGCTGACCTCGGTGATCGGCTACCTTTCGCTGCTTGACGAGGTGCCGGACATGCCCGAGGCGCAGCGCGTCCGCTACACGGGCGTCGCGCTCGACAAGGCGTGCCGGCTCGAGCGCCTGGTGAACGAGTTCTTTGACATCACGCGCTACAGCCTCAGCAACATCGAGCTGGAGCTCGCGCCCGTGGACCTCGCCGGGCTCCTCGTCCAGCTCGCCGACGAGTTCTACCCGGCGCTCTCGGCCCACGGCAACGTGGCGCAGGTGACGGTGGCGGGCACGGCCCGGACCGTCGAGGAGCCCGGCGAGCCGCTCGAGATCACCGCAGACGCCGCGCGGCTCGCGCGCGTCTTTGGCAACCTGCTGCGCAACGCCATCGCCTACAGCGACGAGGGCACGCCCGTGGAGATCAAGGCGACAACGGAGGAGGGCCGCGTCATCGTCACCGTCTCCGACACGGGCGCGACCATCCCCTCCCACAAGCTCCGGGCGATCTTCGACCGCTTCTTCCGGCTGGACGAGTCCCGCGGGAGCGCCACCGGCGGCGCCGGCCTCGGCCTTGCGATCGCCCGCGAGATCGTGCGGCTGCACGGCGGCACCATCTCCGCCGCGAGCGAGAACGGTCGCACGACCTTCACCGTGGAGCTGCCGACCTCACGCTGAGAACGCCCAGAGGTTCAGGCACTGACCGAGCACGCGCTCGAGATCCCAGGCACGCCCGCTGCGCTCGGCGCTGTTGGGGTCGTGCACGACGACCTCGCCGTCCTCGGTCAGGCCTGCCAGCACGATGAAGTGCCCCGTGGTGGTGAAGTCTCCCGGGCCCACGCTGCAGATGACGGGACTGCCGGCGAGAAGCGCCTCGCGCACGGAGCCCGGCGAGGCGGGCAGCTCCTCCGACGCGAGCCCCAGCCCCGCCGCGCCCTCGGTCATGAGGGCCCATGCCGTCATCCCGTCGACCGCGTAGCCCCCACGCTCGGCAAAGTCCGCCATGGCAGCGGGGTCGAGGTCGCCTCGCCCGGTGAGCACCACGTAGACCATCGAGAGGCACGTGGGGCCGCACCCGTTCTTCTCGATGGTGCCGCCGGCATAGGGATGGTCCGCCCACTGCGGGTCGGTCTGATAGAGGAAGGGGGTCTCGCCGGCGCGCCAGTCCGCGCGCGGTGTGGAGTGGGCTGGCGTCGTATTTCCCGCCTGTCCTGGCCCGCTTGTCACAGAGGTCGTCGCAAACCAGGTGATGACGGCGAGCGCGACCACCAACACCCCGGCGACTCCAAGAACAAGCGGCACGCGGCGCGCCCTCCTGCGACTGACGTATCTTCTCGGCGCGATGCGCATCGTGCTCATGGGGCCTCCCCTGACGTGGTTTTGACCAAGCCTAGGGTCGGGCCCCATAACCGCGCATGAACCGATTGCTAAACCTTTCCTAAGGCGCTTGCCGGTTGCCACGCGCGGGGCGGCGAGGGCGCGTCGATGGGGTGAGGCCGCTTACGGATCCCCGCGTATCGCGCGGATGTGCCGTAGGGCACTTAGTCTTTGCCGCGCATCGCGCGGAGCGGGGCGCGGTTGCTTACGGATCGGCGGGCGTCGCGCACGGGAGCGCCGTCGCGCTTAACGATTCCCGCCTATCGCGCGAGGCGGGCCCCCTTCGACCGCGAGCCGCTGCGATGCGCGGCAATCGTTAAGCGCCGAGAAGAGCGTCCGTGCGATGGGCGAGGACGATTAAGCGCCGCAGGCGAAGGGGACGGGAGCCGGTTGCGGGTGGCGGCGCAGACGCGTTGCGAGTTTTGGGGCCAGGGCACGGCGGCGCGAGGCGGCGTTGCGAATAATGCGGCCAGGGCAGGCGGGCGCAGCGGCAGACGGGTCGCGAGCGCCACGAAGGGCCCGCAGACACCGGAAACGTTGCGGAATCGCGAGTCGTGGCGCGACGCGGACGCGCGCATCCCGCCCGGCGGCGGCGCGCGGCCCTGGGCGGCGTGCCACGGCCCCGGAAAGCGCGACGCCCCGGAGAAGAATCGTGCCCTGGCCAGAGAAAGCGAAACAGGGGCGAGAAGGACGCGCGGCCATGAGGCGCGGGCCGCGCAAGAGGAGGGGCGCCGGGCCGCTGTCGGCCCGGCGCCCCCGGGGGTCGTGCCTGGCTGACGTTCCCCTACCCGCGGGTCTCCCAGTTCCAGAGGATGGCCGCGCCCTCGGAGCGGGTCAGGGCGCGCCGGGCTCGAGGCCTGTGGCGCCGCCGCCGAAGACGCCCTCGGCGACGGCCCAGCTCATGGCGTCGCGGGCCCAGGCGGAGAGGTCGCCGACGTCGGAGAAGGACGAGAGGTCGGCACGGGCGGAGACGTCCTCGCCCGCGGCCGCGGCGCGGTTGTAGAGCACGCACGCGGCCTGCTCTCGGGTGATGGCGCCGGAGGGCGAGAAGGACCCGTCGCCGTTGCCGCTGAAGACGCCCTCGGCGAGCGCCCAGGCGACGCCGTTGGCGTACCACTCGCCGGCAGGCACGTCGGACGGGAGCCCCTCGAGGTCCGCCTCGGGCTCGCCGGCAAGGCGGCAGAGGATGGTCGCCATCTCGGCGCGGGTCAGGGTGTTGCCCGGCCCGAAGGTCCCGTCGCCGTAGCCCAGGATCGCGCCGCTCGTGACCGCCCAGTCCACTGCATCGTGGTACCACTCGGCAGCCGGAGAACGCACCTACGCCTATGGACTCGAGCGTCGAGGGCAGTTCCACGGACGTGAGCGACCGGCAACCATCGAATGCATCCTCCCCTATCGACGTCACTCCCTCCTCGAGGTCGGCGCTGACGAGGTTGTACATCCCGTTAAACGCATACTCCCCCACCGAGATCACGCCGCCGCCGACGGTCACGCTCGTAACCTCGTGTGAATAGACTGACCACGGAGTTGAGATTACTAGAGCACTTCCCGAAGACCCGAAGTCCGGCATCGGGCCCGGGCCCTCGATGACGAGCTCGCCGGCATTGTCGAGCGTCCAGGTAAGCTTGCCCTCCTCGTCAACCCGGCCCGAAGCAATCTCCTCCGCCCGCGCCACTCCCGGCGCCGCGCCGAGCGCGACGACGCACGCCAGCAGGCACGCGAGAAACCAGCCAAAGCCCCGCGAAGTCCGTCCCATGAGACCTCCCCACGCGCGCGGGGAATGAGACGACCCCCCCCCCGCAGTCAAAAATGTATCTACGAATATAATTTCGCAGGCAATCGGCACACGACGCAACGCCTCACGCCCGAATGGTCGCGTCATTGTCCGAATGGTAGTCACCAGGGGCCCTCATTGAACCGCCCATTGAGCGCCCCTCAGCGCCCCGGCTCCAAACCTTGCGAAACCGTTAGAGCCCCATAAGCCCGCGCCATGGCGCGCCAGGCCGCCGAGAAGGACGATGGCACCGCACCGTCCATACGCCGCCCGGAAGGAGCGCACATGCCCGCCATCCTGCGCGTCGCGCTCGGCAACGTCTCTCGCTGCGCGCGCGACTACTCGGTCTACCTGGTCACGCTCGCTTTTGCCGCGTGCCTGCTCTACTCGTTCAACGCCTCGGGAGACTATCTCCTGGCGATGCCGCTCACGAGCCCGCAGCTCGAGGTCATCCACAAGGCGCGCGACGTCACGGGCGCCTTCTCCGTCTTCGTGGTGTTGGTCTTCGCCGTGCTCGTGGCCTGCGCGACCCGCTTCATCGTGCGACGTCGCTCGCGGGAGTTCGGGACGTACGCGCTGCTCGGCATGCGCGCGCCCGCGCTCGCGGCAATACTCGCGGCGGAGGGCGCGATCGTGGGGCTCGTCGCGCTGGCGGCGGGGCTCGCGCTCGGCCTTGCCGCCTCGCCGGCCTTCGGCGCGGTGGCGGCGTTCGTCTTTGGCGTGCCGTGGCGGCTCGCTTGGTCCTTCTCGCCCGCGGCGGCGCTCGACGCCTGCGCGTGGTTCGCCGGGATCGAGGGCCTCGCCGTCATGCTCTCCGTGGTGGACGTGCTGCGCCGTCCGCTCGTGGAGCTCCTCGGGCGGGACCGCGCCCCGGAGCGGCTCGCCCTCGCCGGGCGCCGCGGCGTGACGCGGGCGCAGGCGGTGCTCGCCGTGGTCCTTCTCGCCGTGGTGTGGGGCTCGTGCGCGCTCCAGCCCGGGCTCTTCGTGCTCGCGATCCTGCCGATGGGATGGGCCGCCTATGTGGCGACGTCGCTCGTCTTTCGCCTGGTGGCGACGGGCATCCCCAGCGGCATGCGCCGGAGTGCCCGCTATTGGGAGGGGCTGCGCGCCTTCACGCTGAGACAGGTGGAGGGGCACGTGTCCACGGGGTGCCAGGCGCTCTCGTGCACCTGCGTGCTCGTGGCATGCGCGGTCTGCATGATTTGCGCGGGGCTCCTGTTCTCGGTCGGGCAGCGCGCGGCGGGGCTCGCGGACCCGGGCGCGCTCTCGGAGGCGTCGCTCGCGCCCATCGGCTACGTGGGAATCTTCTACGGGGAGGCGTTCCTCGTCGCCGCCGCGGCGGTGATCGCGCTCCAGCAGGTGAGCCAGGCCGCGGACGGCAGGCGCGCCTACGCCACGCTTGCCGCGCTCGGGGCGGACGCGCGGGAGGCACGCGGCGCCGTGCGGGCTCAGGTGGGCGTCGCCTTCGCGCTGCCCGCGGCGCTCGCCGTGGCGCACGACTGCTTTGGCCTCACGCTGGTGCGCCAGCTCGCGCGCGGCGTGCCCGACGAGGTGTTTCTCGCCATCGCGGGCTGCTCGGTTTTGGGCACGCTCGTTCTTCTCGCCCTGTACTACCTGCTCTGCGTTCGCGAGTGCTCCCGCGTGCTGCTGTCACAGGACTACAATGTGGTCTAACGTAGTAAAAAATGAACCAAACGGCAGATTCTGAGCGACTGAGGGAGATCCCATGGCAACGACAATGACGTCGCTCAACACCAAGCTGAGCGCTGAGGAGAAGGAGGCCTTCGTCAGGAACACCGCTGCCCTGGGCCTGACGCCATCCGCCGCCATCAAGGTCTTCGTCCACATGTTCAACGAGTGCGGCGGCTTTCCATTTGAGGTCCGCAGGAAGGTGAGCGACGAGAGCGTGACGTACCTCTCTGCAGATGACTACGCGCGCTTTGCGAGCGCCCTTGACTCTGCCGTCCCCGCAGCCACCCATGAGCTGCTCGATCGCGAGTTCTCATGGGAGGACTAGCGTTTCGTCGCATCCGCCCGCTTCTCGAAAATGACGACGTGAGCGGGTTTTGCTCTGGCAACAGCGACAACGACGCCTGACTCAAAGAACGCGCGCATCGTTGCATCGCGGGCGCTTGTTGTCGATCCGGCTGACGAGCGTGCGGAGGGCTTCTACGCCCACTTTGGGTTCCAGCGCCTGGCGAGCGATTCCCGTCGCATGTTCGTGCGGCTCTAGTGCGTCTCCCCCACCAGCTTGAGGCCGACGACGCACGCCACGAGGCCCGCGATCAGCAGCGCCTTTGGCCACGAGAACGACTCCGCGCCGGAGGCGACGCCCCATGCCACCGTGAGCGCGGCGCCGATGCCCACCCAGACGGCGTAGGCGGTGCCCAGCGGAATCGTGCGTACGGCGTGGCTCAGCCCGAGCATGCTCGCCGCGAGGGCGGCGATGAACACGATCGTGGGGACGGGCTGCGTAAAGCCCTCGGAGCGGTCGAGGGCTTGGGCCCACACGGCCTCCATCGCGCCAGACACGACCAAGATGACCCAATCCATGGCAACCTCCCAGATTATGCGCTGCAGTGATGCGCCGTCTTTGCGATTCTGGTACGGCTGCCCTCGTCAGAGACCCGATGGGTCGGGTGCATCGTAGCACAGGCGCGGGGCCCGGCGTTGTGCGCACGTGAGGGTATGTACACCGCCGCGTAAGGGTATGTACACCCGGCCTCTCACCTCTTCTCGCATCCCCGCAGCTCAGAGCCTCAGGCGAGAAGGACGGTCGAGTCGGAACGTGTACATACCCTCAAGGGCGGCTGTACATACCCTCACGCGTCGCCGTAGAGCTGCCGCGCGGCCGCGCAACGGGCTGTTTCTTGTGCGGCGTCGCCCGCCCGGTGACAATGACCCTACCGAGAAACCCGAGCAAGGAGGGAACCCATGGCCATCAAGGACGTCATCGCCGCCATCCGCAGGGAGGCGGGCATCACGCAGGAGGAGATGGCGCGCAGGCTCTACGTGACGAGGCAGGCAGTGTCTCGCTGGGAGCAGGGCGAGACGACCCCCGGGATCGACATGGTCAAGCTCATCTGCGTCACCTTTGGCGTGCCGCTCGAGCGCTTCTTTGACATGCCCATGAGCTACTACTGCCAGTGCTGCAGCATGCCCATCCCCGACGAGGAGATGCACGGCACCGAGGCCGACGGCTCCAAGAGCGCGGACTTCTGCAAGTTCTGCTACGACCACGGAGACTTCACCGCCAAGGGCATGACGATGGACGAGTTCATCGAGGCCACGGCGCCGATGGAGGCCAAGGCCCTCGGCGTCTCGCTGGACGAGGCGGTCTCGCTCATGGCCACGCTGCTGCCGCACCTCAAGCGCTGGCGCGAGGTCGCCGAGAACGAGGAGGCCTACGGTGCGGAGGTCCGGGCCGCTTACGGCAGCGAGGTGGTAGACGCCGCCAACGAGAAGTACGCGGCGATGGGCGAGGCAGCGCACCTGCAGGCAGAGGAGCTGGCGCTTGCCATCAACGAGCAGCTGCGACGCGCGATGGAGGCTGGCGACCCGGCCGGTCCGGAGGCCCGCAGACTCGTGGCGATGCACGGCCACTGGCTGCGCATGTACTGGCCGGACGGGCTCTACACCTCCGAGGCGCACAAGGGCCTGGCCGACGGCTACGTCTCCGACGAGCGGTTCCGCTCCTACTACGAGAAGGTGGCCCCGGGTGCCGCGCAGTTCCTGCGCGACGCGATCCACGCGTGCGCGTGATCAACCCAGCAGTGCGTTTCGGCGTTGTGCGCACTCTCCGGCGTTGTGTACACTGTCCCCAAGGTCCTTCTCGGCAAAACCGCAGGTAGACGAGCTGGCGAGAAGTGCGCACATCGCCGGAGAGTGTACACAACGCCAGATGAGCGTTTATCCGTTGGATGCGACGATGCGCGCGGCGACCTCATGCGGCGTGAGACCGGTGGTGTCTATGAGCTCTGTGTCGAGGTTGCGATAGCGCGGGAGATAGGAGAGCGAGCGTGCCACCGCCTCTGCGTCGCGCAAGCCCGCGCGAACGTCCCCCTCGATGCGGCGGCGTAGCTCGTCCTCGCGGGCAACCAGGGAGACGGCCCGGACCTTGGCGCCGCACTCCTCGATAGGCAGCCTCCCGAGCAACTCGTCAATGATCGCGCGCTCGTGCATGACCCAGCAGAGGATGACGTTCTCGTATGTGCTGCAGCGCAGGAAGTTGCCGAGCAGGTGGCAGATGTTGTCGAGCACCATGCGCTTGGTCTCCGGGGTCACCTGGAACGGGTCGGCGCACCAGCACCAGTCCCCGTCGAGCATGACGGAGGCGGGCAGCATCCGGTTGAGCTCGCGGCAGACGACGGTCTTGCCCACGCCCATAGGGCCGCCGATGAGGTACAGGGTCTTGGCCAAGTAAGTCCCTCCGAGGATCTTGGAAATACGTAGCATATTATTGCAGGTAATGTAGCTTGTAAGCCTGTATCCTACCGAGATCGTTCGGCTTTGCGCTCATAGATCAGCTCCTTATCTCGCTCGATGGCCTCCCGCAGCGCGGTGTTCTTTATCGTTCTGGCAGTCACCACGTCGGCGGATCGGCCCGTGAGCTGCTCGATCTGCTTGGAGAAGTGCTCGAGGTCACGAAGGTTGAACGAGCGAGATGTACCGATGTCAAGTCGGATGTCAATGTCGCTTTTATCGGAGTATGTGCCTCGTGCGAACGAGCCGAAGAGGTAGGCGCGCTCGATGGCGGGGAAGCGCGAACACACCTCTCGTATCTTATCGACAACGAGCTGCTTGTCGTTAGTGATGCCTTGTCGTCCCTGGATTAACCGAAGCGTCTCGGATACCTTCTGCTCTATGCGGGCGAGGGTGGCATTCTCTTGTTCGCTGTTCTCGGACTCCATGCCTTTGTTCAGAAAATGGAGAAACGCATCGGTTTTGCTCAAGTGGTGCTCAGAAGCAAACTGTTCGACCGCACTCACGAGCTCCGGCGGGAGTCGCAGTGAGACGGCGGTTCTTGGCTCCCTTGCTACTGTGGAGTGCGCGGCCATCTTCTCACCTCCAATGTGTATTGCAATTGTATCACACACGAATGAGAGAGTACCGTGTGTAAGAATAGTCGCGAGCTCATCCAAAGGAGGCACGCCATGGATTTCTCGTGCATAGACGCCCGCCTTATCTCGCTCCCCGGCGCCACCAAGGCCCTCCACGAGAAGTGGGGCTGGATGGTCTACTGGGTGGGCGGCAGGCAGTTCGCCTGCGAGTTCACTGCCTCGCCCGACGCCAAGCCACCCTACGCGGGGCGCCACCTGCTCTCGCTCAAGTGCGACCCGGACCGCATCCTGGAGCTGCGCGCCGAGCACCCGGGCGCGGTGCTGCCCGGATACTACTCGGACGGGCGCACATGGGTCTCCATCGACCTTGACGCCGACCTGTCCGAGGATCTCGTGCTCGGCCTCTGCGACATGAGCTACGAGCTTGTCTTTTCCAAGCTGCCGAAGCGCGTGCAGCGAGAGGTCTCCGGAGAGTAGCCGCGCAAAGATCCGTTGCTCGGCGCGCGACCCTACCTCGCGGCCTCCCGGCGCCTCACGGCAGCGTAGGCTGCCGCGCCGGCGCCGACGAGGGCGGCGACGACTACGTGACCAAGCCCTTCTCGCTCGAGGTCCTCGGCGCCCGCGTGAGGACGCAGCTCGCCCGCGACCGCCGCCCGCTCGACCGCGCCCGCGGCGTCGCGCGCCACGAGCGTACGATACCCCTCGAGCCTGAAGTACGACTCGAGCAAGTCGGCGATGTCGGCCTCGTCGTCCACTATGAGGACGAGGGGAGCGCCTCTGCCCCCGTCTCGCGTCACACCTTGAGCGACTGCAGGTACGCCTTCCGCTCAGGTGTGATGCGGCGGCTCTCGCGGGCCTTCTGGAGCGCCTTGTTGCGCGTCCAGGGGTCGAGGGCGGTCGGCCTCCGCTCGAAGAGGGGCAGCGTCGCCGCGGGCTGCTTGATGAGGGCAAACGAGAAGTACCAGGCGCGCGCCATGTTGACATAGTACTCAGGACGGTTGATGCCGGCGACAAGCGCGAGGTGTTCGGGCTCGAAGGCGTCATCCAGGAAGAGCGTCATGAGCTGGACCACTCCAAAGCGCACCGTGTACTCCGGCTCCGCGGCAACCCATCCGCGGATGCGCTCGAGTGCCGCCGGAAGGTCGCGCCTGAAGGCGGGGACGCGGATGAGGTCGCAGGTCGCCCAGTTGTCAACGTGAGGGAGAAAGGCGTCGAGGAGCTCGAACGCCTCGGCGGGCGTCTTCGCCATCCGGCCGATGAGCGCGCCGTGCAGGTTATTCTCGTCGTAGGTCTCGTGCGGGAGCGCCGCGAGGAACGCGCGCGCCTCTTCGGGTCGCTCGCGTGCGAGCCTGCGGGCGTAGTCGCGCAGCGCCGGTGTGCGCACGCCAAGGATGCGCGCAGGGTCGACGGTCGGCACGAGCTTCGCCTGGAAGTCCCGATACGCGGGGTCGGCGAGTGCTTCGAGCTCGTGACGGATGCGGTCAGCAGTGCCGCCCTTCGGTGTCTCTCTCCTCATGTAGCTCCCTTGACACGAACATGTGTTCTTATACAATGAATCTACCACACGAGCTGTGGTTCCGAAATTGACATTGACAATAGTAACGCGAGGCGATACTATGATTAGGTCATTTGCAGACAAGGATACCGAGCGGCTCTCGTCGGGATTTCGCGTTGCACGGTTCGTGGCGTTCGAGCGTGTTGCACTGAGAAAGATTCGCCAGCTGCAAATCGCAAACGAGCTGTCTGACCTCAGAATACCGCCGGGAAATCGTCTCGAGGCGCTGAGCGGAGATAGAGCTGGGAAATTCAGCATTCGCATCAACGACCAGTTCCGAGTCTGTTTTCGATGGGTCGAGGGAGGTGCCGAGGGTGTCGAAATCGTCGACTATCACTGAGCCTGTTCACGAGGGAGAGATGGTTGCCCCCATTACTCCAGGCGAACTGCTGCGCGACGAGTTCCTCGTGCCCATGGGCATCTCGCAGTACCGTCTTGCCAAGGAGACGGGCATACCCGCGCAGCGCATCGGACAGATCGTGTTGGGACGCCGCTCCGTAACTGCCGACACTGACCTGAGGCTCTGTCGCTTCTTTGGCCTGTCTGACGGGTACTGGCTGCGTGCGCAGGCGGAGTACGACATCGAGGTGGCCCGACGCAAGATCGAGCCCGAGCTCAGGAAGATAAAGCCCTTCTCCAAGATTGCCGCTGCGCTGTAGTCCGCACCACGCGGACTCTGCCAAACATCTCTCGCCACTCGAGGCCGCCCAAAGGGCGGCCTTTTGTCATCCGACAGGCAAAGAAAAATCAATCCGACCGCTCATCCGGGGGCGTCGCTGCGTTAATAGGGATAGAGGGAGGTGGCGTCGTGGGCGAGAAGAACGGGCGGACGGAGGAGGCGGAGCGCCTCGTGAGCGAGCACTATGCGGACGTGCTGCGGTACTGCCGCAGGCATGCGCCGGCGGGGCTTGCCGAGGACGCCGCCCAGGAGACGTTCCTGCGCTTCGTCCGCGCCCGCTCGCGCTACCGGGAGCGGGGCCGCGCCCGCGCCTACCTCGTCACCATCGCCCGCAACGTCTGCGCCGACATGGCGCGCGACCGCGCGTCCTCGTGGGCGGAGCTCCCGGAGGAGCTTTCCGGCGGGGGCGACCCGGGCGAGGCGGACGATCGCCGCGACCTGGCCTCGGCCCTCGCGCGGCTGCCCCGCGCCCAGCGCGAGGCGCTCGAGCTCAGGTACGGCGAGGGCCTCACGGTCGGCGAGGTGGGCGCCGTGCTGGGCATGAGCAGGTTCGCTGCGGCGCGCGCCCTGTCGTCTGGGCTCGAGGCGCTACGGGCGGACCTGGACGCTTCGACGAACGAGTGGGGAGGCACACGATGAGAAGGCGAGAAAAGCGTGCCCTCGAGGAGGCGCTGCGAGACCACTACCGGGCGCTGCGCGGCACCGACGCCGCCGTGCCCCGCGCGCTCGTGGAGGCGGTCGCGGCAGAGATGGACCGGCCCTCCCGGCCGCGGGCGGCCGAGGTCGTCGCCGGGCAGGCCCGCCGCATCGGGGCGGGGGCGTGGGCGCTGCACGCGGCGCTCGTACTTCTCGCCGTGCCGTGCGCCCTCTCCGGGATCGGCGTCGGGACGGTCGCGGCAGCCCTCGGAGCGGCGCTCGCGCTCGCCTCGCTCGCAGGCGTCACGCGCTCGCGCTCCTGCGGCATGGCCGAACTCGAGGCGTCATGCCCGGTGAACGCCCAGGCCGCGGCGTGCGCCCGGGGGCTCGTGCTCTGCTGCGCAGACGCCCTCGCCCTCGCCCTGCTTGCCGCGTTCGCGGAGCCAGTCGGAGGCACGCCCTGGGCCGTGCTCGCCCAGGGCCTCGCGCCCTACCTCGCCGCCCTCGGGGCGGGGCTTCTCGCCGCCCGCCGCGCGGCGAGCCCTGACGCGACCGTCGCTGCCGTCTCCGCGGCGGCCGGGGTGTGCGCCGCCTGCGCCCTCGCGCGCACCCTCTGTCCGGCGGCCTTCGGCCCGGCGGCGGCGCTCGCCTGGTGGGCGGCTGCGGCGGCGGCCCTCGCCTTCGCCGCGGCGCAGGCCCGCGCGTGGCTGCGCGCGGCGGCGTCCGGCTTCGCCGACGCGCCCGCGTCCGCAGGCGCGCTCTAGCGACCCCACCGTAAGACCGACTACCAGAGAGGAAATCCAGCATGGAACTGACGCTCGACCGGCTGACCCGGGAGTTCGGGTCCAAGATCGCCGTGGACCGCGTGAGCGCGACGCTCGGACCCGGCGTCTACGGCCTGCTCGGCGCCAACGGCGCCGGCAAGACCACGCTCATGAGGATGATCTGCGGGGTGCTGCACCCCACCTCGGGCGAGGTGCGCTACGACGGCGCGCCCGTCGCGCGCATGGGCGACGCCTACCGCGCCCTTCTCGGCTACCTGCCGCAGGACTTCGGCTACTGCCCTGAGTTCACGGCGCTCGACTTCATGGAGTACATGGCCGCCCTCAAGGGCCTCGGCCGGCGCGACGCGCGCGACCGCTCGCTCGCCCTGCTGGAGCGCGTGGGCCTCGGCGGCGAGGAGCGCCGCCGCATCCGGACCTTCTCCGGCGGCATGCGCCAGCGCCTCGGCATCGCGCAGGCCGTCCTCAACGACCCCGAGGTCCTCGTGCTCGACGAGCCCACGGCCGGGCTCGACCCCAAGGAGCGCGTGCGCTTCAGAAACCTCATCGCCGGCTTCGCCCAGGACAAGATCGTCCTACTCTCCACGCACATCGTCTCGGACGTGGAGTGCATCGCCGACGAGATTCTCGTGATGCGCGCGGGCTCCGTCGTCCTCTCGGGCGCACCCGCCGGTCTCGTGGCCGAGGCGAGGGGAAGGGTGTGGGAGGCCGTCGTCCCCGCCGGCCAGGCCGAGGCGCTCGAGGCCAGGCTCTGCGCGAGCAACGTGCGCCACCTCGACGGCGGGAGCGCCCTCGTGCGCTACGTCGCAGACCAGCCGCAGATCGCGGGCTCCGTGCCAGCCGATCCCACCCTCGAGGACCTCTACCTGTACGTGTTCCGCGACGACGCGCACGCCTCCCGGCAGCAGGCCCCGCGTGGCCGCCGCGGCGCCCATATGAAGGAGGAACGTCATGGCTAGGCTCATCCTGTTCGAGCTCAAGAAGATGCTCGCGCGGCGCACGGCGCTCGCGGCCAACGTCGGCGTGATCGTGTTCCTTGTGGCCATCATGGCGCTCAACGTGGTGCAGACCAAGACGACGGACGCCACGGGTGCGATCATCTCGGGCACAGACGCCATCGCGCAGATGCGCGCAGAGGCCGAGAAGCACGCCGGGCCCGTCACCGTCGAGCGCGCCGCGGCGGACATCGCCGCCTACCAGGAGCGCCTCTTCTCGCGCCTTGACCGCGACGAGGTGACCCAGATGACGGGCTCGGCCGTCTATGACCTCATGTTCCAGAGCTTCTCCGACGAGGAGGTCTACGAGCTCTACAACCCGTACTGGAGCTGGCTGCTGAGGCCGTGGCGCGTCTCGGGCGAGGAGCCGGCCCAGACGGCGGCGCGCGTGACGCCCGAGATGGCGGCGGACTGGTACGGCGCCGTCTCCGAGCTGACGCAGGACGCCCTCGACGTAGGGCAGGGTGGCATGTGGGAGTACTCCGAGGCGGAGCGCGCCTACTGGACCGAGATGCGAGCCTCCGTTCCGGAGCCCGTCGCATACGGCTACTCGGGCGGCTGGGACAACGTCGTCAACTGCGCGGCGTTTCTCGTCTTCTCGATCCTGGCGGTGTGCGTGACGCTGGCGCCCACGTTCTCCTTCGAGTACCAGTCCGGCGCGGACGCGGTGGTGCTTGCCACGAGGCGGGGCCGCTCGACGCTCGTTGCCGCCAAGGTCGTGGCGGGGCTCGCCTACGCGACGGCGTACCTCTTGCTCTGCTCCGCCATCATCGTGGGGTTCTCGCTTGTCTTCTACGGGGCGGACGGCTTTGGGCTCTCCATCCAGAGCATGGCGCTCTCCTCGCCCTACCCGCTCACGGCGGGCCAGGCGGCGCTCGTCCTGGTGGGCCTCATGTACGTCGTGTGCCTGGGCTTCGCGTGCCTCACGCTCGCCCTGTCCTCGCGCATGAGCTCGACCCTCGCGGTCTTCCTGACGGACGTGGTGCTCGTCCTGCTCACGGGGCTAGTCCCGTCGGGCGGCGTCGGGATCCTCGAGCGCGTGCTCGCCCTCTTCCCGCTCAACTTCGCCAACTTCAGCGTGCCCTTCTCGGCGCTCGAGTCCTACCCACTGGGCCCGTTGGTGCTCGACCTGATCGGCATGGTGGTCGCGGTCTACGCCCTGCTCGCCCTCGTGTCAACGCCTCTGGCGGCATTCTCCTTCAGGCGGCACCAGGTGGCGTAAGAGCCTTGCTTCCATAGATATCAATTAGCGGAAGTGAAATCTGATTCACTTCCGCTAATTGAGGCTACGAGAAGTAAATAGACCCAGCGAGAGGTCCGAGTGAGGGGTGAGGAGCATGTTGTCAGCGGTCGGCTACGAGGAGCTTCCTTGGCATATCGATCCAAACGAGAGGGACCTCATCCCCCGAAGCGCCCGCAGGAGGATGTCCGCGACCTACCAGGCGTCCATTCCAGCCTCTATTTCCAATCTCAGCCCAGCTGTTCCGGAGGCCGCCTCGGCACGCATTGACGACCTGCTGATGAGGCTCGCCCGCTTTGACGAGGCACAGGCTACGACGTGGCTACGACCTGCCTGCGCTCCTGCTGCGAAGCGAGTCCGCGGCAAGTTCCCAGATCGAGCACCTCACCTCGAGCGTCCGCGATATCGCTCTTGCCGAGCTCTCGAACGACGCTCCGGCCAATGCGCGCATCGTTCAGGGTAATGTCGCGGCCATGCGCGCGGCGCTCAGACTGCCGTCGGATATCTCGATCGATCAGGTCAAGGCCAACCATCGCTCCTTGATCGAGCCGACGGGTGCGTCGTTTAGGGGAGAGCTGCGAGACGAGCAGGTGTGGGTCGGCGGGACGGCATACGGCCCGCATGGGGCGCTCTTCGTTCCGCCCGCCCCAAGTCGAATCATGGGCTGTCTTGAGGATCTTGTCGCTTTTGTCGGCAGGGATGACATTAGTCCCATTGCCAAGGCGGCGGTCGCTCACGCTCAGTTCGAGACAATCCATCCATTCATCGACGGAAACGGGCACACGGGCAGAGTCCTTCTCCACCGTATTCTCAGGAACGAGGGCGTGCTCACGCGCGCCACGCTTCCCGTCTCCGCAGGGCTCCTCCACGACGTCGACGCCTACATGGAGTCGATTGAGGCCTATCAGGGTGGCGACTACCTGCCCATAGTGGAGAGCGTGCTGAGCGCGCTCGAGCTTGCCCTCGTCATCGGCGGTCACGTCTCTGCTCTCATTGACAGTGTGATGGAAGGCTGGAAGTCCGCCATAGCCGAGCGCGCCGGATCGGCCATCTGGCGTCTCCCTCCTCTGCTGGCAGAGCAGCCTGTTGTGACCGTCGCGTATGTCGCGGAGCGTCTGGAAATCACTTCGCGTGCCGCCTCGACCCTGGTCGCGAGAGCGTGCGGGTATGGGATGCTACGTCCCCTGGGGACGCGTCGGCGGGGCGACTTCTACCAGAGCGACGAGCTCATCGACGTCCTTGAGGAGATATCGAGCATGGCGGGCGTTCGACGCATGCTCGCGCGGTGAGACGGGAAGCCATTGACGAGGGCGGGAGCCCACATCTCCGCTTTGTTGTGTACACCGTTCGGCGTCGTGTACACGGTCCTCGACGTCCTTCTCGGCGGATGTGCAGGTAGACGAGCTGTCGAGAAGTGCGCACAACGCAGGAAGGTGTACACAACGCAAGAGGGTGCGCACAACGTCAGCGGGACCTCTGCCGGCCCTACTCCCCGTCCACGCGGCGACGGAGCTGCTTGACCTGACCGCGGGCGCGCTTGGAATCGAGACGCCTGCGCTTCTGGGAGGCGGGAACGCGGGTCTTCTTGCGCGGCCGAGGCGGGCGGGCACGGCGCCGGCAGATCTCGAGGATCTTCTCGACGCAGCGCTCGCGGTTGCGCAGCTGGCTGCGGCTCTCGCGCGAAACCACGGTGATGCCGGTAGGGACGTGGCGCATGCGCACCGCGGAGTCGGTCGTGTTCACGCCCTGGCCGCCCGGTCCCGTCGCGCGAAAGACCTGCACCTCACAGGCACGGGCAATCTCCTCGGGCGTCTGTCGCGCGAAGGCGGCGTAGTCGCGATGCGTGAGCCCTGTCTCCCCCACCGCGCCCCCTACAGGACCACGCCCGCGCGGACGCGCTCCACGGCCTCGTCGCCGAGGTAGTGGCGGACGATCTCGAGCGCAAAGGGCATCGCGGTCCCCGCGCCCTGGCTCGTGATGAGGTTGCCGTCCACGACGACGGGCTCGTCGGCGAGAAGCTCCGCCCCCTGCTCGGCGAGCACGTGCTGGAAGCCGGGGTTGGAGGTCGCGCGGCGACCCTTGAGCAGCCCGAGCTCAGCAAAGATGGAGGGGGCGGCGCAGATGGCGGCGAGCGGCCTTCCCGCCTCGGCGCGGGCGACGACCTCCGCGCAGAGCGGCTCGCAGGCGCGCAGGTTGGGCGTGCCGGGGATGCCGCCGGGCAGCACGAGCATGTCGTAGTCGTCGAAGGCAAAGCCGTCGTCGTCGATGGAGCGCTTGCAGACGATGGTCACCTCGTGGGAGGAGGTCACCGTGCGCTCGGGCGTGATGGCGACGGTGTCGCACGGAATGCCCGCGCGGAAGAGCAGGTCCACGACCGTGAGGCCCTCGATCTCCTCGAGCCCCGGGGCGATGAGGACGGCGACACGCCTGTCGGTTGCCTGCTTGAACATGTGATGCCTCCTTGTGACGAGACCCCACCGGCATGCCAGGCGGGGCCCTCGGGTGAACGCCTGCGGCCTCGCCTAGTCCTCGATGCCGGCCTCCACGGCGGCGGCGATGGCCTCGGCGTCGTCGGTGTCGCGGACGAACGCCTTGAACTCGTCCTTCATGAGAAGGACGGCGGTCTTGGAGAGGAGCCTGATGTGGGTGGTGCCCGCCTCGTCGTCCGGGACGAGCAGCGAGATGGCGACGTCGATGGGCTTGTCGTCGAAGCTTGGCCACTCGATGGCGTGGTCGTTCTTGACCACGATGACGGCCGGCTCCTTGATGGCGGTCGACTTGGCGTGCGGAACGGCGAAGCCGTCGGTCATGCCGGTCTCGCCCATCTCCTCGCGGGCAACGAACGCCTGATAGACGGCGTCGGCATCATCGGTGACGCCGAGCTCGGCAGCCTTGTCGGAAATGAAGCGAAGCATGTCCTCGCGCGTGGCCAGGCTCTGCCCGACGAAGACGTTCCCAGCCTTGACAAAGTCGCTCACGTAAGTCCTCCTTCATCACGAGGGAGTCCTCCCCCCGCACCCAAAGTCAAGCCCATCATACCTAGTTTGTACGCGAGAAGAACCCAGAAGCTGGGATTTCTTGGCCTATCGTGACGGCGGCTCGATCCCGAGGTGCTCGAAGGCGGCAAACGTTGCCTGGCGGCCCTGCGGCGTGCGCACGATGAGACCGCGCTGCAGCAGGTAGGGCTCGTAGACGTCCTCGAGGGTGGAGGGGTCCTCGGAGACCGCGCTCGCGACGGTGGTGAGCCCCACCGGGCGCCCGCGGAAGGTCTCGCAGAGCGCCGTGAGGATGCGCACGTCCATCGTGTCGAGGCCCATCGCGTCGATCTCGAAGAACTCGAGCGCCTCCGCGGCGACCTCCCAGGTGATGGTTCCCTCGCGCTTGACCTGGGCGTAGTCGCGCACGCGCTTGAGCAGGCGGTTGGCCAGGCGCGGCGTCCCGCGCGAGCGCGAGGCGATCTCCGCCGCGCCCTGCTCGTCGATCTGCACTCCGAGGATCTGCGCCGAGCGCCCCACGATGACGGCGAGCTCGGAGGTGGTGTAGTAGTCCAGGCGGTACGAGATGCCAAAGCGGTCGCGCAGCGGGCCGGTGAGAAGCCCCGTGCGCGTGGTGGCGCCCACGAGCGTGAAGCGCGGGACGTCGATGCGGATCGATCGCGCCGCCGGCCCCTTGCCGATCACGATGTCGAGGAAGAAGTCCTCCATCGCCGGGTAGAGGATCTCCTCGATCTGGTGGTTGAGGCGGTGAATCTCGTCCACGAACAGGACGTCTCCGGCCTCGAGGTTGGTGAGGATGGCCGCGAGGTCGCCCGCACGCTCGATGGCGGGACCCGAGGTGGTGTGCATCTTTGCGCCCATCTCGTTGGCGACGATGCCGGCGAGCGTGGTCTTGCCCAGCCCCGGGGGGCCCGAGAAGATCACGTGGTCGAGCGCCTCGCCGCGGTCGCGCGCAGCCTGGATGAGCACGCGCAGGTTCTCGCGGACGCGCTCCTGGCCGATGTACTCGTCGAGCGTGCGCGGGCGCAGCGTACGGTCCTGGTCGAGGTCCTCGACCGTGAGCTCGCCCGAGACGTCGCGCGGGCCCACCGGGCGGCGCTCGGAGGCGCCCGCGCCGGCGAAGAGGTCCTTCTCGCTCGACTCCCACATCATCTACCACTCCCCAGGCGCCGCAGCGCGTAGGCGAGCACCTGCTCGACGCTCACGGCCCCCGCCTCGGCGTGGCCCTCGAGCGCGAGCTCGGCCTCCTGGGAGGTGAAGCCCATCGAGAGCAGCGCCTCGGTCGCGTCCGCCTCCACGCCGGCGCCCGCCGCCGCGACAGATCCCAGCGGCAGCGACGCCGCGTCCGGGCTCGAGAGGCCAACCAGGCCGCGGAGCTCGGCGTTTTTGGAGAAGACGTCCGAGAGCTCGACGATCAGGCGGCTCGCCTTCTTGCGCCCCACGCCCGGGACCTGCGCCATGCGCGCCGTGTCCTGCGTGGTCACGATCTGGGCGAGGACGGAGGGAGAGAAGGTCGAGAGCACGGCGAGGGCGAGCTTCGAGCCCACGCCCGAGATGGCGCGCAGCTGGTCGAACAGGGCACGCTCCTCGCGCGTGGCGAAGCCGTAGAGCTCCATCGAGCCGTCGCGCACGACCATGCGCGCGAGCACGGTCACACCGGCCTCCCCCACGTGCGGCAGCGACGCCGCGGTGGTCGAGGACACGCCGAGCTCAAAGCCCACCCCGCCCACGTCGAGCACGATATGAGTGGGCAGCACCTCGACGAGCGTGCCGGTCAGCTGGACAATCACGCGAGAACCCTCCTTGCCTGCTCGAGGCTCCTTGTGCGGGTGAAGTTGGCGTGGCAGACGGCGGCGGCGAGCGCGTCCGCCGCGTGGTCGGGACGGGGCTCGTGGTCGAGCTCGAGGACCGTGCGCACCATGTACATGACCTGGCGCTTGTCCGCCGCGCCCGTGCCGACCACGGCCTGCTTGATCTGCATGGGGGTGTACTCGCCCACCGAGAGGCCCGCCGTCGAGCACGCCACGATGGCGGCGCCGCGCGCCTGCGCGGTGGCGATGGCGGACTTGGTGTTCTCGCCGAAGTAGATGCTCTCGATGGCGAGCTCCGTGGGGCCGTACCTCTCGATCACTTCCCTGAGCCTGCGGTAGATGCGGCCGAGGCGCAGGTCGATGGGCTCCGAGGCCGTGGTGGTCACGCAGCCGTAGGCGCGCGCCCGGCAGACGGGGCCGCGCGTCTCGACCACGCCCCATCCGGTGTGGGCGAGTCCCGGGTCTATGCCGAGAATGACCATGAGCCCCCTTCTGCCATTACTAGAACGTTCGTTCTATCATAGCACACGGCCACGGCTTGGCAAGGGTCGCGTCAGTTCTCGGAGAAGGGGCCTTCCCAGAGCGGCCGGGGGCCCTCGCCCTGTCCCGGATGGCGGCCGTGCCCCTCCGAAGGCGCCCCGTGCGCGGGACCGGAGAACGCCCCGCCCTGGGAGAAGTCCCTGAGGTAGCCGAGAAGGTCGTGCACCTCGCGCTCGCGATCGCGCTCGGAGACCGCCGGGATGTCCGGGCGCCCGGGCGCGAGCGCCCCCGTCTGCGCGAGGGCCTCCACGGCCTCCTCGACGCGTATGCGCTCGTCGTCGGCGCGAACGCGGTCGGACCAGGCGAGCCCGATCGGCCCGCGGGCCTCCGAGAGCGTCTTTGACGTGAGGGCGACCGACCTCGCGGCCATGCCCTGCCGCTCCTGGGCCGCGCGCATGAGCTCGACGATGGCGGCGGCGGCCTCGGGACGCCCGTGGTCGGCGACGATGTCGGAGAGCGGCTGCTCCCACTCGACGTAGCTCGAGAGCACGAGGTCGACGAACTCGAGGCGCACCTCGTCGGAGGCGAGCGCCTCGAGCCCGGGCACCTCAGGCACGCCGAGGCGCCTGAAGGCCCCCGCCGGGATGGCCGGGGAGATGGTGTTTCTCAGGTGCGCGAGGGCAACGACCTCGGAGCGATACACGTCGGCGAGGGGGCTCAGCGCAGCCGCGCTCAGGCCGGCGCCGTCGCCGAGGGCACGGCCCGTCTTGTCGGCGGACCCCAGCGCGACGCAGCCCGTCCGCCGCGCGAGCTCGGCGAGGCGCGCCTGCGCGAGGTCGGCGGCGAGCGCGCGGTCCCTCTCGCCCGAGAGGTCGAGGCGCGAGACGTTCTCCGCGGGGAGCCTGAGCGCGGAGACGAGCCGCTCGGACGCGTCGTCCGCGACGGCGTCCCCGGTGGCGAGCACGAGCGCGCGCACGCGTGTGGGGCCGAGGGCGTCGGTGGCAAGGGCGCACGTCACCAGCGAGCCGAGGCTGCCGTCGAGAAGCGCGCAGGCCCCCTGCGCCCCGAGCCGCGCGCACGCGTCCGAGACGCCCCGGGAGAGCGCGCCCCAGGCCATGAGGGTGCCGTCGTAAACCTCGGGGGTGAGCGGGGCGGCGAGCGGGCCCTCGGCGGAGGGGTCGACGTCGCAGACGAGCAGGGCCTCCTCAAGGCTCGGAGCCTGGGCGGCGAGCTCACCCCACGGCGCGAGGACAAAGCTCGAGCCGCAGAAGACCTGCGAGTCGTAGGACCCCACGGCACCCACGCCCACGATCCAGGCGCCCGTCGCCTCGGCGTCGGCGAGGAAGCGGCCCTCGGTGAGCGAGCTGCCGAGCGCGCTCGACGCGTCATCGAGGGCAAACCCGTAGCCGCTGAGGTAGACGATGACGTCGACGTCGTACTCGAACTCGTCGTACTCGTCGAGGTCGTCGTAGTCGAAGGCGACGCCCAGGCGCGCGCCGGCGAACTCGAGCTCGGGCAGGGGCCGCGCCTCGGGCGCCCCGGACCCCTGGCTCGCCGCGACCGACTGGAGGTACGCCGCCAGCCTGACGGGGGCGATCCCGCCGTCTGCGATCAGCATCGCCTCGGGGAGGGGCGCGCCGTCGATGTCGGCCAGCACCGGCACCAGGCAGGGGCACGCCAGCTCGTCGACGAGCCCGAGCAGGCACTCGGCGAGGTCGAGCAGGAACCCCTCGCGGTCGGCGTAGCTCACGGGGGCCACGCCGCAGAGCGCCGGCGCGGGAAAGACGAGCAGGTCGGCCCCCTGCCCCGCCGCGCGCTCGGACAGCTCGACCATGCGCGCCGCCGTCGCGGCGAACTCCCCCGCCCTCGTGCCCATCTGGGCGATCGCGATTCTCATGCGCCCTCCAGTCGTCGCTCTTCTCGCTCAATTGTGCCACACGCCCGGGCGTGACCGGCCGCGGCACAAAGGAGGCGGGGCCGGTCTCCCGCGCCCCGCCCGGATCCTGCCCCGAAGCCAGCGTCTAGCCTAGGCGTCGACCTCGGCCTTCCAGAGGCCGTGCAGGTTACAGTAGGCGTAGACGGTGCCGCCCGCCGAGCAGCAGGCCCCAAACTTGGCGGAGGGCTCGTCGCCGGGGGCGAGGTGCTTCAGGCAGAGCTTGCCGTCGGTGGCCAGGGCGACCCACTCGATGTAGTGCTCCTCGAGCATGGGGTGGGCAACCTCGCCCACGCTCACGACGATGTGGTTGCCGTCTCTGCTCACGACCGGCACGTGCTTCTCGGTGGCGGCGTCCGTGGAGCCTGCGACGAGCAGCTCCATGGGCTCGCCGCAGCAGCTCGGCGTGACGCCGCCGTCCCTCACAACGGTGACGATGTTGCCGCAGTGGTTGCAGCGATAGAACTTGACCTCGGCCATGGCGGTTCCTCTCTCGTGCGCGGGCGCCCTCTGCGCGCCGCAATACCCTATTGATACCCATAGGCTCGCATTTTTACACCGAGAAGGGCGAACGGGGGCGCGGGCGGCGAGCTCCGCGGGGCACCTACGCCACGAGGACCTTGCCCTGACGTCCCACCAGGTCGATCATCTCGGCGAGAAGGACCATGTTGCGCGCGTCGACGCGCGTGGGAAGCTCCATGCGCATGACGTCGCCGGAGGTCGACTCCACGCGCAGCTCCACGTGATCGAGGCCCGGATAGCGCCCGAGGATCTGCCCGAGGCTGTCCATGTAGGGCCGCGTGAGCAGCGCCGCGGGGATGTTGACCTCCATGACCTTGGGCCGGTTGGACTTCTCGTCGAGCACGAGCGGCTCGACCGCCATGCAGATGACCTGGTTGCCGCGGTCGCCGCGCTCGAGCTTGCCCTCCACCTTCACGAAGACGTCCCCCGAGCTCTCGCCCGTCTCCTCGTCGACCTCGCCGGCGAGCGCCGAGGCGCACTTCTTGTAGAGCTTGGGGAAGACCACGAGCGTGACCTCGCCCTCCATGTCCTCGAGGGTGACGATGGCCATGGAGTCGCCGTTCTTGGTGGTCTTCTTCTGCACTGCCGTGACCATGCCGGCCAGGCGGATGACCTTGCCCTCGGGCACCTTGAAGCGCTCGTGGACGCCGCCGGAGGCGTCCGTGACCTCCTCGGCGACCTCGATGTCGGCGATGGTGTAGTCGCGGTTCTTGGCGAGCGCGTACTCGTACGGGCGCAGCGGGTGGTCCGAGACGTACAGTCCCAGGACCTCGTGCTCCTTTGCGAGCTTGACCGAGCGGTCCCACTCCACGCCGTCGGGCTCGGGGACGGTGTTCTCAAAGCCCGAGCCCGCCACGTCGCCAAAGAGGTCGAACATCGAGAACTGCCCGGCGGCGCGCTCCTTCTGGCGCTTGGTCGCGGCGTCGATGATGTTCTCGGGGTTGGCCTTGTCGACGAAGCGCATGAGCTGCATGCGCGTGTAGCCCGTCGAGTCGAAGGCGCCCGAGCAGATCAGCGCCTCGACCACGCGGCGGTTGGCCTGGCCCGTGTCCATGCGGTCCACGAAGTCGTGGAGGTTGGCGAACGGGCCGTTCTTATCGCGCTCCGCCATGATGGCCTCGCCCACGCCCTCGCCCACGCCGCGGATGCCGGCAAAGCCAAAGCGCACGCCGTCGGCGGTGGCGGTGAAGTCGCGGCCCGACTCGTTGATGTCGGGCGGCAGGATGGCCACGCCCTCGTGGCGGTAGGCGGTGACGTAGTGCACGATCTTGTCGGTCTTGCCCATGTAGGACGTGAGGACCGAGGCCATGTACTCCTTGGGGTAGTGGGCCTTGAGCCAGGCCGTCTGCATGACGAGAATGGCATAGCCCGCGGAGTGGCTCTTGTTGAACGCGTAGGAGGCGAACTCCAGGACGTCGTCCCAGATGCGCTGGGCGATCTCCTTCTTGTAACCGTTGGTGACCGCGCCGTTCATCCAGTGGTCGTAGGTCGTCTCGTCCTTGCCGTCGTCCCAGTGGAAGACCGTCGAGGTGAGGAGCTTGATCTTCTTCTTGGCCACCGGCTTTCTGATGCGCGAGTCGGACTCACCGGCCGAGAACCCCGACATCTTCATCGAGATCTTCATGACCTGCTCCTGGTAGACCATCGTGCCGTAGGTCTCGCCCAGGATGTCGTCGAGGCGCGGGTCGTAGGAGACGGCCTCCTCGCGGCCGTTCATGCGGTTGATGTAGCTCGTGACCATGCCGGCGCCCAGAGGGCCCGGGCGGTAGAGGGCGATGAGGGCGACGACCTGCTTGTACTCGGTCGGCCGCATGTTCTTGATCGTGGAGGTCATGCCCGCGGACTCGATCTGGAAGACGCCGGCGGTGCGGCCCTCGCGCATGAGCTTGTAGATCTCCGGGTCGTCGAAGGGGATCTCGTCGACGTTGATGTCCACGCCGTGGTTGGCCTTGATGTTGGCGAGCGCCTTGGAGATGACCGTGAGGGTACGCAGGCCCAGGAAGTCCATCTTGAGCAGGCCCATGTCCGCCACGGAGTGGCCCTCGTACTGGGTGATCTCGACGCCGCCCTTGGTATCGATCTTGGTGGGCACGTGGTCGTTCACCGGCGTCGGGGTGATCAGGACGGCGCAGGCGTGCACGCCCTCGCCGCGGTGCAGGCCCTCGATGGAGAGCGCGGCGTCGATGATGCTGCGGGAGTCGGCCTCCTTGTTGTAGGCCTCCTCGAAGTCCGGGGAGTACTGGTCGGGCGCCTTCTCGGACTTGTGCAGCGCGTGGTCGAGCGTGAGCTTGGGGTCGTTGGCGAGCATCTTGGAGAGCTTCTGGCCCTGCCAGACGGGAAATCCGAGCACGCGGGCGGCGTCGTTGATGGCCTGCTTGGCCTTGATCGTGGAGTAGGTGATGACGTGGCAGACGCGCTCGGGGCCGTAGAGCTGACGGACGTGCTCCACGACCTCGAGGCGACGCTCGTCGTCGAAGTCCATGTCGATATCGGGCATCTCGGAGCGCTGCGGGGAGAGGAAGCGCTCGAACATGAGGCCGTTGTCGAGCGGGTCGAAGGTCGTGATGTCCATCGCGTAGGCGACGATGGCGCCGGCGGCCGAGCCGCGGCCCGGGCCCACGCCGATGCCGTTGCGCTTGGCCCAGCGCACGTACTCCTGGACGATCAGGAAGTAGTCGGCGAAGCCCTTCTCGCAGATGACCTTGTACTCGTACTCGAAGCGCTCGCGCACGTTCTCGCCGCCGATGGTGAGCTCGCGCCAGTTCTCGCCGTAGCGACGCGCGAGGCCGACCTCGCACTCCTTGCGGAAGCGCTCCTCCGAGGTCTCCCCGGGGTCGAGGTCCGGGAACTTGGGCAGGTACATGTGCGACCAGTCGAGCTCGTAGGAGCACTTGTCGGCGACCTCGAGCGTGTTGTCGATGACCTCGGGGCACCAGGAGAAGAGCTCGCGCATCTCCTCCTCGCTCTTGATGTAGAACTCGGTGCCGGTCATGCGCTTGCGGTTGGCGTCGTCGAGCTTGGAGGCCGTGCCGATGCAGCTGAGCACGTCCTGGGTGGGGGCGTCGTCGCGCGTGAGGTAGTGGTTGTCGTTGGTGGCGATGACCTTGATGCCGAGCTCCGCGCCCATCTTCACGATCTGCTCGGAGAGGGTGCGGTCCGTGAAGCCGCCCCAGTTGGGGTCGGCCAGGCCGTGGTCCTGGACCTCGAGGTAGAAGTCGTCGCCAAAGATCTCCTTGTAGGCGAGCGCCCAGCGACGGGCCTCGTCCGCGCGGCCCTCGAAGAACATGCGCGGGATGATGCCCGAGACGCAGGCCGAGGTGCAGATGATGCCCTCGTGGTAGCGCCGCAGCATGTCGAGGGTGGTGCGCGGGTAGTAGTAGAACATCTCGCCCGAGGCCGCCTCGCTCATCATCTTCATGAGGTTGACGTAGCCGGTCTCGTTCTTGGCGAGCAGGATCAGGTGGTAGCGATGCTGGCGGGTGCCCTTCTCGATGCAGTCGTCCGTGATGAAGTAGGCCTCGCAGCCAAAGATCGGCTTAATCAGCAGGCTCGGGCGGTTGGCGCGCACGGCGTCCAGGTCGTGGGTCTGCTCCCAGACGCGCACGTCGGAGGCCCACTGGGCGTGGACGCGGTCGTGCGGGGCGGCGTCAGGGGCGTCCGGCTCGGGTTCCTCGAGCTCCCAGCCCTTCTGGAAGCACTCGACGTCGTGGCGCCACTGGCCCATGTCCTTCTGGGCGTCGTTGTAGCGGCGGCACTCCATGTCAAAGTCCGGGATGCCAAACATGTAGCCGTGGTCGGTCAGGGCCAGCGCCGGCATCCCGAGGTCGACGGTGCGCTTGACCATGTCCGAGACGCGGGTAGCGGCGTCGAGGATCGAGAAGTCCGAGTGGTTGTGAAGGTGGACGAAAGCCATGTGGTGGTTCCCCGTCAGCTTGGTGTCAGTGGCGTGTCTCCTAGGATAGCGCCTCGACCGCGCGGCGGGACGCGACGAGGTGGGGCGCTGAGCTGCGCTCAATTGCGTTCTCGCAGGTCGTGACCACAGGGAATCTTCATGACGAGAAGAACGCGGGGCGCGGGGCAGGGCTTACGAATCGGCGCGCGGGACGCGCAGACCGGCTTCGCAGGCGCCGCCGGCCCATCCGCGGCGAAGGGCGGGCGGGCCGGCGGGGCGAGAGGCACGAGACGCCGTCAGCCCCCGAAGGCGTAGCGCGCGACGAGCGGCTCGCCGGGGTCTGCGGGGTCATCGCGCTCCACGCAGACGAAGGCGCACGAGACGCTCGAGAAGCCCTGGTCGAGAAGGACGCCCGCATAGAACTCCGCCTGCATGGCATGGCGCTCGCGGACCTCCTCGGGCGAGAGCCCGGCGTCGCCGGTCTTGTAGTCGACCACGAGCGCGCGGCGCGCGGCGGGATCTGCGCAGAGCAGGTCGATCGCCCCCTCGAGGTACTCGCCGTGCGGGGAGTCCACCCGCAGGAAGAACGGGACCTCGGGGCGCACGCTCGGCCAGGCGAGCGCCTCGGCGCGCAGCGTCGAGCCCTCCCAGCGCGCGAGCGCCGCGCGAAGGCGGGCCGCCGCGCGCTCTGAGAGGTTCCATCGGCGCACCTGGGAGGCCACGCGCGCCTCGTCGACCGGGCCTCCCAGCTCGACCATCGCCTGCGCGAGCTCGTGGAAGGCGGAGCCGAGGTTGGTCGCCTTGTCGGCGTCCTCCGTCACGGGCGCGCCGGCGGAGCGGGCCTCGCGCTCCGCGTGCGACGGCACGGGCGCGGGCCTGCCCTCGGGGGCGAGCGCCGCGTGCACGCTCGAGTAGCTGAAGACGCCCTCGCGGGCGCGCCAGGTCCCCGGGGCCTCGTCGGCGCCGGGCGCCTCCGCCTCGTAGAGCACAAACGGCGCGACCTCGCCGTCCTTCTCGGCCGCCGCCCCGTCATCGTCTCCGAGCCCCCAGGCCACGACGTCGAGGGGGTCCTCCGGCAGCGGCCCGTCGAAGCCGGGCAGCGCGCCGCCGGAGCGGGCGAGCTCGCGGCGGCTCTCGCCCTCGCCCTCCGACTCCACGACGACGCAGCGCAGACGCGCCGGGGCGGACCCGCCGTAGTCGATCGTGCGCTCCCCCGGGACGGGGTCCCACTCCCCCGCCGAGAGCGCCTCGAGCGTCGCGGCGGCGAGCTCCGAGCACACGCCCTGCTTGCCGGAGGCCCCCGCCACGCCCACGACGAGCGCCTCGCGGGCACGCGTGAGCGCCACGTAGAGCAAGCGCGCCTTCTCCTGGGACTCCTGGCGGAGGTCGGACTCCCTGAGCGCGAGGTAGCGCGCGGCGAGCGGGCGCGCCTCGGAGCGGTCCGCCCCCTCCTCGAGCGCCTCGGGGTCGATCGCGGCGAGGACGGAGGGGACCACGTCGGCGGGGCGCAGCACGAAGGAGCGCCCTCCGGCCGCGGACGGCCCGCACGCGAGCCTCGAGTCGGCGCGCGGGTTGCCCCAGCACTCGGCCACGGCGCAGACGCCAAACTCCAGGCCCTTGGAGGCATGCACGGTCATGACGCGCACCGTCCCGCCACCCTCCTCCTCGCCGCCGGCGAGCGAGGCGGGCGGGACCTTCGCCGCGGCGAGCCAGAGGTCGAACTCCGTCGCCGCGCGCGCGGCCCCGAGCCCGAGCTCGGAGGTGAGGTCGCGCACGTAGCGGATCGCCGCGAGCACGTTCGCGGCGCGCGCGAGCCCCTCGGGGCCGCCCGCCTCGAGGCGCGCGAGCCACCCGGAGTCGCGCGCGACGTCGGCGCAGACGTCGGCCACGGGACGCCAGCGCACCTGCTCGAAGGCGCGGGCGAGCACCTCGTGCGACCGGCGCAGCCGGGCCGACGGCTCACGGTCGTGGAAGAAGGTCATGTCGAGGATGCCGCGGTCGATCGAGCGCTTGGTCGGGGCGTCGAGCTTGTCCTGGGCTCGCGTCCCCAGCTCACAGAAGTCGTTGGCGTCGAGGCCAAACATCTCGCTGGCGAGCAGCGGGAAGAGCCCCGACTGCGTGTCCTTGGGGTTGGCCAGCGCGTGCAGCAGCGCGCAGACGACCTTGACCTCGTCGGTGCCCGTGAAGGTGGAGCCGCCCGTGACCACGCACCCCATCCCGCGGGCGCGGATCGCGTCGATGTAGGCGTCTGCGTGCGTGGTCACGCCGAGCAGAAGCGCCATGTCCCCGGGCCGCTCCCCGGCGTCGCGGTAGCGCGCGAGGGCGTCGGCGACCTGCGCCGCCATGACCGACGTCTGATGGCGGCTCGGCCGGCCCGACCGCCCGGTCCCGGCGCACACCTCGATGTCGACGCGCGGCAGCTCACGGGCGCGATAGCGGTCCTCGCGCGTGGCGCAGGCGTCGAGGTGCATGAAGTCGGGCATGGCGCCGCGCGCCGCGCCCGCCCCGGCGCAGACCCGCTCGACGAGGGCGAGGACGTCCGCGTGGCTGCGGTAGTTGACGTCGAGGCGCACCGCGCCCCGCTCGCCCACGCTCGCGCCGCGCCCGCGGAACACGCCGACGTCCGCCCCGCGAAAGCGGTAGATGGACTGCTGGGCGTCGCCCACGGTGCACAGATGGCGCGCGCCCTCCCCCGAGAGCAGGCCGATGAGCTCGAGCTGCGTCTCGTCGGTGTCCTGGAACTCGTCGACCATCACCAGTCGGAAGCGGCCCGCGTAGTCGCGCCGGACCTCCTCGTGGTCCCGGACGGCCGCGAGCGCGAGGCGCACGAGGTCGTCGTTGTCAAGGCAGCTCTGCGACCGCTTGAGCTCGTCGTAGCGCGCCGCGACGCGCCGCGCGAGCTCGAGCAGGAGGCCCGAGACGGGCGCCGCGCGCAGAAACGCCGCCTCCGCGCGCGCGAGGGCGAGGGCAGATTTTGCAGCCGCGACCTGCTCCTTTATGGCGCCGCGCGCCTGAGGGAGCGAGACGCCTTCGAGCGCGGACAAGGCCTCCTCCGGGGCGAGCGACCCCGGCCGGGCACCCGCGAGCCCCCGGAGCGTCTCGAGGGCGGGCGCGACCCTCTCGGCCGCCGCGGCGGTGAGCCCGCACGCGCCGAGCTCCTCCACGCGCATCGCGAGGTCGCGGACCGCGGCGTCCAGGGCGCGCGCGTCGCGGGGCGCCGGCGCGAGGGCGTCCAGGCCGCCCGGCAGCGCGGCCCCCTCGCGGACGAGGCGCTCGACGACGCCCATCGCCCCGGTGTAGCCCTGTGCGGAGAGCGTCCCCATGTCAAACTCGGAGAAGACCGGCGAGAAGGACTCGTCTGCTCGGGCGGCGCGCATGACCTCGTCCATGGCCGCGTCGAGAAGCGCCTGCTGGCGGGAGTCTGCGATGACCGAGAAGGACGGGTCGAGCCCGAGGTCGAGGGCGTGTCGCGCGAGGATGCGCCGGCACATGCCGTGGATCGTGGAGATCCAGGCGTCGTCGACGGAGAGCGCCTCGTCCGCCATGCCCGAGCGGCGCAGCGTGGAGCGGACGCGCTCCTTGATCTCGCGCGCGGCGGCCTCGGTGAAGGTGATCACGAGCGCCTGGCCGAGGTCGTCGAGGAAGGGGGCGCCGTCCGGGCCGGAGCCCGGACAGAGCGCCCACGCGATGCGCTGGGTGAGCGTGAAGGTCTTGCCCGACCCCGCGCCCGCCTCCACGAACAGGGGCTCGTCAAGGGTCTCGGCGATCTGGCGCTGGCGCTCGTTGAGGCCGGAGAGGTCGACGGGGCTGCTCACTTCCTGAGCCTCCTCTCGCAGTTGAGGACCGGGCAGAACAGGCAGGCCTCGGGGTCGACCGGGGCGGCCTCGATGTCTCCCGCGAGCATGCGCTCGATGCGGGCCGCGACCAGCTCCTCGCAGGCGTCGAGCAGCGCCTCCATGCCGCTCTCGTCGGCGCGGCCAAAGCTCGCGTCGCGCGGGACGCATATGCGGGCGAGGCGCTTCTCGGAGACCGGGCGCGCGCCGAAGACGTTGTCCACGAGGTTCTCGTCCACCGCGCCGGCCAGCGCATGGCCCCCCTTGGTGCACAGATACACCGCGGCGCGGACCTTGAGCTGCGGGAAGGCGCGCCTGACGACCTGCCCGTAGACGAGCGACTGCACGCGGCGCGGCAGCGCGAGCGCCGAGGCGTCCGCCCCCTTGGCGGGGAAGACGTCGTACTCCGCGGCAAAGCCCGCGTCCGACTTGTGCTTGTAGTCGATGACCACCGCCTGGCCGTGCGCGTCCACGTCGATGCGGTCGATCGTGCCCGTGAGGCGCACTCCGGCGTACTCGACGCACGCCCCTCCCCGGCCAAACCCCCACTCGAAGAAGCGCGGCTCAAAGCCCGCGAGCATCTGCGCCTCGTAGTCGAGCAGGGTCGAGAGGTCGCGCCTCAGGACGCGCAGCTGCCCGTCCTGGCGCGCGCTGTGCGGGACGAGCGCCTGCGGCAGGGGGTGGTTCCTGCGGTCGACCTGATACTGGTGCGCGAGATGGGCGTCGAACTCCTCGAGCAGCACCTCGCGAGCCTCCTCGAGCGCCTCGGGGTCGGCGACCGAAGACCCCGGCAACCGGGCCGAGGGATCCTCCTGCGCCCGGGCCTCGAGGGCGGCGACCAGCTCGCGATAGTCGGGCTGCTGCATGGCGTCGGCCCGTGCCTCGCGCTCGGCGGCGAGGCGGGTCTCCCCGCGCGCGCGCTCGGCCGCCCGGGCGAGCAGCTCGCGGCGCGCGACCTCGAGGACGCGATGCGCGAAGGTGCCCATCTCGGCGCCGGTGAACCCGGCGTCGGCGTCGCACAGGCGAAGGCGGCGCAGGCTGAACCACTTGTACGGGCACTCGAGATAGGTCTCGATCTGGGAGGCGGAGAGGATGGGCCGCGACCCCTCGACGGGCACGCCCTCGGGCGGGGGCGAGACGCACGAGCGCTCGTGGGCCTGGATGCGGCCGGCCGGGGCGGGGGTCTCGACCGTCTCGACGCCCGGCGCGGCGCCCGTGCTCGCGACGTTCTCGCGGACGAGCGTCTCTGAGCGCGCGACGGCGGCGTCGGCCAGCCGCTCGACGAGGTCCTGGGGCTTGGCGTCGGCCTCGAGCCCATAGCAGGCCTGGACCTCGGTCATCATGACCGAGGGATAGCACAGCTTCCCGTCCTCCCCAAAGAGCGGACGCTCGAGCACGACGGCGTCGCGCGCGGCCCGCACCGTCGCCGCGAAGCGCGCGCGGGCGAGGTCCATGGCGCTCGGGGCCACCTCGACGCCGTAGGCGCAAAGTAGGGCCGTGCGGACGTCGTCGGGGGTGGAGACCGCCGAGGACGCGGAGGTCTGGGAGAGCAGCACGACGGCGTCGACCGAGCAGGGCGCGAGCCGGGAGGCCGCGCGCGGGGACGTGACGAGCGCGGCGCAGGTCGCGCCGGGCGCCGGACGCTCGAGACGGAGCGCCGCGCGCGAGCGGCGCAGCACCCCGGCAGCGAGCTCGACGAGCTCGGAGAGGCCCACGTGGCCGGGGACGGACGGGTCCGCCGTGAAGCCGAGCTCCTTCAGGCTCTTGGCGACGCCCAGGACCGTGGAGAGAACCGCCGTCGCCTCCGCGGCCAGCGGGGCGTCGCGCTTCTCGCCCTGGACGTAGGGCGCGAGGAGCTTGGAGGCCGCAGACCCCAGCCTCCCGCGCAAAAGCTCGCGCGTGGCGGCCGCCACCTCCGGCGAGACGTCGCGCTCGGACTGCAGCTGCGCGAGCACCGCGGCGGGGGTGAGCAGGCGGTTGCCGCGCCACGCGGCGTCCAGGTCGCGGGCGCGGCGGGCGTCGGTGTGCGAGATGTCGCAGAGCAGGAAGTCGGAGAGGTCGCGCGGCGGCCACCAGGACATGTCCGCGAGGCGCACGCGCGTCGTGCCCGCCTTGGGCGCGTCCGGGACCGGCTCCGCGGGCGGCCAGGACGCCGCGAGCTCGGCGAGGCGGGCCACGCCGCAGACGTACTCGAGAAAGGCGCGACCGCACTCGAGCGAGGCGAGGTCGGGCGTCATCTGGGCGCGCACGCTCACGCCCCGGGAGACGAGCCTGCCCGCGAGGGAGCGCCAGGCGCGCTCCGGGTCCGGAGCGACGACGACGACCTCCCTCGCGCCCCGGCCGGCGAGCGCGCGCACCTCGCGGGCGACGAGCTCCGCCTCGGCGGAGGGCCCGGCCGGCAGAAGGACGCGCACCGCCCCCGTGGGGTCAAGCGCCTCCGCCGCGCCAACGAAGAGCGACCCGAGGAGGGCGGAGAGCTCGGAGGCGCGCCCGAGGGCCGGGACGGGGGCGTCGTCGCAGGACTGCTCGACTAGGACCCCGCGCTCGACGCAGAGCGCGAGCAGCCGGAGCGCAAGCTCGCGCGTCTGGGCGTGAGCCGGGCCCGGCGCGTCAGGGAAGACGACGGTGAGCTCCTGGCGCGCGGCGAGGCCGCAGACGAGCTCGCGCTCGGCGCGGGACAGCTCGACGAAGCCGGCCAGCACGGTCGGGGGGACCGCGGCGCCGGACGCCTCGAGCGCGCCGGGAAGCGACGCCATGGCCGCGCACGGCTCGACGAGACCGCGCGCGTCGAGCTCGGCCGCATAGTCCCCGAGCAGCGCGACCACGGCCGCCTCGGCGGCGCTCACGCCCTCCGGGACGGGGGCGTCGAGAAGCCACGGCAGGCCCGCGCGCGCGAGGTCCGCGAGCAGGGCGGCCGCCCCCGGAGAGCTCGTCACGGGCGCGCCGGGGCGCCACGCCGCGCGAGCGAGCACGCGGCTGGCGAGGACGTCGCGCGAGACGTCGTCGACGAGACGGCGGCCGTCCCCCCAGACGCCCCAGCGCTCCTCGGCCCAGGCGGAAGGCGTCGTCACCGTGACGCCGAGCGAAAGCCCTCCCGCCGCCGCGAGCGCTCGCTGGGCGTCGAGCGCCTGGGGAAACGAGGGGACGAGCAGCACGGCGCGGCCGGCAGCGGCAAGCCCCGCTCGCAGGGCGCGCTCGACCCCGGCGCCCACGAGGCGCTCGTCGGTTGTTCTCACGAGGTTCAGCGACATGGGTTCCTCTCGCTTTTGCGCTTCTCGACACCTCTCACGCAACGATGGTAGCGCGGCGACCGGACAACAATTGACGGGCCCCGCTCAGTCGAGCTGGGAAAGCACCGCCCGATACCCGCCCGCCGGGCCGTTAAGGCACTTGGAGACGCGGCTCACTGTGGTGGACGAGGCGCCCGTCGCGCGAGAGACGTCCACGTAGGAGCGGCCCTGCGCGAGCAGGCTCGCCACCTCGAGGCGCTGCGCGAGGTCCGCGAGCTCGCGCGGGGTGCAGAGGTCGGAGAGCAGCGCGCGGGCCTGATCGGGCGTCTCCAGCGCGCACAGGGCCCGCGCCAGCCGCTCGAGGCCGTCGCTGTTCTCGCCTGCATGCGTCATGCGTCCCCCTCTCCCTTTCCTCAAGGAGACACTTTAGCCGATTAAAGCGTTCGACGCGAGGAGGTTCGGGTACGCTATCCCCAGGCAGACAAGGAGGTCTCCATGAGCTTCATCACACGCTGGGTCGTCACCACCATCGCCTGCGCCGTGGCCATCTGGCTCGTCCCCGGGATCGTCCCGGTGGGCGGGACCTGGGTGGGCGCGGTGTTCTGCGCGCTCGTGCTCGCGCTGCTCAACACCACCGTCAAGCCCGTGCTTCAGGCGCTCGCCATCCCCTTCACCATCGCCACGCTCGGCATCTTCTACGTGATCGTGAACGCCTTCGTGCTCGAGCTCGCGAGCTGGCTGTCGCGCAACATCTTCCACGCGGGGATCGCCATCGACTCGCTCTTCTCGGCCGTCCTTGGGGCGATCGTGATATCCGTGGTGAGCATGCTGCTCTCCGGCGTCGTGGGCGACGAGTAGCGCGCCGGCGGCTCACGCCTCCCCCTGCGCGCGGGACGTCACGCGCCGTGCCACGTCCGCCGCGGCCTCCGATACGCCGCGCACCACGGCCTCCCGCGTCGCGGCCCCGGCCGCGCCCACCAGCTCGCGCACGAGCCCGAGCATCATGTCGCGCGTCCGGGGGTCGACCCCGCCTAGGGCGGCCATCACCTCGCGCGCCGCCGCCGGGCTCGAGAAGAGGTCCTCGAACGTCGTCGCGCCGCCCGCCGCCAGCGCGTCGAAGAGCTCGTCGGTGAGCTGACGGCGGTCCTCGGGCCCCAGCCGCTCGAGCCACGACGAGAAGGACCTTGCCACGACGAGGCACTCGGGGTCGGGCCCGTCCGCCTCGAGAAAGCCCGCAGGCCCCACCTGCCAGGTCAGCGGGTCGTGCTGGAGGCTGCGCTCCGCCGAGCTCCGCACGATCGTCGCCGGCGCGTCGTCCGAGAAGAACCTCCCCACCACGCTGTAGGCGGGGATGATGCGCACGTAGCGCTCCCCCATCAAGTCGTGACAGCTCACGGGCATGACGGAGCGGTCCATGCCGGGCCCGTCGTTGCTGTAGACGCACGCGATCGAGGAGGCGAGCGAAACGGGCGCACTGGTCGCGGCATAGGCCGCAAGGTTGCCGCCCTTGGAGTGGCCTCCCACGCGCACGGGCCGCCCCGAGGCGCCCGCGCGCGCGAGCTGCGCCGCCAGGTACTCCGCCGCGGCCTCCTGGGCTCGCGTGACGGCAAAGCTCAGGACGAAGTTCTCGCGCCACCCGACGAGCGTGGTGTCGGTCCCGCGAAAGGCGACGTAGGTCTGCCCGTCGTCGAGGTCCGCGGTGACGGCGGAGAACTGCATGACGCGCTCGTCGTCGCGCACGTCGACGTAGTCGCGCAGCACGGCGTCGCCGAGCCGCGCCGAGCCGCCGAGGGCCACCACGAAGCGCTCGTCAACCGTCGCGAGCGAGCGCACGCGCGCGGCGAGGTCCCCGCCCGACCGGGCGAGCAGCTCGCCGCAGGCATCGGTGAGCCGGACGCCCCGCTCGCCGGGGCCGCCCACGATGCCCGTGAGGTCCAGGTAGGAAAGCGTCGCCAGCGCGAGGTTGTCGACGTCGTTGAACGGCCGCTCCGAAAGCGTGACGTCGCCCCTCAGCTCCAGATAGTCCCGAACGTCCGCCACCCCGTCACCACCCCTCTCTTCTCCCTGGTCGCCAAACAGCCCCGCAGCGACGCGCCCCGCTTCCTTGCTAAGCAAGCTTTCTGAGCGCGAAGCGCGAAATCGCTTCCCTTGGTCGCCAAGCAGCCCCGATACGTCGGCGCCCCGCCCCTTTGCAAAGCATGTTTTCTGAGCGCGAAGCGCGAAATCGCTTCCCTTGGTTGCCAAGCAGCCCCGCAGCGACGCGCCCCGCTTCCTTGCTAAGCAAGCTTTCTGAGCGCGAAGCGCGAAGCAGCTTGCTTAGCAAGGAAGCGGGGCGCCATCCCGACGATAAGGACGCTACGCCATGACTTTGCGGAACAGCCCCACCACGGCGGCGTGGTCGGCCTCGCGCGGGTTGCCCGGGAAGCAGGCGTCGGCGATGGCGTCGTCGGCGAGCTGGTCGAGGTCGGCCTCGACGAGACCGTCGCAGGTGGGCTTGATGTTGACGTCGGCGGAGAGCTGGCGGACGGCGGCGATCGCGGCGTCTGCCGCCTCGTCGTCGGTCATGCCGGCGGTGTCGACGCCCATGGCAACGGCCACCTCTGCCAGACGCTTGGTCACGACGGGCTTGTTGTACTCCATGGCGACGGGCAGCAGCATCGCGCAGGCGACGCCGTGCGGGGTGTCGTAGTGCGCGGAGAGCGTGTGCGCCATGGCGTGATCGATGCCCAGGCCCACGTTGGAGAAGCCCATGCCGGCGATGTACTGGGCGAGCGCCATGCCCTCGCGGCCGGAGCCCGGGACGCCGCTCTTGGCCTCGGCGACGGCGTCGCGCAGGTGCTGGGAGATGAGCTGGATGGCCTTGTAGTGGAACATGTCGGAGAGCTCCCAGGCGCCCTGGGTGGTGTAGCCCTCGATCGCGTGGGTGAGCGCGTCCATGCCGGTGGCGGCGGTGAGGCCGGCGGGCATCGAGGCCATCATGTCGGGGTCGACGACGGCGACGTCGGGGATGTCGTTGACGTCGACGCACACGAACTTGCGGACCTTCTCGGGGTCGGTGATCACGTAGTTGATCGTGACCTCGGCCGCGGTGCCAGCGGTGGTGGGCACGGCGATGGTGAAGACGGCGTGGTTCTTGGTCGGCGCCACGCCCTCGAGGGAGACGACGTCGGCGAACTCGGGGTTGGCGACGATGATGCCGATGCCCTTGGCGGTGTCCATCGAGGAGCCGCCACCGATGGTGACGATGCAGTCGGCGCCGGAGGCCTTGTACGCCTCGACGCCGTCCTGGACGTTCTTGATCGTGGGGTTGGGCTTGATCTCGGAGTAGAGCTCCCAGGCGATGCCGGCCTCGTCGAGCAGGTCGGTCACCTTGGACACGACGCCAAACTTCACGAGGTCGGGGTCGGAGCAGACGAAGGCCTTCTGGTAGCCGCGGCGGGTGAGCTCGCCGGGAATCTCCTTGATGGCCCCGGAGCCGTGGAAGGAGATGTTGTTGAGGACGAAACGGTTGACAGCCATCTGATTCCCCCTTGGGTTGATGCGTGCCGGAACGCCAGCGTTCCGCGGGGTAGTATGCCCCTCCCCGCCCCCGCACAGGCGCACCGCTCCGCCGACGGCACGTACTTCTCGGCGGGAAGCGGGCGCGCATGGACGACGGGGCGCCACTCAAGCCGGCTGTTGGCATTTTCTGCCCCTTGTGCATGCCGCGCCGCCGGGCCCGCTGCGGGCGGACGATCGCCATCTGGCAAAACCCGTGGAGCAGGCGCCCCCGCACGCCGCGCCCCTTTCGCGCGCCGCTCACATCGCGCCATTTTTGCCACCGCCCGGCCGCTCCGCCACCCCGAAGGTCGCGGCTAAGGTAAGCTCAAGGCAAAAGACCACGCATCACGGGAGCGGCCAGCATGGACGAGAAGACCAGAGAGATCGCGACGGCCTACGCCGATGCGTGCTTCGAGGAGGAGCTCGAGCTGCTGCGCGAGCTCGCCCAGATCCCGGCCCCCTCCGGCCACGAGGAGAGGCGCGCGGAGTTCATCCGCGACTGGTGGCTCGCCCAGGGCGCGCCCGTGGGCGCGGTGCGCATCGACGAGGCGAAAAACGTCATCCTGTCGCTGCCCGCCGGCCCGCACGCCGAGCCCGACGGCGGCATCGCGGTCTTTGCCGCCCACACCGACGTGGTCTTCCCCGACACCGAGCCGCTGCCGCTCGCCGAGTCAAGGACGCGCCTGCTCGCCCCGGGCGTGGGAGACGACACGGCCAACCTCGTGGGCCTCATGCTCGCCGGGCGCTACCTGCTGCGCAACCAGGTGCCGCTCGACCGACCCCTGCTCATCGTTGCCAACTCCTGCGAGGAGGGCCTCGGCAACCTCGCGGGCACGCGCGAGCTCTTCCGCCACTACGCCGGACGCGTGGCCGAGTTCACGAGCTTTGACCTCTACCTCGGCATGCACGTGGTGTCTGCCGTGGGCAGCCACCGCTGGCGCGTGAAGTGCCACACCGAGGGCGGCCACTCCTGGGAGAACTTCGGACGCGACAACGCGATCGAGGCGCTCTGCTCGTTCATCGAGGACCTCTATGCGCTCGAGCTGCCCCGCGAGGCCAAGACGACCATCAACGTGGGCCGCTTCGTGGGCGGCACCACGGTGAACTCGATCGCCGAGGACGCGAGCGTGCTCGTGGAGTACCGCTCGGCCTCCGAGGAGTGCCTCGAGCAGATGTACGGCAAGTTCGTGGTGCTCGTGGAGGAGCACCTCAAGGAGAACACGCGCATCGACGCCAAGCTGATCGGCCGCCGCCCCGCCTCCGGCGAGCACACGCCCGAGGGCCAGTGGGAGCTCATCGCCCGCACCGACGAGGTGCTGCGCGAGCTCGGCGGCGTGGAGCCCACGCACCAGGAGTCCTCGACCGACGCCAACATCCCGCTCTCACTCGGCATCCCCGCCCATACCGTGGGCGCCGTCGAGGGAGACCTGCTCCACACGCGCGAGGAGTGGATCGAGAAGGACAGCCTTCGTCGAGGGCTCGCCGTCACGCTCGCCCTGCTGCTCGCGCACGCGCGGGCGTGAGCGCGGCGTCCGACGCACGGCTCTCGTCACCTACAAAGCAGGGTTTTTCCTGCCTGGCACTTCGACAAAGAAAAAGGAGCCCGCAGGCTCCTCCTCCCTAAGTGGGATATGTGACGCTTACGCCGCGCACACGCACTTGACGAGCAGGGGCGAATCCGCGTGATTCTGCTCGTGGGAGGAGAACCACTCGTCAACGTCCTTGAACAGAAGCCCCTTGCTGTCCGCATGGAAGCGGCGCTCGTGGCCGTCCATGATGGCGCGATACTCGCCGCTCATGAACCAGCCGTTGTGACACGCGTCGAGCACCTTGCGCTCGCGCTTGCTCATGTCCTTGATCTTGGTCATGCCTTCCCTCCTTTCGTCTGTATCGTGACGCGATTTTTATACCCAATTTGCCCGCTAACCGAAAGAGGCTTGACAGAACGTTTACAACTCCTACATGAGTCGTTAAGACGTCGTTAAGCTGGGGTTTATAAAATGTCTGTCGAGAGGCGCATTGTCCCGACGCCTTCACGAGTCGTTCACGGTCGACCGTTCGCGGCAGCATGCCGCAGAGGGTAGAAACGCCCCATCAGACGCTTGGTTTTGTGTCGTGGGGCATGCACGGCGCCGCGCGACGTCACGCTGCTGTCAAACGATACAATCTTGCTATATCGCAGCCGTTCGCAGGAGGTTTCGTGAATCTCAAGCAGCTCGAGTACTTCGTCGCCATCGCCGAGGAGGGCCAGATCACCGCAGCCGCGCGACGTCTGCACATCTCGCAGCCCCCGCTCTCCTACGAGCTCGCCCAGCTCGAGCGCGAGCTCGGCACGCAGCTTGTGCGCCGTGGGCCGCGCGGCGTCACGCTCACCGAGGCGGGCCGGCTCCTGCACGAGCGCGCCGCGCGCATCCTCGCGATGGCGACCGCCACGGCACGCGAGGTCTCGAGCGTGGGAAAGGGGCTCACGGGAACGCTCTGCCTCGCGGTCTGCGACTCCGCCGCCGGACTTGCCCCGGGCACTCGGCTCGCGGAGCTCTCGCGCCTCGCGCCGGAGGTCTCGATCGAGATGCTCGACGGGAGCGTACCCAAGGTCCTCGAGCTCGTCGCGAGCGGCCTTGCCGAGGTCGGGGTCGTGCGCACGCCCTTCTCCTCCCAGGGGCTGCGCTGCCGATACGCCCCCGCTGAGCCGCTCGTCGCCGTGATGCCCCAGGAGCTCGAGCGCGGCGACGAGCTCGAGGTCAGGCTCACCGAGCTCGCCGACGTCCCGCTCGCCTGCTCGCGACGCGTGGCGGCCCAGCTCGCTCAGACGCCGTTTTGCCTCACCGAAGACGATCGCGCCACATGCGCCTGCTCCGCCGCAGGCCTGGGAGTGGGGCTTGTGCCGCGGTCGCTGCTCTCGACCTGCGACACGGGGGCGTGCTTTATCAAGGTCGTCGCCGAGAAGGACCTGGAGTCGCGCGCCGCCGTCATCTGGAAGGCCGACCGTGCGCTCTCCCCGCTCGCCGAGCGTGCCGTCGCCCTTCTCGGCGAGCTCGCCTAACCCGCTCGTCCGTTCGAGTCCCGCGCGTCGAGGACAGCGCGCGGACCATGGCCGGAAGGTCCCGACGCACAGAAACGCCCCCGGGCGGGAAAGGGTCCCGGGGGCTGGGAGGAAGGCTTGCTCGAAGAGGCTACTGCGCGAGGTCGTCTTCGGTCGTGGACGCGGGGGAAGGCTCCGAGTCGCCAGAGCCCTCCTCCATGCCCTCTCGAACGCTCTTGACCGTCTTTCCTAGGGCAGACCCCAGCTTGGGCAGGTTCTTGGGACCAAAGATAACGAGCACGATGAGAAGGATCACCGCCAGCTCGGGAATGCCCATGCCAAGAATCATGCGTGTCGCCTCCAGAAGATCTCGTCACCGTACGAGACCATGGTAGGCCTGCCGCTGGCAATCGTAAAATACATAGTAAAGGGGACTGCCATATAAACGATATATGGCAGTCCCCTCAGACGCATTCCGTAAGCTGTCGTTACTCGACCTCTGACTGATCAAACACGTGGAAGCCCGCCTTCTCGATGGCCCAGCTCGCCTCCGCCGCGCTCGCCGGGTCGGCGATCTTGAGCGCCAGCACCGCCATGTCGTCGGTGGTGGAGAAGCAGTAGAAGTACTCGATGTCCACGTCGAGGTCGTCGAGCTTCTCGAGCAGGTCGGCAGCGCCGCCCGGGTGGTGCGGGACGGAGATCGCCATGACCTTGGTCTTGATGGCGCGGTAGCCACCGGCCTCGAGGGCCGCGAGCGCGGCGGCCGTGTCGCTGCAGATGATGCGCACGATGCCGTACTCGGTGGTGTCGGCCACGGAGAGGGCCGCCATGTTGATGTTGGCGTCACCGAGGGTGCGGCACAGCGATGCGATGCGGCCGCGCTTGTTCTCGAGGAAAACCGTAATCTGATCGATCATTACTTGATCCCCTTTCGCAGGTCGACGATGCGCTTGGCCTTGCCCTCGCTGCGCGCGATGGTCTTGGGCTCCACGAGCTTGACTTTGACGCCCACGGACAGCGCCGTCTTGAGGCGCGCAGAGATCTCCTTCTGCAGGCGCTCGACTGCAGCGACGGAGTCGAAGGCAAAGTCGGGGTTGACCTCGGCCTTGAGCGTGACCATGTCGAGCGAGCGGTGATCGGTGTCGACCTCGATCTGGTACCAGGAGGAGACCTGGTCGAAGGTCTTCATGACGTCCTCGATCTGGCTCGGGAAGACGTTGACGCCGCGGATGATGAGCATGTCGTCGGTGCGGCCGTGGATGCGGTCGATGCGACGGTGCGTGCAGCCGCAGGCGCACTCCCCCGGCAGGATGCGCGTGATGTCGCGCGTACGGTAGCGCACCACGGGCGACGCCTCGCGGTCGATCGTGGTGAGGACGAGCTCGCCCCACTCGCCGTCGGGCAGGACCTCGCCGGTGTTGGGGTCGATGATCTCCGCGTAGAAGTGATCCTCGGCCAGGTGCAGGCCATCTTGCTCCCAGCACTCGATGGCGACGCCCGGGCCCATGGTCTCGGTGAGGCCGTAGACGTCGAGGACGTGGTAGTTGAGCTTGCGCTCGAGGTCGCGACGGAAGTTGTCACTGAAGGGCTCGGCGCCGTGGATGCCCGCGCGCAGATGGAAGTCGCGCGCCGGGTCGATGCCCATCTCGAGGGCGGTGTCAGCGATGTGCATGGCATAGCTCGGCGTGCAGCAAATGATGGTGGAGCCCATCTCCTTGAGCACGCGGATCTGGCGCTCGGTGTTGCCCGCGGACATGGGGATCGTGGTTGCCCCGGAGTAGAGGCCGCCGTAGTGGGCGCCCAGGCCGCCGGTGAAGAGGCCATAGCCGTAGCAGACGTGCACGACGTCGTCCTTGCCGCCGTTTGCGTACTCGATGCCGCGCGCAAAGCACTCGCCCCAGATGTCGAGGTCGTGCTGGGTGTAGCCGCCCACCGTCGCCACGCCCGTGGTGCCGGAGGACATGTGGATCTCCTTGACCTCGGAAAGGGGCGTGGCGAACATGCCGTAGGGATAGTTGTCGCGCAGGTCCTGCTTGGTCACGAACGGCGCCTTCTGGAGGTCGTCGAGGCTCTTGACGGCATACGGGTCAAAGCCGGCCTCGTCGAAGCTCTTCTTGTAGAACGGCACGTTCTCGTAACACGCGATCACGGTCTTCTTGATGCCCTCGAGCTGGATCTGCTCGATCTGCTCGTGGGGCGCGTGGAGGATCTCCTGCATCTTGCTCGCCCTTTCCTGAAAGCACGCGGACACAGGGATTTTACGGCGTGCGACGTGCGGGAAGGACGCGGGCGGGCGGCGCGTTCGCAAACGGAAACCATGGGAACGCGGGTCACGGACGTGACGGGCGCTTCGCGGCATGCAAAACGTGCCTTCGGTCCATATTGCGATCCCTTCGGATACAAAAGTCGCCTTCGATCCATGCGGATTTGGCCCCTTGGCGGCATCTCCATCAGCATCAGTTCACTATTGGTTTAATGATGCAAAGTCATAGAGAGGGCAACGCTTGAGAAGCTGCCAAAACTCATGGATCGAAGCCCGGTTTTGTTTCTGGGCGCCGCGAAATATGGACTGAAGGCAAGAAGTGCAGGCGCCCGCGCCGGTCAGACGCTAGCGAAGCGCCTCGAGGCGCGCGAGCACGGTGCGCGTGGCCCCGATGGCCGCCTCGACGCCGTCCTGGGCGTCGTCGATCTTCTTCTGCACGTAGAGGTCCACGAACGGATTGTCCGCGATCACGTCGAGCGCCGTCGCGATACCGCCCACGTCGACGCGCAGGCTCTCGATGGTGCGCACGTCGTCCACCTCGCGCGTGAAGGCGTAGAGGTCCGCGCGGGCCCGCTCGAGCGCCTCGCGAGCGTCACCCAGGCGCGCATGCTTGACCAGGCTCGTGATGAGACCGCCCGCGAGCAGGTCGAAGAGTCCCCAGTTGCTCGCGCTGTCGAGCGCCTCGGACGCCTCCTCGAGACTCTCCAGCGCCCGTCTCCCGGCAAGCACCGCCTCGCGCACCTCTCGCCTCTCATCTGCCGTCACGACACTCCCCCTTCCCAATGTCCCTCACGACCAGTGTGACAGATGTGGGACGACGAGGCGCGACACACGCCGCTGAGAACGATACCGTTTGCGGACGCGACGCCGCACGGCTGGCTGAAAGCGCAATAATGCGTCTATCTGTGGACAAGAGGAAGGGAACAGCTATGCTTCGAGTCGGTCTTCTCACGAGCGGCGGCGACTGCCAGGCGCTCAACGCCACCATGCGCGGCATCGTCAAGACGCTCTACCGCCAGTCCAAGGAGCCCGTCGAGGTCTACGGCTTCGAGGACGGCTACCAGGGTCTCATCTACGAGCGCTACCGCATGATGGACAACCGCGACTTCTCGGGCCTGCTCACCCGCGGCGGCACCGTCCTCGGCACCAGCCGCACGCCGTTCAAGCTCCTCGACACGCCCGAGGCGGACGGCGTCAACAAGGTCCAGGCCATGAAGGACACCTACGCCAAGCTCAAGCTCGACTGCCTGTTCATGCTCGGCGGCAACGGCTCCACCAAGACGGCCAACCGCCTCTCTCAGGAGGGCCTGAACGTCATCGCGCTGCCCAAAACCATCGACAACGACACCTTTGGCACCGACATGACCTTCGGCTTCACCAGCTCGGTCGAGGTCGCCACCCGCTGCATCGACGAGATCCACACCACTGCCTCGAGCCACGGCCGCGTCTTCGTCATCGAGATCATGGGCCACAAGGTCGGCTGGATCCCCCTCTACGCGGGCGTCGCCGGCGGCGCCGACGTCATCCTCATCCCCGAGATCCCCTATGACATGGACAACGTCGTCCGCGTCATCGAGGAGCGAGACAAGGCCGGCTCGCGCTTCACGATCGTCGTCGTCGCCGAAGGCGCCATCTCCAAGGAGGAGGCCGCGCTCTCCAAGAAGGAGTACAAGAAGCTCGTCGCCGAGCGCACCTCCCCCTCGATCGCCTACGACATCGCCGCCGAGATCGACAAGCGCACCGGACGCGAGATCCGCATCGCCGTCCCCGGCCACACCCAGCGCGGCGGCCAGCCGGACGCCCAGGACCGCATCTTCGCGACGCAGTGCGGCGTCGAGGCGGCCCTCGCCTGCCTCAAGGGCAAGTTCGGCGTCATGATCGCCCAGGTCAACGGCAAGATGTGCCGCGTCCCGCTCGAGGAGGTCGCCGGCAAGCTCAAGTACGTCGACCCCAAGAGCGACCTCGTCAAGGAGGCCAAGGCCCTCGGCATCAGCTTCGGCGACGAGTAGGCTGTGCCTCTCGCACAAACGAGCGCCTGCGTGCGGGGTCTCTTTTGAGACCCCGCACCTTTTTTGCGCACCTCTACGAGACGTACGCTCTTCTCGACAGAACCAGCGAGAAGGGGCAGCGTCATGTGCGAGTGGAACCGCAACGTCATCATCCAGGACCTCGTCCTGGCCATCGTCATCAACACGAGCGCGACGATCATCGACGGGGCGCCGTTCGACCACACCTGGTACACCTTCACCTGCGTGGCGCTGGCCACCAACATCATCGGCCAGCTCGTCCTGCCCACCGGCGCCGTCGCCCGCGCGCTCACCGGCTGGGCCGGCGACGCCTCATGGCGCGTCTACGCACAGATCTTCATCGAAAACCTCATCTTCGTGACGATCATCTCGCTCACCGAAGCCTTCGTGCACACGGGCGGCGCCGGCCTCGTCGCGGCGTGGCTCAACTCCTACGTCTGGCTCGTGATCATCGGCTACGCGACGTCGGTCGTCCTCTTCCACGCGCTCAAGCCGCGCGAGTAATCATCTCTCCCAACATGAGGGCAAAAGGGGCGCGGGCGAGAAAAACCTCGTCCGCGCCCCTCGCCTGTTGCCCCCAAAGCCCGGAAAACTAGTCGTCGAAGCCGGTGAAGACGGGCACGCCCGTGTAGGTGCGCGGCTCCTCCTGGCCGCAGAGCACGCGCCGGGCACCGGCCGCCATGGCCTCGAGCTCGAACTCACCCGGATAGGCCGTGACCGGGGCGATCCACTCGCAGCGCCTGCGGATGTCGGCGACCAGGCCCTCGTTATGGACCATGCCGCCACCGAGCAGGATGCCGTCGACCTTGCCCTCCAGAACGCAGGCCATCTCGCCGATGGTCTTGCAGATCTGATAGATCATCGCGTCCCAGGCGCGCTTGCAGGCGGGTTCGCCCGCTGCCGCGCGCCGGCTCACCTCGAGCGCGTCGGAGGTGCCGAGAAGGTCAACGAAGCCGCCGGTCTTCATGCACAGGGCGCGCGCATCGCCGGTGGTGTGGCTCTCCAGGTAGCGCAGCAGCTCCACCACGGGCACGGCGCCGCAGCGCGTGGGCGCCATCGGGCCGTCGCCACCGACGATGTCGTTGCCGTCGACCATCTGGCCGCGGTCGTGGGCCGAGACGGAGATGCCCCCGCCGATGTGGCACACGACGAAGCGGCAGTCCTCGTAGCGCCGCCCGAGCGACGCCGCATGGCGGATGGCCGTCTCCTTGAGGTTGAGCGCGTGCAGGTGCACGCGACGGTACACGCCCCTCACGCCGGTCATGCGCGCAAGGTCGCAGAGCTCGTCGGTGTCGGGCGGGTTGACCACGAAGGCGGGCTTGCCGCCGGCCGCCTGGGCGAACTCGCTCGCGAGCTGCGGGCCGAGCTGCGCGGGGTGCTGGATGCCGTTGGCGCCGTCGTGGGAGTGGCGCAGCATGACCTCGTTCACCGCGTAAGTGCCGCCCGGCGTGGGCAGAAGCCCGCCGCCGCGCCCGACGAAGGCGTCGACGCTCGCGAGGTCGACGCCATGGGCGTCGAGCATCTCGAGGATGGTGTCGCGGCGGTAGGGCATCTGCTCGGAGATGCCGCCGAACTGCGCGAGCCTCTCGGCGGAGTGCGCGACGTTCTCGGAGAAGACCTCCGTCTCCCCGTCGAACAGGCCCACCTTGGTGGAGGTGGAGCCGGGGTTGATCACGAGCACGCGATAGTTCTTCTCGGCCATGCTAGCCCTCCAGCGCCTGGGCGCGCACGCAGCTCATCACGACGTTGCCCACGATCTCGGAGACGGGGGCGGAGCGGCTGCAGTCGCACACGATCTTCTTGAAGCCCTGCAGCATCGGGCCGTAGGCGTCGGCGCCGGTGAGGTTCTGGATGATCTTCACGCCGATGTTGCCGACGTTGATGTCGGGCCAGATGAGCAGGTTGGCGCGGCCGGCGACCTCGGATTCGCGGGCCACCTTCTTGGCGGCCACCTTGGGGTTGATCGCGGCGTCGAACTGGAACTCGCCGTCGATCTTGAGGTCGGGGCGACGCTCGTTGGCGATGTCGCGCGCCGCGCGCACCTTGTCCACGAGCTCGTTGTCCATCGAGCCGTCCGTGGAGTGGCTGAGAAGCGCGCAGCGCACGTCCCAGCCGGTCAGCGCCGCGACGGTCTCGCTCGAGGCGATGGCGATCGAGGCGAGCTCCTCGGGCGTGGGGTTCACGCACACGGCCGAGTCGCCGAAGCCGATGAGGCCGCCCTCGCCGCCGTCCCAGCCCGGCACGTCGGCGATGCCGCAGGAGCTGATGGTGTCCACGCCGTCGGCCAGGCCCACGATGGTCTGGGCGGCGAGGATGATGTCGCCCGTGGCGCTCGCGATGCCGGCGAACATGACGTCCACGTCGCCGAGCACCTGCATGATCAGGGCGCGCTCCAGCGGGCGCGTCATGCGGCGCGCGACGCCCTTGGCCTTGTACTTGCAGTCGGGGTGCGCGAGGTAGCGCTCGGCGCAGGCGGCGTTGCCCGCCTCGTCGGTGACGTCCACGACCTCGACGCCGTCGAGGCTGACGCCGCGCTCCTCGGCGAGGCGCGCGAGCTCGCTGGCGTCGCCCACGAGCACGCACTTGGCGAGGCCGGCCTCGGTGAGTTCGGCCACGGCGCGCATCATGGTGTCGTTGTCGCCCTCGGGGAAGGCGACGCGCATCGGGCGCGCGGCGGCGCGATCGCGCAGGGTCTCCATCAGGCCCACGGCTTACTCCATCTCTTCCTCGACGCGCTCCACGAGCTCGCCGATGGTCTTCATGGTCATGACCTCGCGGATGGGCACCTCGGCGTCGAGCTCGTTCTCGATCATGGAGGTGAGGGCGATCATCTTCATCGAGCCCTTGCCGAGCTCGGCGAAGGTGGTCTCGGCGGTGACCTCGCCGTCGTACTTGTAGGCGGACTTGGCGAACTCGCAGACCTGCTCGAGGACTTCCTGGCTCATGGCGTTTCCTTTCTTTTGTCGTGTTCAGAATGGGTCAAAAGGGGTCTGTCCCCTTTCGTCGTTAGTCGAGCTCGAAGCAGAGCTCCTTGTAACCGGGGCGGTCGATGATCTTGGGGTGGACGCCGACCTTCTCGCCGGCGATGAGGCGGGCGCGGATGTCGGCGGCCTTCTTCTTGGTGATGCCGAAGATCACGTAGGTGTAGGCCGGGCCCTCGTCGAGCTCGACGGCGCCGTAGGCGTACTTGCCGACCTCGCGCAGGTAGGGCTTGTCGTTTTGCGGCCCGGGAAGCGTGAAGTCGATGAGGCGGCCGTGGCCGGAGACCTCGCACCACTCGGTCGCGTGATAGCCGCAGGCGTTGCAGGCCAGGTGGGGCGGGAACTCGATCGCGCCGCACTCGAGGCAGCGACGGCCGTAGAGCTTGCCCTCCTCGAGGCCCTGGTAGAACTTCTTGACGACGGGCTCCATCTGATCAAGCTGCATGGGGTATGCCTCCTTTGTCCTCTCGGCTCTTCTACTCGACGGTGCGCAGGATCTGGCAGCGGACGTTCTGGGAGCCGCCGAAGCCGCGCAGGAACGTGGTGCGGGGCACCTTGGCCATCTGCGTCGCGCCGGCCTCGCCGCGCATCTGCTTGACGGCCTCGTAGATGTCGGCGATGCCGGAGGCGCCGTGCGCGTGGCCGAAGTTGCAGCGGCCTCCGTGCGGGTTGATGGGCTTGTCGCCGTCAAAGGCGGTGCGTCCCTCGATGGCGTACTTCCAGGCCTCTCCGCGCGGGATGTAGCCGCACTCCTCGGCGGAGCAGATCTCGGACGCGAGGAAGAAGTCGTTGCACATGAACAGGTCGACCTCGTCCGGAGAGACGCCGGTGAGCTCGTAGACCTGCTTGGCCGCGATCTCGGTCGCCCAGTGCTCGTTGTGCACGAGGCCCGCCTCGACGGCGGAGGCGCCGGTGCCCAGGACCTCGATCGGGGCGTGCGGCACGCCCATGGCCTTGGCCTTCTCCGTGGGCATGACCACGATGGCGGCGGCGCCGTCGCACTTCTTCTCGAAGCCGGTCACGCGCAGGTACTGGGTGACCTTGGGGTTGTACATGCTCTTGAGGTACTCGTCGGCCGTCTCGAAGCCCATCTCGGCGGCGTCCTGTTCGACGGTGGTCTCGTAGTAGGCCAGCGGGTTGGCCACCGCGCCACGGCGCAGGCTCTTGGTGAGGCCGTTGAGCGCGTCGTCGATCTTGTCGGCGTCGAGGTCGTAGATCATCGAGTACTCGTTGATCCAGTTGTCGAAGGAGACGCCGAAGGCGCCGTCGAGCGGGCGTCCGTAGGCGCGGTCGTAGATCTTGTCGAGTGAGGGGATCATGACCTCGAGCGGGAAGTCCTGGCGCACGTGGGAGGGCATGTGCTCGACGGGCAGCGTCGAGGCGAGGTCCACCGCGCCGGAGAGCACCACGTCGTAGGTTCCGGAGGCGACGGCCATCACGGCCTGCTCGAGCGCCACGTAGCCGGTGCAGCAGGCCTCGGAGTGGTGCACCGAGCCCTTGGAGCGCATGCCAAGCCAGTCGGCCACCTGCATGTTGGGGGTGATGCAGTCGTTGATCAGATAGGGGTTGGCGGCGCCGTGATAGAAGAAGTCGACGTCGCGCGGCTCGAGGCCCGCGTCGGCGATCGCCTCGAGCGCGGCGTAGCCAAACGCCTCGCCCTCGCCGATCCCCTGGGTCTCTGGGTGGTCCTCGAAGTCCTTGAACGGGGTGCAGCCCACGCCCACGATCGAGACGCTGCGCATGTTCCTGCCAAGCTTGACCATAGCATCACATCCTTTTCCGAAGCATTGCGTACCTTCCATGTCTCGCATGCTATGCCGCATGCCAAATGCCGAGAAGAACCTCTGGGCTCAGGGCGTTCCGCCCTGTGGGACAACTTTGCGTACGGTGTTTCTTTTCGCTGGTGAAAGGTATTGTTCGAGAGGGAGCGGGTCTGCCGCTCGGCGGTCGGAACCTACCGCTGGCGGCGCCGCTCGCCCTTCTCGTCCCGCACGTCCCGCCCGTCCTTCTCGCCCCGCGCGCCCCTTCCGCGGAACGGCGACGCGGGCACGTGACGCGCGTTGGTCTCGTCGAGGAAAAACGGCGCGTAGAAGAGGCGGTTGAGCACGCCGGCGACGACCTCCGGGGAGACCTCCGGGCGCTCCTCGAGCCAGTACTGGATCACGTTGTGGTGGCCGGCGAGAACGAAGGCGAGGTAGAAATCGCGGTAGGTGTCGGAGCCCTCCACGTCGGAGAGGCGCTCGCGGAAGTGGTCGTGCATGAGGATCGTGGCCTTGTGCACGAACTGCGGGTCGCCGTGCGGGCCGTTGAGCGCCACGATCTTGTCGCGCCGCTCAGCGAGGACCTCCATGCGCCGGATCATCGTGGGCGTGGGGTCGAGCTCGGACTGGCCGAAGCGGGCCTTGAGGGCGTAGCTGTTGATGGAGTGCATGTTGGCCAGCACGTCGGTCTCGAAGGCCTTGACCACGTCGTCGACCGAGCCAAAGCGCCGGTAGAAGGTCGAGCGGGAGATGCCGGCGAGGCGCACGACGTCCGCCACGCGGATGTCGGGGATGTCGGTCGTCTCCATGAGCGTAAAGACCGCGTCCTCGATGCGCGCGTCGACGGGGTCCATCCTGTCGCTGCCTCCCCAGACCGTCATGGTCGCCCTCCCTTTCATTTCCATTATCATGTGTCGCGGAAATCCGTCAGCAGCGCACCGCCGAAAGGAGCCGTGAATGGAGCAGGGCGACCCTTCCACGCAGGCGAGAAGAGACCGCATCCTCGCGGCGCTCCTCTCCGACCGGGGCATCAGGCACCTCGTCGACGAGGCGGCCGACGCCCTCGGCAACCCCATCGTGGTCGTGGACCCGAGCTACCACTACGTCGCGAGCGGCGGCGTGTCCCCGGCGGCCGATGACGACTCCGCCTACGCGCGCGTGATGCGCGAGGAGATGGCCTTCGGCGACATCCTCGAGGACGGCGTGGCCTTCATCGAGGACGACGGCATCAACGAGCGGCTCGCCCGCGCCCGCGGGCCCGTGGTGCGCGACAACGCCAACCTCGCCCTCACCACGATGACGCAAAACGTCATGGTACACGGCATCTGCCTGGCGCGCGTCATGATGATGGCCCACGAGAGGCCCTTCGCCGAGGGTGACGTCGAGGACTTCTCGCTTTTGTGCAACGTCGTCGGGCAGGAGCTGCAGAAGGGGGAGGTCTTCACCGTGGGCAGCGCCCAGATGGAGTCCTACTTCCTGCGCCGCCTGCTCGAGGACGAGCAGCCCACGCCCCAGGCCACCGCGCGCCGCCTGGCGCTTCTTGGCCTCGAGCCGCTGCCCACGCTCTTCGTCGTGGTGGTCCGCGACGCGTCCGGCGGCGCCCTCGGCGCTCGGGACGAGGAGAGCCTGCGCGGCCAGCTCCAGCCGATGCTGGTCAAGAGCCTCACGACCTCCTACGGCGGCGACCTCGTGATCGTGGCGAGCCGTGCGGAGGGGCCGATGCTCTCCGCCTACGACCGGCGCCTGCTCGCGCGCGTCGCCAAGGACAACGATGTGCTCGTGGGCGTGAGCAACGCCTTCGACGACATCTGCGACGTGCGCCGTCACCTCGCCCAGGCGCGCTCCGCGATCCACTTTGGCTCCTCCTACACCAAGGTGCTCGACGACACCCACGTCTACAACTACTGCGACTACACCTACATGGAGCTGCTCGACTTAGCCAACGACCGGGTGAACCTGTTCAACTACGTCCATCCCGCGATCTGGGCGCTCTACGACCACGACCAGCGCCACGGCAGCGAGCTGGTGGAGACGCTTTACGCCTACATGCAAAACGGCTCCAGCACCGCGCGCACCGCGCTTCTGCTGTGCCTGCACAAGAACACGCTGCTCTACCGCCTGGGCCGCATCAAGGAAATCTGCGAGAACGACCTCACGTCCGGCGAGGACCTGTTCTTGTTCCACCTCTCCATCCGCGCCCTGATCTACCTGGGCCTGCTCGAGACGCGCACCAAGCCGCGCACGAGCGACGACCTCCGCGCGCACCACAAGTGAGGGCGCGAGGAGGTCGCCCTTCTCGGCCGGATCGTCCGGAACCCGCACGTTTCGAGGAAGCGCGCGGATTCCGGACGCTTTTGTCGAGAAGAACGACCGGAACTCGCACCTCTTCCGGAGACGTGCGGACTCCGGACGCTTTCGCGGTCCAAACCGTCCGGAATCCGCACGCGGGCCAGAGGGGACGACTCCCCCTCTGGCCCGTCTGACTAGCGCTCGATCTTGAGCGTCGGGAACTCCATCTTGGCGTACTTCTCCATCAGCGGCTTGACCTCGTCGAGGTGCGCGAAGAACTCGTCGCGCGTCTTGTTGATCTCGTTGAGGTGCTCGGCGCGTGCCTTGTCGTCGTTGCGGTCGCGGATGAGGCCGTTCTCGGCGATCTTGAGGTAGGGACGACCGGTCTCCTCGTTGACGGCGAGGTCGCCGCCGGCGCCGCACACCGCGCACTCCCACGGGAACTCGATGCCGTCCCAGTGCTTGTCGCCGGGGTAGACGAGCGAGCTGTGGCAGTTGGGGCACACGCCGTCATCGGGGTCGCCGAGCCAGGTGCGCTCCTCGACCGGCGTCTGGATGGCCTTGACGATGTTCTCGCCCATCTTGCGGGCGCGGGCGAGCTGGCCGCCCCACTCGACGTCGTCGCCCCAGACGAAGGCATTGCCCGGGCGGCCGTCGCGCTGCGCCATGTAGCGGTCGACGACCTGCAGCGACATCGTGAACATGGTGGCCTGCAGGCTCTCGAGGGCGAGGCTCTGCCAGTCGTGCATGGAGCCGCCCACCGCGATCAGGCCGGCCACGGTGTGCGGGTTCTCCTTCACCGCGCCGATGGCGAGAAGGAACGACAGCTCGTAGGCAAGGAAGCGCTGCGCGAAGCGCGTGTAGACCGAGCTCGGGGTGAGGTCGTAGGTCGGGACGGCGAAGATCACGCCGTGGCAGGTGCGCAGCTCGCTCACGATGGCGTCGACGTCGTCCTTGTTCTTGAGGACGCAGCCGTGATACTCCTTCTGGAGGCCCGCACCGACCTTGCCCATCTGCATCGTGCAGCCCTCGCAGCCGGTGCACGGCAAGATGTTGTAGTCAAAGAGGTTGATCAGCTCGACCTCGCCGCCGGCCTCCTGGACCGCGCAGAGCGCCTCCTTGGCGAGCGCCTCGCCGTTGCCTCCGTGCCTGCCGGCGCAGATTGCCATGACCTTGAAAGACATGTCCGCTCCTCTCCTCGAGCGTCGGGCGCGGACCCCCGTCCGCGCATTCTGAGGGAATGCTACGGCGGCGCGCGCGGGCGTTCACCGTCTGGGCGAACGACGCTTTTGGTCGTGGCGGGCGCGGCTTCGTGCGCACGGACAAAGGCGTGACCCCCTCGGGCTCCGGCATGGCAAACAGAGCGCGAGAGGGTCATGTTGCGAGTAGTATCGCACGGCGCCCGACGCGGCGGCATGTTCGCGGGACCAGAGCCTGGCGGGCGGGAGGGGCCGCCTTTGTGCGCACGGGACAAATCCGCGGCGGCGCGCCCTTCTCGGCCGACGAAAAGGGCCGCCTCGGGGGAGGCGGCCCAGGGACGTCACCTGCACGTTGGGGACAGTCCCCAACGCGCTGCTAGCGCTTGCGGATGGGGATCGGGCGCGGCGGGGTGCGCGGCTTGTCGGCGCCGGCCATGATGATGGCCTCCTCGTCGCAGACGCTCACGCACTTGCCGCACTGCGTGCACGCCTTCTGGTCGATAACGTGGATGAAGCGCGGCTTGCCGAGGATGGCCTCGTCCTCGCAGGCGTCGACGCACTCGCCGCAGCCCACGCACTTGGTGGGCAGGATGTGGTAGGTCATGTACGCCTTGCACTCCCCCGCCGGGCAGACCTTCTTGGTGAAGTGCTGCTCGATCTCGTCGCCAAAGGCGTCGAGCGCGGAGAGCACGGTGCGCGCCATCACGCGGCCCATCTCGCAGAGGCTCTGCGTCTCCATGACGGGGCAGAGGTCGCGCAGCAGCGCCACGTCGGAGGCCTTGCCCTTCTTGCGGCAGATGTCGCTCACGATCTGCGCGATCTGGTGCCCGCCCTCGTGGCCGAAGACGCACCGGCCGCAGGTCTCGTGCCGGTAGAGCTGGCACACCTGGTCGAGCGCGCTCGCCATGCACGACTCCTGTCCGTACACGCGCACGTAGTCGCTGCCGAGCTCGACGGCGGCGTCGGCGTTCGAGGCCGAGAAGAACGCGCCGGTGGGATAGCCCACGTAGACCGCCTTGGCGTCGCTCACGCCGGAGGCCGCGACGAGCGCGCCCACGGTCGTGGACGCGGGGAGCTCGACGGGGGCCTGCACGCCCTCGAACCAGGTCCAGCGGGAACCCTCGGCGCCGAGGAGCTCGGAGCCGGCAACGAGGCGCAGCTCAGGGGTGGTGCCGGTGACCTCGGAGGGCAGAGGCTTCTCGCCCGCCAGCACGCAGGCGCACGCGGTGTCGTTGGCGTAGACAAAGCCGAGGGACGCGTCGGCCTCGACCACGCGCGCGGCGTCGCCGAGAAGCTCGCGCAGGCGCGCGGCGAGCTCGGGCTCCGAGGACGGCACGAGCACCGCCACCTCTCCCCCGAGGCCGGCGATCCTCTCTGCCGCGCCCTCGACGTCGGCCTTCAGGAGGTGAAGGGAGACGGGCGCCGCCGCGTAGGTCGGCATGAAGCTCACAATAGTCGTCATTTCTCGCTCCCTTCCTAGTACTCGTTCCACAGGCGCGGGGTGGTGAGGGTCAGGCGCAGATCGCACTGCAGGCAGCGCGACGCCTCGCAGCGGGCCTCGTCCTCGGTGAACGGGCACTCGAAGACGTCGAAGGTGTGCGCGCGCTCCTCGGCCGGCGCGATCTTGGGCTCGACGCGGCCGCCGTAGAAGCCCTCGGGGACCTTGCCCACGCGCTGCTGCGGCGCGTCGGCGTCGAGCAGCTCGGCCGTGATGTCGCCGTCGCCGCCGAGGTGGCGGTCGATCGAGCTCGCGGCCTCGCGGCCCTGCTCGATGGCGGCGATGACGGACTTGGTGCCCGTGACGCAGTCGCCGGCGGCCCAGACGCCCTCGGCGCTCGTGGCGAGCTCGGCGTCGGCCGCGATGTAGGGGCCGTGCGTGAGCTCGAGGCCCATCGCGTCGGTGCCCTCGGGCTTCTGGCCCACGGCAAAGATCACGTGGTCGGCGGGGATCGTGAGCTCGCCGCCCTCGACGAGCTCGGTCACCGCGCGGTGGTTCTCGTCAAAGTAGAAGCGCTCGATCTTGTGAATCGTGACGGAGCCAACGCGGCCGGAGCCGGGCTCGGACTCGTTGATGGAGGTGAAGGCGTAGGCGTCGTGGAGCTCCACGCCCTCCTCGGCGGCCTCCTCGCGCTCCTCGGGCGTGGAGGTCATCTTATCGATGGACTCGAGGCAGGCCACGTCGACCTTCTCGGCACCCAGGCGCACGGCCGTGCGAGCGCAGTCGTAGGCCACGTTGCCGCCGCCGAGCACCACCACGCGGCCGGTCACGTCCATCGGCTCGCCGGTGCGGGCCGCCTTGAGGAAGTCGGTGTTGACGTAGACGCCCTCGAGGTCGGAGCCCTCCATCGGAAGGCGGGTGCCCACGTGGGTGCCCACGGCCACGAGCACGGCGTCATAGCCCTCGCCGAGAAGCGCCCTGGGATCGGCCACGCGCTCGCCGCAGCGGATGTCGATGCGCGGCTCGGCGTCGGTGCCCTGGGAGATCTCGCGGATGATGTCGACCTCGTGGTCGACGGTGGCGTCGGGCAGGCGGTAGGCCGGGATGCCGTAGCGCAGCTGCCCGCCGACCTTCTCGTTGGCCTCGAAGACCGTCACCAGGTGGCCCTTCTCGGCGAGGAACAGAGCCGCCGTGAGGCCCGCGGGGCCGGCGCCCACGACGGCCACGCGCTTGCCCGTGAGCGGCTCGTGGCGCACGCGGCTCTTCCACTCGCCGGTGTCGCGCACCGCTGCCGCGCGCTTGAGGCGGCAGACCGAGAGCGGCGCGGTCAGGTCGTTGCGCTTGCACTCGCTCTCGCAGTTGTGGTTGCAGATGGTGCCGAGGGTCTCGGGGAACGGGACCTTCTCGCGCACGACGGCCGTCGCGGCCTCCCACTCGCCGTCGCGGACGTGGCGCAGGTAGCGCGGGATGTCGATGTGCGCCGGGCAGCCAAAGCGGCAGGGCACGACGTCCTCCTCGCGGGAGCGGTCCTCGTGCACGCGGGAGAGCACGTCGATGATCGAGCCCGTGGGGCAGACCTCGATGCACGCGCCGCAGAAGCGGCAGCCCGCCTCCTCGAGCGAGACCGAGCCGTCGGTGCCGATGCGGATGCCCTCCTCGGTGTGCTGGTAGTCCAGGACGCCAACCCCGCGCAGCTCGCGGCAGGCGCGCACGCAGCGGCCGCAGCGGATGCAGCGCGTGAACATGTGGGTGATGAGCGGGTTGGACTCGTCGGTGGCGACGGGGCGGCTCTTCACGCGCCAGCGCGTGGGCGAGACGCCCAGGTACTGGTACATCGACTGCAGCTCGCACTTGCCGTACTTGGGGCAGCCGGTGCAGTCGGTAGGGTGCGTGGCGAGGATGAGCTCCATCGCCATGCGGCGCACGCGGTCGGCGCGCTCGCCGTTGACGTTGACCTGCATGCCCTCGCGCACCTCGGTCTTGCAGGCGCACACGGGCTCCTCCGCGCCGTCGACCTCGACCATGCACAGGCGGCAGCCGCCCACGGCCTCGAGGTCGGGGTGCTTGCAGAGGTGCGGGATGAAGATGCCGGCTTCGAGCGCCGCGTCGAGGACCGACTGGCCCTCGCGTGCCTCGACCTGCTGGCCGTTGATCGTGAGCTTCACATGACCCCCTCTGTCAGATCGTGCCGCGCCGAGAAGGACGCGGGCTCGCGGCTCCCCCCTTCGAAAGTCCGCAAGCCCGCGTCCCTCTCGCCTCTCCGCGGCTTGGGCGCGGGGCCCCGCAGGGCCCCGCGCGTCACGGAACTAGTACTCGAAGAGCTTGGCGGCGGCGTTCTCGCCGGCGATGCGTCCGGAGTTGAGGCAGAAGCCCATGGTGTTGCCCGGGATGCAGTAGTTGTAGGAGTCGCCGTAGATGGTGCAGGCGTCGGTGCCCACGCAGTAGAGGCCGGGGATGACCTTGTAGTCGTCGGTCATGACCTCCATGTTGTGGTTGATCAGCACGCCGCCCAGGGTGCCGTAGGCGCCGATGTACTGCTTGCAGCAGTAGAACGGGCCCTTCTCGAGCGGCTGCATGAACTCGCGCTCCTTCTCGAAGATCTCGTCCCAGCCGCTCTCGCACATCTCGTTGTACTCCTCGACGTTGGCGATGAGGCCGTCGACGTCGATGCCGGCCTTCTCGGCGAGCTCCTCGAGGGTGTCGGCCTGGCAGATGGGCTCGTAGCCGTCGGCGAGGTCGCGCTCCCACTGCTCGTCGAAGCCCTCGTAGAGGTCGTGCGGGTGGACGTGGGAGACGATGTCCGGGCCGTCCTTCTTCCAGTGCTTGAGCATCTTGGAGTCAAAGATCGCGTAGGCGACCTTGCCGGGCAGGTGGTTGATCGCGTTGCCCACGAAGGTGGTGTTGAAGATCTCGTCCTCGGGCATGAAGCGCTCGCCCATGCGGTTGCACCAGTAGCAGGGCTGGCGGAAGGCGCCCTCGACGTAGAAGTGGTTCATGTTGTCGGGGATCTGGTACATCATCTCCATGGTGACCGGGGTGTGGCCGGCGCCCACGGAGTGGCACATGTTGATGCCGTCGCCGTCCATGCCGGGGATGGCGAAGGAGAACAGGTTCTTGCCCCACTCGAAGCCCATGGTGTCCTTGATCATCTGGGCGTTGTGGCCAAAGCCGCCGGTGGCGACGATGACCGAGGAGCAGGAGATCTCGTACTCCTCGCCGTTCTTGTCCTTGGCGGTGACGCCCACGACGGCGCCCTCGTCGTTGGTGATGAGGCCGGTGCCGGGGCACTCGAGCATGAACTCGACGCCGAGCTCCTGGGCGTGCTCGGTCATGCGCTTGGTCATCGTGGTCGCAGCGCGCGGGCCGGGCTCGGAGCCGTCCTCGGGCTGGACGACATGCCAGGTGTACTCGCCGTCGGCGTAGGCGCGGGTGCGCTCGCGGGCGCGGAACGCCGGGCGGACGCTGTTGAACTCGACGCCCATGTCCATGAGCCACTGGATGGTGTCGCCGCTCTTGAAGTAGTAGTCGCGCACGAGGCGGGCGTCGACCTGGTAGTGGGTGTAGAACATGTGACGGCGGAAGAGCTCGCCGGGGGTGACCTCGATCATCGAGGCCTTCTGGAGGGGCGAGCCGGCCGCGGCCGGGCCCATGCCCATGTTGGCGGCGCCGCCGGTGTTGGACGCCTTCTCGAGGGTGATGACCCTCGCGCCGCTCTCGGCGGCCGCCACGGACGCGGCGAGGCCGGAGAGGCCGGCCGCGATGACGACGACGTCGGTCTCAAGCTGCTTCATGCGAATCCTCCTCTATCTGCTGCCATGTGTGCCTCTCGGCACCTTCTTGCACGCGTACACCATCGCGCACGGGCGTCTCGCCAACAATGTGCGCGCAACACATATCGGGCCAAAATGTCCCGCGTGGTTTGTGCGCTCGACCCATGCGCTTTTCGACGGTCTCGGGCCTGGCGCCCGGGAGCCCCGCACGGGACGAGAAGACCCGGCCACGTGGTCGCGGCCGGGTCCTAAAGGCAGTTCTTCTGGCCTGCCGACGCGCTAGGCGCGCGGGGGCATCGTGGGCTGGATGAGATCGCGATAGTAGGCGACGCGGTCCTTGTAGGCCTGGGTCTTCTTCATCTCCGCGAGCTTGCCCTCGTTCTCGGCGATGTCCTTGCCGTGGATCTCCTTGCCGGACTGGATGTCGTGGGCCTTGTGCAGGTCCTCGTCGGCGTAGGTGACCTTCACGACGCCGTCCTCGACCGAGACGGTGCCCTCGAGGCCGCAGACGCAGCAGATGGCGCGGTTCTCGCCGGGGACGAGATAGAAGTCGTTGCAGTTGCAGTGCGGGCAGATGCCGGGCTTGCCCTGGTAGGTGGCGTGCTCGATGTCCTTGGCGGCGTTGGCCAGGTTGACGCCGATCTGGTGGGCACGCTCGATCAGGGAGTCGTCCATGAGGGCGGTCTTGGACCAGGCGACCCACTCGTTGTCAATGACCTTCCAGCTGGGGGTCATGGCCTGGAGCTGGTGCTCGGACTGGACGTGGGTGCCCCAGTCGGAGCCGCCGATGCCGATGTAGGAGACGACCTTGGGGCTCATGATCGCGGGGTTGGGCACCTCGACGCCCTTGGCGGCGGCGCCGCCCTGGGCAAGGCGGCCCTGGGCGATCTGGGTGCCGATGAAGTTGTTGCCGGTGTCCATGCGGGGCCCGAAGCGGTCCATGATGGTGTGGAAGAGGCCCGACGCGCCGGTCTCGAAGATCGGGTCGACCATGATGACGCCGTCGGCGTTGAACATCTCGAAGGCGAGCCAGTCAAAGTCGTCCTTGTGGACGCACATGTTCTTGGTGCCGCTCATGAGCATCTTGACGCAGGTAATGCAGCCGGTGCAGTGCTTGATGTCAAGGTCCATCGCGCGGATGAACTCGATCTCGCAGCCCTCCTCCTGGCAGGCCTTGAGCACCTCCTTGCAGATGCAGTCGTTGTTGCCGTTCTTGGTGCCAAACGAAACGCCCACGATCTTGGTCATGGCGACCCCTTTCCTCTCCGGCTTGGGTTCCGTTGGGAAAAGCGTATGGGCAAACCCGTTAGGCTGACGTTTGATAAACGCCCAGGCGAGAAGAACGTGTCTGTGCGATTGCACATTGGACGGCTGACGGTGGCGTCGGGGTTGACAGTGGCGTCAGGTTATATTGTCAACCCCCGACAGGGGTTGACAATATAACCTGACGCCACTGTCAACCCCGACGCCACCGTCAGCCCCGTGCGGCATCCGGACGTTCTTCTCGGCCAACTTGACAATATAACCTGACGCGATTGTCAAGTTGACAATATAACCTGACGCCACTGTCAACAGGCGCACGCTACCGGCGCGAGGCCTCGAGGACCTGCGCGGTGAAGGAGAGCGCCAGGCGGTCCTCGCCGTCCTTGAGGTCTACGAAGAAGAGCTCCTTGACCTTGTTCATGCGGTAGAAGTAGGTGTTGCGGTGGACCGAGAGCGCGGCGGCCGCCTCGGCGGGGCTGCCGGGATGGCGCACGGACATGATGGCGGTCTCGAGGTAGGCCGTGCCGTGCTCCCGGTCGTAGGCGTCCATCGCCACCACGCGCTTGTCAAGCATCATGTCGACGCGCTCCCGCGTGCCCGCGACGGCAGCCAGCACGCCAAAGCGGTTCTCCCAGAAGTAGCAGACGCGGCCGCGGGCGCGCGGGTCGGGCACGCGCATGAGCAGCCGGCACTGCTCGAGGCGGGCGCCGGCGCGGTCGACCTCGTCAAAGGGCTCGCTCACGAAGGCGCGCAGGTCGTTGTTCTCGAGCATCGAGGCCAGGGCGGAGTTGGCGGAGAGGCGCCGGACGCAGCGCGCGTAGTCGTCGTAGCCAACGGCCTCGCTCCTGCCCACTGGCACCAGCGCGCACAGGACGCCGTCCTCGATGCACCACAGGCAGCTGCGCACCGCGCGGCCCACCATCGAGCCCACGCGGGCGAGGTAGTCGCGGTCGGCGTCGCGCTGGCCGGAGAACGTGAGCATCGCGTAGGACCCGTCCCGCGGGAGGTGCGTGACCCCAAGCTGGGCGCGCATGGTCTCCTCGTTGACGAAGCCGCCGGTCACGAGGTCGTGCAGGACCGAGGAGCCAAACCCCACGCGCTCGCCGGCGAGGCCGAGGCGGTCGATGAGGATGCCCGCGAGCTGGGAGGCGTAGTCGATGAGCTCGAGGTCGATGCCGGATATCGGGCGGTCCTTCTCCATCACGTCGAAGCGACCCATCTCGAGATGATGGAAGTGGACCATCGAGGTGACCCAGCTTCGGGCGTAGCGCGCGCTGAAGGCGAGGATGGAGTGATGCGAGCGCCGCACGCCCTCGATGATGCCGTCGGCCTCCATGTCGGCGTTGACCATCTCGGAGATGTAGCCCTGCGCGAGGACCTCCTGCACGTCGAGGGCGTCGACCGGGAACTCGCCGGCAGTGGCGAGCACGCGCTGGTCGGAGTTGAGGACGATCACGGGATTGCCGAGCACCTCCGAGGAGCGGCGCGCGAACTGCGCCACGTCGTAGGAGCCGAGAAACGCGTTGAACATCCGCTCGCGCAGCAGCTCCAGCACCGCGATGCGGGAGGGCAGGTCGAGAAACTGGGCCCGCAGGTCCTCGTAGCAGCTCGGATGGGAGATGAGCACGACATTGCCCGCGGGCGAGGCGTCGGCGGGGATCTTGGGCCCCGCGTGGACGAGCAGAAGCTCGCGCTCGCCCGCGCTGACCCTCCCGTCCGCCCAGTCCTCGAGGCGGCACAGGCGCACGAACAGCATGTCCCCCGGGGTCGTCGAGCCGTACTCGGGGGTGAGCAGGACGTTGGCGTCCAAAAGCTCCGGTCGCGCCGGCCAGAGCGCCCCGCACGCCAGCTCGTTGACGACCGTTCTCAGCTTCATGGCTCCCCCTCCGGACCCGACGGCGGGACGGCCCGCCCGCTCTTCTCGCCCCCATGATAGCAGCGCGTTGTGCTGTTGACCAAGGGCCCTGAGCTGGGCGATGGGCAGCGGTACCGCGCGGGCCCGCCACGGGGCCCCAAAGTTTGTAACCCAGTCCAATGAAGTTCTTGGCCCAAACGCCCACACTCTGGGGCAGGGAAAGCGCCCGCCGGGCACGCCCGGGGGCTCGTCAGAGAGGAGCGCCGCATGGCCGAGAAGAGAGAGGGCATCGTCAAGAAGATGACCTTCGGCGGGGAGGAGTTCGAGGTCCCCTTTGCCAAGGGCAACCCCGGCAAGTCCCGCGAGGAGCTCGAGGAGATCAAGCGCCGCCTGGCCGAGGACCCCGACGCCGGCGACGGCGAGATGGTCGCCACGATGGGATTTTGCGCCCCCTACCAGCCGCACACCTACATGACCGAGATCCCCGGCGTCATGTGCGAGCGCGACCAGGCCTGCGTCCTGCGCGACGGCACCACCATCTACGCGGACATCTACCGTCCCGCCAACACCACCGAGAAGGTGCCGGTCATCTGCGTCTTTGCCCCGTTTGGCAAGAACCCCTCCGAGGGCATGGACTCCTGGCAGCTCATGGGCGTGCCGCCCAAGACGGTCTCCCAGTACGCCAAGTTCGAGGCGCCCGACCCCGGCTACTGGTGCCACTACGGCTACGCCGTGGCCAACGTGGACCCGCGCGGCGTGGGCAACTCCGAGGGCGACGTCTACCTCTGGGGCAGCCAGGACGCCCAGGACGGCTATGACTTCATCGAGTGGGTCACCGCTCAGGAGTGGTGCAACGGAAAGGCCACGATGATCGGCAACTCCGGCGTGTGCATGGCCCACTGGCGCATCGCCGCCACCCGTCCGCCCCACCTCGCGTGCCTGGCGGCCTGGGAGGGCCAGGGCGACCTCTACCGCGAGAGCTACTACTGCGGCGGCATCCCCAACCCCGACTACGAGACCCACATCATCCAGGCGCTCGCGGTCAACAACTACATCGAGGACACGCCGGCGATGGTCGCCCAGTACCCGCTCATGAACGCGTACTACAAGGACAAGATCGTCGACTGGAACAAGATCCGCATCCCCACGTACGTGACGGCCGGCTGGGTCCACCACCACCTGCGCGGCGCCTTCGAGGGCTTCCGCCGCATCCGCTCGCCCAAGAAGTGGATGCGCGCGCACCGCGACTTCGAGTGGCCCGACAGCTACAAGCCCGAGAATCTCGAGGACCTGCGCCGCTTCTTCGACCGCTACTGCAAGGACATCCACAACGGCTGGGAGATGACGCCGCGCGTGCGCATCGACGTCATGGACGGCTATGACTTTGACTACGCCGACCGCCGCCCGGAGGAGTCCTTCCCGCTCAAGCGCACCGAGTACAAGAAGCTCTACCTCAACGCCGCCGACGGCTCCGCGAGCTTTGAGAACCCCGGGCAGGAGGCCGAGGTCGTCTACGACCCCAAGACCGAGACCACGACGTTCACCTATCAGTTCACCGAGGACACCGAGATCACGGGCTTCATGAAGCTGCACCTGAACGTCGAGTGCCGCGGCTACGACAACATGGACCTGTTCCCCTGGGTCATCAAGCTCGACAAGGACGGCAACTACGTGCCGATCCGCGTCATGGGTGCGCCCTTCCGCGGCGCATGGGGGTTCCTGCGCTGCAGCCACCGCGAGCTCGACCCCAAGTACGCGAGCGACTTCCAGCCGGTGCACGCTCACACCAAGGAGGAGCGCATGCAGCCCGGCGAGATCGTGCCGGTGGACGTGGAGATGTATCCGCACTCCCGCTTCTGGCACAAGGGCGAGAAGATCCAGGTGGTCATCGCCGGCCGCTTCATCAAGACCGAGTGGTTCCACGACAACGACATGAACCACAAGACCGACAACGGCGACGGCATGCACGTCATCCACACCGGCGGCGAGCACGACTCCTACCTGCAGATCCCCGTGGTGCCGCCCAAGTACCAGGTCGGCGACTACGTCTACCGCGGCTAACGCGAGGAAAAGGGGCGCTCCCCTCTCCACATACGGCAAACGCGGAAGAGGGGCGGTCCCTCTTCCACAAGCGAAAGGAAGCAAGATGAACGAGTTCCAGGAAGAGGTCGTGGACATCCTCAAGAACAAGGCGGCCGAGATCTTTGGCGTGGACGCCTCCACCCTGTCCGCCGAGACGCGCTTCGTCGACGACCTGCACTGCAAGTCCGTCAACATCGTGCAGTTTGCGTCCGCGCTCGAGGACGAGTACGAGGTCGAGGTCCCCTACATGCAGCTCAACAAGTGCGCGACCTTCGCCGACGCCGCCAAGTTCGTGGATGACGCCCTGTCCATGTAGCACGAACGGCCCGGCAGCGCGGCCCCTCTCGGCCGCCGCCGGGCCCTTTTTCTATCGAAAGGACCTGACATGACGCTTATCGAGAAGCTCGTGGAGGACGCCAAGGCGGCGCCCGCGCGCCGCGTTGCCCTGCCCGAGTGCGAAGCAGCAAAGACCCTGCTCGCCGCCCGTCGCGTGCTCGACGAGGGCGTGGGGACGCCCGTGCTCGTGAGCCCGCGCGAGGTCATCGAGGCCACGGCCGCCGAGGCCGGAGTTGCGCTCGATGGCATGGAGATCGTCGACTCCTCCGACGAGGCGGCCGCCGACGCGCTGGCCGAGCGCTACATGGCCGGCGGCGCCCGCCTGCTCTCCGCCAAGGGCACCCGCCGCAAGATCAAGAGCCCGATGTGGTACGCGATGGTCATGGAGGAGCTCGGCGACGTGGACTGCACCTTCTGCGGCCACACCAACACCACCGGCGACGTCCTCATGGCCGCCCAGACCATCATCGGCCTCAAGGAGGGCGTGGACGTCCCGTCGATCTTCGCACTCGTGGAGACCGAGGGCTTCGAGGGCCCGGAGGGCAACGTCGTCTGCTTCGCCGACTGCGGGCTCAACCCCGAGCCCACGGCCTCCGAGCTCGCCTCCATCGCCATCTCCGCGGCGGACAACGTGGCCGCCATCATGGGCTGGGAGCCGCGCGTGGGCTTCCTCTCGTACTCCACCTGCGGCTCGGGCGCCGGCAGCTCGGTTGACCGCGTGAACGAGGCGATCTCGCTCGTGCACGAGCGCAGGCCCGACATCGCCGCCGACGGCGAGTTCCAGCTCGACGCCGCCATCGACGAGGCCGTCGCCGCCAAGAAGGTGGGTCGCGACTCGGCCGTCGCGGGCCGCGCCAACGTGCTCATCTTCCCCGACCTCAACTCCGCCAACCTCGCGGTGAAGATCGTCCAGCGCTTCGCCCACGGCGCCGCCTACGGTCACACGCTCTCCGGCTTCAAGTGCCCCGTGGCCGACTCCTCCCGCGGAGCCACCGTCGACGAGATCGTCGGCGACATCGCGATGCTCGTCCTCGCCGCCCGCTAGCGCCGACGCCGGGCGAGAGGGACGCGTCCGTTCTTCTCGCCCGCATTTTGTTGTGTCCGCACAAAGACAGGGGCCGCCGCGCCGCGCACAATCGCCGTACGGCGCGCCCGCAGAAAGGAACCGCATGGGCCACAAGATCCTCACGCTCTCCCCCGGCTCCACCTCCACGAAGGTGGCCGTCTTCGACGGGACCGAGGCGCTCTTCCGTCTCAACGTCACCCACCCCGCCGAGGAGATCGCGGCCTTCGACAACGCCGCCGACCAGTTCGAGTACCGCCGCCAGACCATCCTCGACGCCCTCGCCGAGCAGGGCATCGCCCTCGAGGACATCGACGCCTTCTCCGGCTACTGCGGCGCGATGGGCCCCACCGTCGGCGGCATCTTCGCCATCGACGACACGGTCTGCGACCACGTCATGAACGCCGGCGTCAACCACCCCGCCATCCTCGGCGCGCCGCTGCTGCACGCCTTTGCGCAGGCGACCGGCAAGCCCGCCTACGCCGTCAACCAGCCCGACACCGACGAGCTCGTCGACGTGGCGCGCATCACCGGATTTCCCGGCGTCTACCGCAAGAGCCACGTGCACTGCCTCAACCAGAAGGAGTGCGCGATCCGCTGCGCCGCCGAGCTCGGCCTCACCTACGAGGGCGGCTCCTTCATCGTGGCGCACGTGGGAGGCGGCCTCTCCGTCGCCTGCCACGACCACGGCCGCATGGTCGACACCAACGACGTCCTCGAGGGCTCCGGCCCCTTCGCGCCCAACCGCTCCGGCGACGCGCCGCTCAAGCCCGTGGTGAAGCTCGCCTACTCCGGCGCGACCAAGAAGGAGCTCGACGGCGTCATCGGCAAGACCGGCGGCCTGCTCGGGCTGCTCGGCACCGACGACGCGCGCCAGATCACGGCGCGCATCGAGGCCGGCGACGCCTGGGCGGAGGTCGTCTACGACGCGATGGCCTACCAGGTCGCCAAGGCGATCGGCGCCTTCGCCGCGGTCCTCGCCGGCAAGGTCGACGGCATCGTGCTCACCGGCGGCGTCTCCCACGACCCGCGCTTCGTGTCCTACGTGACCGAGCGCGTGGGCTGGATCGCCCCGGTCAAGGTCTACGCCGGCGACTTCGAGATGGACGCGCTCGCCGCGGGCGCCATCCGCGCGCTCGAGGGCACCGAGCCCGTCATGACCTACACCGGCGAGCCCAACTGGAAGGGTTTCACGATGGACGGCGCCATCGCCGACGTCGAGGGCTAGGACAAGAGATAGGAGACGCAAGGCCCATGACCGAGAAGAACGTCGAGACTGGCGCGAGGGCGGGCGGGTTCCACTACGCCTACGCCATCGTCGCGTCCTGCATAGCGATAACGTTTCTCCCCTGCGCGCTCGTGCTGTCGTGCGCCGGCATCTTCTTCACGCCGGTCTCGCAGTACTTTGGGGTGGCGACCGCGGAGTTCACGCTGTACTTCTCGGTGCTCAACATCGCCCAGATGCTCACCCTGCCCGTGGCCGGCAAGCTCCTCTCGCGCCTCGACGCGCGGGCGGTGCTCTCCGCGGCCGTGGTGCTGTGCGCCCTCGGCCTCGCGGGCATGAGCCAGTGCCAGGCCATGTGGCAGTTCTACGTCTGCGGTGCGGTCCTGGGCGTAGGCGTGTGCCCGCTGATCTACCTCTCCGTGCCCACGCTCGTGAACGCCTGGTGCGTCAAGCGCGTCGGCTTCTTCGTGGGCCTGTGCATGGCGTTCACCGGCATCGGCGGCGTGGTCTTCAACCCCGTGGGCACGGCGCTGATCAACTCCGGCGCCGAGGGCTGGCGCACCGCCTACCTGGTCTTCGCCGCGATCGTGGCGGTGGGCACGCTGCCGTTCACGCTGCTCGTGGTGCGCAGCCGGCCCGAGGACAAGGGCCTTGCCCCCTACGGCGCCGGCGAGGCGGCCGCGGGCGACGGCGCGAAGGCCGAGCTCTCCGGCGTGCCCGCGGAGCGCGCCATGCGCATGCCGGCGTTCTTTGCCCTCGCTGCCTTCTGCGGCGTGATCACGCTCAACCAGACCATCTACCAGTTCCTTGCCGGCTACGCCCAGTCCTTCGCCGACACCATGCCCGCCATCGCCGCCGCCTCCGGCATCGTGGCGAGCGCCGCGATGGGCGGCCAGGCCGTGGGCAAGGTCGTGCTCGGCGCCGTGAACGACCGCTCCGTGCACGCCGGCGTGGTGCTGGGCATCGGGGCGGGCGTTGCCGGCGTCACGCTCATGTGGCTCTTCCCGGGCGCGCTCGCGCTGCTGCTCGTGGGCTCCTTCCTCTTTGGCGTGGTCTACGCGATGACCACCGTGCAGACGCCGCTGCTCGTGCGCACCGTCTTCGGCAGCGCCGACTACACCAACATCTACTCGCGCGTCTCGATGGTGGGCTCGCTCATGAGCGCCGTCGCCGCCGTGCTCTGGGGCCTGGTCGTGGACTCCGCGGGCGGCTACCCGCTGATGTTTGTCCTCGGCTACGGCTGCATGGCCGTGTGCCTCGTGCTCGCGCTCTTCTCGCTCAAGGCGAGGCCGCACGTGGCGTAACCGCCGAGCAGCTCGCACGTCCTCTCCCGCCCCGGGCGCCCCCTCACGCCCGGGGCGCTCTTGTGCCGCGCCTGCGCGGCGCCGGCAGCCCGCGCGTGATCACCGCACGGAAGTCCGGGCTGTCGACGTCGGCGGTGGGACACGGGCACAGGTGACAGGTGCCCTCCCACTCCGCGACGTCGGCGTGGTGCCAGGCAATGCCGCGGTCCCGCTCGGCAAAGTCGGCGGCGGCGCGCCAGCTCGGCAGGTCCGCCTTGGTGAAGGCGTGGCGGTGGTGCCCCGTGAAGAAGCGCTCGAAGGGCAGGCCCTCCATCTTGTCGAGGGTCGCGCGCCACGCGGAGATGGGCTGAGACTCCTCGAAGCACAGGCACATGATCGGCGTCACGGCGTCTCCGGAGAGCAGCACCCCGAGCTCCGGGCAGAGGTATCCCATCGAGCCCGTGGTGTGCCCCGGAAGCGCCACGCAGCGCAGGGTGAGCCCGCCCAGGTCGAGCTCGTCGCCCTCCGCCACGTGCGTCACGCGCGGTCGGGCGCGCTCGGAGATCGCCCACGGGGCGTCGGCCAGGCGCGGGTCGGCGGCGACGCCGGCGGCGCGGTGCTCCGCGGCGAAGCGCTCCGTCTCGTCCCAGTGGCCGTCCTCCTCCGCCGGCATCATGACCTCGTCGAAGCGATACGCGCCGCCCACGTGGTCGGGATGGCGATGGGTGAGCAGGACGCGAGGCGTCCGGCCTCCCGCGAGCCCCTCGGCGACGGAGCGCACGTCGCCGAGGCCGAGCATGGTGTCGACGAGCGCCGCCTCCCGCTCCCCCACCACGAGGTGCGCGAGAAAGCCCATCGGGTCGGCGAGGCGCCAGAGCCCGGGCTCGACCAGCTCTGAGGTGATGAGTCCGTCCACGGCTTCTCCCTTCGGACGGCGGGCAAAGGTCGAGGCGCCTTTGGCCCATGAGAAAAGACCCGCCGGCGCGGGGCGCGGGCGGGCCGTTGCGTTCAGCGCGGGGCAAGAAGAGCTTAGTGCATGTCGGGCGCGGGGTCGTTCATGAGGTTGCGGGCGATCTTCTCGGCCGGCTGGGCCCACAGCAGGGAGACGACGTAGCCCACGATCCAGCACTGGAAGAAGCTGCCGAGCAGCGCCATCGGGAACATCGAGATGGGCATGCCCTGCATGACGTTGGCGTTGACGAAGGTGAGGATGACGGCGTTCACCACGACGTAGACGGTGTTCACGACGATGTTGAGCACCAGGCCAAACTTGATGCCGTCGGTGGGCTTGAGGCCGAAGGCGCCGGCAAAGGCAAAGCCCCACTTCTCGGCCGGGATGAACCAGCCGATGAAGAAGGAGATGACGTAGGCCATGACGATGTTGATGGCGGCGGTGGACAGGAAGGCCGGCATGAAGGCCTCCTCGGGGACGCCGGCGGAGCTGATGCCGATGTAGCTCGCGACGAGCGAGATGCACACGGCGATGGGGATGTTGGTCAGAAGGACCTTCACAAGCTTGGTCGAGTTCTTCATGGGCATGGCAGTCACCTCTCCGTTGATAGCCGCCCGACGCGGCATGCGCGTCGGGGCCCGGACCCCGTGCCCGGGCCTGTAACCCTTCGTGAAGACAGTATGGAGAGGGCGAGACGGCCGCCCAATGGATGCAAAACACAAAAGGCGGCGGGACAGCGGCCGTTCGTTGTGCCGATGCACAGGGAACGGCGGGGGCGCTACTGCGCGAGGACGACGGCCGTCGCCACGCCGCGCTCGTTGGTGATGGAGACGAGCAGCTCAGAGACGCCTGCCTCGGCGAGCACCGGCGCGAGCGGCCCGTCGAGCGTGACGTGCGGGCAGCCGCTCTCGTCCTCGAGGGTCTCCACGCGGCGAAAGTCGAAGCCCTCCGCGGTGTGGCGCGCGAGGGCCTTGAAGACGGCCTCCTTGACGGCGAACTTGCCTGCCAGGCAGGCGGCGGCGTCGTGGCGCGAGAAGGCCTGGGCGCGCTCGGCCTCGGTGAAGGTGCGCCGCGCGAAGGCGCCGCGCTCGTCGGCGACGAGCCGCGCCATCTCCTCGATGTCGACCGAGTCTATGCCGATTCCCCTGACCATGCTGGGCCTCCCCGACGCTCGCTTCACCCGAGCATGTTGCGGGCGGAGAACTCGGCCTGCACGGTGGCGAGCATGAGCTCCACGTCGTCGAGGCCGAGGTGTCGCTCGGACTCGCCGGGCTTGAGCGTGCCGCGGCGCAGCGCCCAGCTCTCGAGCGAGGCGGGGCGCATCTCGTGCGGCAGCGTGCGCGTCTCGGGGTCCACTCGACGGCAGATGTCGCGCGTGTCGATGGGCACCACGCGCCCCGCCTTGCGGGCCTCGGCGTAGCCGTCGATGTGCAGCATGAACCAGGAGTCCTCGAAGGCGGCGTTGTGCGCCATGAACGGGTAGGCGGTGAGCGCGGCGAGCAGCGCCCTCTGCACCTGGGCGTCCTCGCGAAAGGGGCGCCTCCCCTCGAGGTCGGACCACTCGATCTTGTGGATGTCCGCCAGCGGCACCCCCTTCTCGGCGTACATATCGGGCAGGCCGAAGTAGCCGGAGAACGGGTCGTGGGGCTTGGCGTCCGGCCCCACGGTCATGAACTCGAGGCCCACGTTGATGATGTAGCCGCGCGCGGGGTCGCGGTCGGTGGTCTCGATGTCGATGCCCACGACCATGCCGGAGACCGGGGCGTCCACCCAGGCCACGTTGAGGTCGCGCGCGTCCGGGCCGGAGAGTGCCGTGACCCTGGCGTCGGTCCGGTGCTGCAGCACCGCCACGGCGTGGATCAAATCGGCGTTGGAGAGGCCGCGCGCGAGGCTCGATGCGGAGACGTCGCGCAGCTTCTCGATGCCAAAGCGGTCGCAGACGTCGCGGTTGCGGTCGGCGAGCGAGCGCACGAGGTCATACGAGAACGGCTCGCGGCCCGCCGGCGCCTCGGCCCACGCGGAGCGCAGGACGCCCAGGGCCTCCTCGTTTCGGGCGCGCTCCGCGGAGAGGGAGGCGTCGTCCGTGAGAAAGCCCGGGAAGACGAAGGCGCTCGCGCACTCTATGGCTTGGCTGAGGTCCACCTGTCCCCGCTCTCGTCGACGTGAAAAGGGGTCGCCGGGCATGCCCGACGACCCACTAGGCTAGCACGTCGCGCGCCTCGCCCCGGCGTGGAAAAGGGACTGTCCCGTTTCCACACTACTCGGCGAAGAAGACGCGCCCGTCGTTTCTGGGCTTGGCCTCCGGCGTCTCGGCCGGGTAGCCCAAGATGCAGTGGCCGATGCCCTCGTAGTCGCCCTCGACGCCCAGCTCGGCGAGGATGGCCTTGCCCTCCGGCGTGTCGAACTCCTCGCGGGCGCGATGGATCCAGCAGCTGCCGAGCCCGAGCGCGTGCGCCGCGAGCATGAGGTTGCCCATGACGAGGCTGCCGTCGTAGACGCGGTTTGCCTGGTCGCACGGGGCGAGCACCACGAGCACGACCGGCGCGCCGTAGAACGGGTCGCGGCTGGGGTCGCCGATGACCTCGGCGTTCATGGCCGAGAGACGGTCGCGCAGCGCGCGATCGGTGACGGCGACGACGATGGGCCCCTGGCGGTTCATGCCGCTCGCCGCCCACAGTCCCGCCTCGACGACCTGGTCGATCAGCTCGCGGGACGGCACCTCGTCGGTGTAGGCGCGGACGCTGCGACGCTCCTTCATGGCCTGGATGACCTCGTTCATGGCTCCCCCTTCTCCGTATGGGACAGATCTCCGGGGTGTCCGCCCCACGTGCTGTCCGTCATCTCGGTTATGCCCCATCCTCGGGGTACCCCATTCGCGGGGACGACCCCGCCGGGAGAGAGCCCGCCCGAGACGCTCGCCCATCGAGCCTTCAAACCTATGCCGTATCATAAGCCGTTTGTAAGCTCAATGTTCGAGAAGGATCGTCATGCCCGCATCTCTTGCCGTCTGCCCGCTCCTCGCCCTCGCGCTGCTCGCCGGGGGCGCGTTTTTCCTCGTCCGCCACGAGGCCGCGCACGAGCGGCGGCCGCGCGGCGCGAGCCTGTGCTGGCTTTCCGCCCCCGCCCTCGCGCTCCTCTTTGCCGCCGTCTGGTGCCTGCTCGGCCTCTATCGGGGCGGCGTCGGCGAGCTTTTGGCCCTCGACGCCGCGGCGCTCGTCGCCGGCGCGGCGGCGCTCTTCCGCGACCGTCTGCTCGCCCTGCTCGACGGCACCCCCCACCCCCGCGCCGCGCGCCTGGGGCTCTCGGCCGCGGCGCTGCTCGTCTGCGCCTACCTCGGCCACCTCGCGCTCGAGCTCCCGTACAACTTCGTCGCCCTCGCCTTTGAGATCGAGCCCTTCTACGTGCTCCTCGAGACCGCGCTGATCGCGGGCATCCTGCTCTTCTTGCTGCTGCTGTTCCAGCGCAGCGGCGCGGGGCTCGCCCTCGGCGTGACGGCGCTTTGGGTCGCCGGCCTCGCCCAGTTCTTCGTCAAGGAGTTCAAGGGGACCGCCATCCTGCCGAGCGACCTGCTCGCCCTCGGCACCGCGGCGACGGTCAGCGGCGGCTACGTCTACGAGATCGACGGCCCCGTCCTTCTGGGGCTTTGCTGCGTCATGCTCGCCTGCGCCGTCGCGACCCTGTCCGTGACCCCGAGCCCCCGGCCGGGAAGGACCCGCGCCTTCCTGGTCCGCGCCCACGTCGCCGGCGCGCTCGTGGCGCTCGTGGCGCTGGGCGGCTGCATGGGGGTGCCGAGCTACGAGAAGCTCTTCGGCATGAAGCCGAACTACTGGAACATCCTCAGCAACTACTGCCGCCGCGGCATGCTCACCACCTTCGTCACCCTCGTCCAGAACATGAGGATCGAGGTCCCCGAGGGCTACGACGACGCCTCCGCGGCCGAGCTCGAGGCGTCATACGCCCAGACCTATGACGAGGCCCGCGGCTCCTCCGAGGCGAGGACGGCCGCCGAGGCGCAGTTCTCCGAGGTGAGGCCCTCGGTGATCTGCATCATGGACGAGGCCTTCTCCGACCTCTCCATCTACGAGGGCGAGGCCTGGGGCTACGAGGGCCCGAGCTTCTACAGCAACGTCTCGGCCGCCCTCATGCGCGGCTCTGCCGCGACCTCGGTGCTCGGCGCGGGCACCTGCAACTCCGAGTTCGAGCTGCTCACCGGCGTGGCCGTGCCCTACGTGGGCGACGGCAAGTACCCCTACCAGCTCTACGACCTCAGCGAGTCCCCGAGCCTCGCCAAGCAGTTCTCCGAGCTCGGCTACGAGACCACCGCCATGCACCCCAACAACCCCAACAACTGGAACCGCAGCGTGATCTACGAGCAGCTCGGGTTCGACCGCTTCCTGAGCTTTGAGGACTTCCCGCACCAGCCCGCACTGCACAACGGGGTGACCGACGGCGTCACCTATGACAAGATCCTCGAGATCCTGGGGAGCAGCGACGAGCCGCAGTTCATCTTCGACGTGACCATGCAGAACCACGGCGGCTACGAGAACGACGACATCCCCGAGGAGCTCTACGTCGACCGCCCCGTCGACGGCCTCGACGAGTCCTACCAGGCGCAGCTCAACGAGTACCTCTCCTGCATCGCGCAGTCCGACCGCGACCTCCAGAAGTTTCTCGCCACGCTCTGGAACCTCGACCGCCCCGTGGTGGTGGTCTTCTTTGGCGACCACCAGCCCTCCTTCGCCTCGGAGCTCAACGACCTCATCTACGCCGACGAGGACCCCGAGTCGCCCGAGCATATCGCCCGGACCTACCAGACGACCTATCTCATCTGGGCGAACTACGACGTCCTCGGCAACGACCAGGTCTCCCAGACGCTGGACGCCGGCGTCTCGACCCTCGGCGCGATGATGGCCGAGGCCATCGGCGCCCCGCTCACCGACTTCCAGAAGGCCCAGCTCGTGGCCACCGAGACCATGCCCATCCTGCACTCCGTGGGCGTCCACACGACAGACGGCTCGCTCATTCCCATCGACGACGTCGACGCGCTCCCCGAGGCCTATGACGACCTCGCGCGCATCACCTACCTCGAGTTCGCAAGCAACCTGGAGTAGCGCGCCGCACGGCGCGAGAAAGAGGTCCCCATGACCCCCCTGATCGCAATCCCGCTCTTCTCGCTCGCCCTGCTCGTCGCGGGCGCCGTCGTCGTCGCGCGACGCCTCCGCGGGCGCGAGGGACGCCTGGGAGAGCAGCTCGCTCGATCGATCGCGTGGCTGGTCGTGCCCGTCGCCGCGCTGCTCGCCGCCTGCTACTGGTGCGCGACGGGGCTCTACCTCGGTAGCTCCCGAGGGCTGATCGTCCTGAGCGCCGCGTCGCTCGCCGCCGGCGCCGTGTCGCTCTCCCGCGGCCGCGTCATGGAGTGGGTCGACGCCCTGGGGCGGCGCAGCCCCGAGGCGGCCGGCCCCGTGCGCGCCCTCATGGCCCTCGTCGCCGTGCTCGCCTGCACCGTGCTCGGGTTTCTTGCCATGGAGCTGCCCTACAACGTGGGGACGCTCTCCGTGGCCCTCGGCTTTGCCGCCATCGAGATGAGCCTCATCCTCGGCGCCCTGCTCGTCCTGTTCTTCCTCTTCCAGCGCCACGGGGCGGGCCTTGCCCTGGGCGTCGGCCTCTGCTGGGTCATCGGCCTCGCGCAGTACTTCATCGCCAACTTCAAGGCCTCGGCCATCCTGCCCAACGACCTCTTCGTCCTGCAGACGGCCGCGGCCGTGAGCGGCAGCTACGTGTACTCGGTCAACGGCATGGTCCTGACGGGCCTATGCTGCGTGGTGATCGCCTCCGCAATCTGCTCGCTGGTCGCCGCGACGCGCGCCGAGACGAGCCAGAGCCTGGTGAGAAGGACCGTCGTCAACCTCGCGTGCGCCCTCGCGGCCCTCACCGCGCTCTGGGCCGGCGTCACAATCCCCAACTACTTCGACGACCTCGGCGTGGGGATGGAGTACTGGTACTCGCTCGACTACTACAAGCGCCAGGGCTTCCTCACCACCTTCGTCGCCGTGGCGCAGGACCTCCCGATCGAGGTGCCCGAGGGCTACACGGACGTCGCGGCGGCCGAGACCGAGGCGTCCTACGTCGCCGCCTACGACGAGGGCGCCGGCGCCGAGGCGGGACGCACCGCGGCCGAGGAGCAGTTCGAGGAGCTGCGCCCCACCGTCATCTGCATCATGAACGAGACCTTCTCGGACATCTCCGTCTTTGACGGCGAGAGCTGGGGCTACGCCGGCCCGGAGCGCTTCAACTCCCGCGACGACGCCATCTTGGGTGGCGGCGTCTCGGTCTCCGTGCTCGGTGGCGGGACCTGCAACTCCGAGTTCGAGTTCCTCACGGGCGTGCCGCTGGCCTACGTGGGGGACGGCAAGTACCCCTACTCCCTCTACGACCTCTCGAGCGCCCCGAGCCTCGCCCGCCAGTTCTCCGAGCTCGGCTACAAGACCACGGCGCTGCACCCCAACTACGCGACCAACTGGAACCGCGACCGCGTCTACTCCATGCTCGGGTTCGACGAGTTCCTCTCGATCGAGGACTTCGAGGGGTCCGAGTGGTTCCACAGCGGCGTCTCGGACGCCGAGACCTACGACAAGGTCCTCGAGCTGCTCGAGCAAAGCGACAAGCCCCAGTTCGTCTTCGACGTGACCATGCAGAACCACTCCCCCTACGACCAGTGCAACCTCGGGGAGGTCCCGCAGTACAGCGTCGAGGGCCTGAGCCCCTACGACAACATGCGCGTCTCGGAGTACCTTGCCTGCATCGAGGAGTCCGACCGCGCCCTCGACGAGTTCCTCGCGGAGCTCGAGCAGCTCGACCGCCCCGTGGTGGTCCTGTTCTTCGGCGACCACCAGCCGGCGCTCTCCTCGATCCTCAACAACACGATCTACGCCGGCGAGCAGACGCTCGAGCACAGCCAGCGCACCCACGAGACGCGGTATCTCGTCTGGGCGAACTACGACGTCGCCGGCTCGACGAACGGCGAGAAGTGCGACACGAGCGTCTGCTACCTCGCCGCCCTGCTCGCCGAGAAGATCGGCGTGCCGCTCACCGACTACCAGAAGACGCAGCTCGTCGCACGCGAGGAGCTGCCCTCGATCAGCCTCATCGCCACCAGGCTCGCCGACGGCAGCGCGCTGCCCGCCGGGACGGACGCCTCGAGCCTCCCCGCCTCCTACCTCGACCTCTCGTACGTCGCGTACCTCGAGTTCGCGAGCAAGCTCAAGTAGGTCAGGCGGGAGTGCGCAAGGCCCATGCTCGAGCCCATCCCTCAGATCGCCGCGCTCGCACTGAGCGCGCTCGTCGCCGCCGCGGTCCTCGTGCCGCGGCGCAGGCTCGCACGCGCGAGGCCCGCCCATCTGCCCGACCTTCTCTGGCTCCTGCCGGCAGTGAGTGCGCTCTCCGCCGTGCTGGCCTGGTGCGGGGGCGGGCTCTACGAGAGCGCCTCCGACCCGCTCGCGCTCGCGCTGCTGTGCCTCGCGGCGCTGCTCGAGGGCGCCTGCGCCCTGCTGCGCAGGCAGGCCCTCGACGCCCTTGACGCCCTCCCGGGGGCGGACCGCCCCGCTCGGACTCGCCGGGAGGCCATACGCGCGGGCATCGCGCTCGTCGCGCTGCTCGGGTCCTGCGCGCTCGCGTGGCTCTCGCTCGAGCTCCCCTGGAACCCCGACCTCCTCCAGATCGACCCGTCCTTCTCGACCTTCGAGGTCCTTCTCGTCCTGGGGGCGCTCGCCTTCCTCTACTTTTCCTGCCAGCGACGGGGCGCGGGCATGGCCGTGGGCGTGGTCGCGCTCTCGCTCGTGGGCCTGGCGCAGTTCTTTGTCACGCGCTTCAAGTCCGCCTCGATCATGCCCGCCGACCTTCTCGCCCTCGGGACCGCCGCCGAGGTCAGCGGCGGCTACGCCTTCTCCGTGGACAGCTCCGTCGTCCTGGGCCTCGCCTGCGCGCTCGTGGCCGTGGGGCTCTGCGCGTTTGTCGCCCCCTCCCGCCCCTCCACGCCCGACGGCGCCTTTGGCAACGTCATGGGCAACGCCCTCGCCGCGCTCGCGGTCGCGAGCCTGCTTTGGTCGGGCGTGACCGCCGACCCGGGCAAGACGCTCGGGGTGGAGGTCGACTACTGGGACTCCGTCGGCTCCTACCGCGAGCACGGGTTTCTCCCCTCCTTCGTGAAGGTCGCGCAGGACCTGTCCATCGACCGCCCCGAGGGCTACTCCGACGCCGAAGCCGCCGAGCTCGAGGCGCGCTACGCCGCCGCCTACGACGAGGACGCCGAGAAGGGCGGTCGGCGCGAGGCCGCCACGCGTCAGTTCAACGAGGAGCGCCCGAGCATCGTCTGCGTCATGGACGAGTCCTTCGCCGATCTCTCCTTCCTGGACGGGCTCGGCGTGGGCTACGAGGGGCCGGAGTTCTACGCCAGCTGGCCGGGCGCCGCGCTGCGCGGGGACCTCGCGGTCTCGGTCCAGGGCGGCGGGACCTGCAACACCGAGTTCGAGTTCCTCACGGGGGTATCCCTCGCCTTTGTGGGCGGGGGCAGCTACCCCTACACGCTCTACGACCTCTCCGACGCCCCGAGCCTCCCCCGCCAGCTCGCGTCTCTTGGCTATAAGACGACTGCCATCCATCCGGGCAAGGCGACCAACTGGAACCGGGCAAGCGTCTACGAGGAGCTCGGCTTCGACGAGTTCATCGACGTCGAGGACTTTGCGGGGGCGCGGCAGGTCCACGGCACCATCGCCGACGGCGCGGCCTTCGACCGGACGCTCGAGGTGCTCGAGGAGGGCGAGGGCCCGCAGTTCGTCTTCTGCCTCACGATCCAGAACCACGGCAGCTACCTGCAGGCCAACGTCGACGAGGCGCTGCGCCCCGGCTACTCCGTCGAGGGGCTCACGTCAAACCAGGTCTTCGCGCTCAACGAGTACCTCGCCTGCGTGAGCTCGACCGACCGCGACCTCGAGCGCTTCGTGGGGCAGCTCGCCGAGCTCGACGAGCCGGTGGTCCTGGTCTTCTTTGGCGACCACCAGCCCAACATCACGCCCAGGCTCGTGGACGCCCTCTATCCCGGGGCGGACCGTCTCGAGAACGCGCTGAGGGCCCATCAGTCCACCTACGCGGTGTGGGCGAACTACCCGCTCGCGTCGGCTGCGGAGGACGACGGCGCACAGGCCGCCGGCGTCTGGGACGACGCGAGCCCCGCCTACCTCGCCGCGATGGTCCTCGACGCCATCGGCGCGCCGCTCGCCGACTTCCAGAAGGTCCAGCTCGTCGCACGAGACGAGCTGCCGGCGATAAGCACCGTCGGGGCGCTCCTCGCGGACGGCGGCTGGGTCGCCGACGCGACCGCGTCCCCTCGCGCGGCGGGCGCCTACGAGGACCTCGCGACCATCACCTATCTCGAGTTCGCCCGGGCGGTCGAGTAGCGCGGGCGGGCTCGGGACGGCTACGCTGAGCCCGGGCTTGGCGTATACGAAAACAGCTCAGAGCGAACATGCTCTGAGCTGCGAGAATTTGGTGGGCGCTACAAGATTTGAACTTGTGACCTCTTCCGTGTCAGGGAAGCGCTCTCCCCCTGAGCTAAGCGCCCTTATATTGTTCCCGCTGCGTTGGGGACCGCAGCGCGAGGGATATATTAGCAAGGATCGACCCAAGAGCGCAAGCCCCATTTTGGACTTTTTTCTGGAGCCCGGGGCGAGGCGCTCTACTTCCCCTTCTCGGGACCCGGCGCCTCGTCGGCCTCGGCGGCGGCCTTCTTCGCGGCGGCGGCAGCCTTGCCGGCGGCGATCCGCGCCTCGACGTCCGAGGCGCCCGCGGGCCTCTTGCCGGCGCCCGCCGCCCCGGCCTTCTTCTTGGCGCCCGGCTTCACGGTGACGCCGCCGCGCGCTGCCCCGCGCTTCTTGCCGCCCGAGCCCTTGCCGGTCACGAAGCCCCGCACGCGCTTCCAGACGCGCTTGGCGCGGCGGTTGATGGACTCGCCGCTCGTGGAGCGCAGTCCCATGCACGGCGCGGCGATGATCACGGGCAGCAGATACTCGATCGCGCGCCAGATGACAAAGCCCGCGGTGAGGTGCACGCCGTACATGTCCTGGAAGAGGTAGGCAAAGCCCACCTCGGCGCCGCCCGCGCCGCCCGGCAGCGGCACCGCGTTGACGAGCAGCTCGAGCATGGAGCCGCTCGCCAGGCACACGAGGAAGTCCGCCGGCTCGCCGAAGGAGCACAGCACGAAGTACGGCAGCGCGTACATGCAGCCCAGCTGCAGCAGCGTCACGCCCATCGTGGCAAGCATCTCGGGCACGTTCGCCGCCGCGCGCTTGAAGGCGCGGGAGAACTCCATGACCTGGGTGTTGACGACGTCATAGTACTTCTCGTACTTGTCGTCCTTGAGCCACTTGCGGCGGTTGGCGAAGCGCAACGCCCAGTTGCCGATGGCCATGACCGGCTTGGGCAGCAGGCACAGCGCCACGAACCCCGCCACCTGCACGACCTTGAAGCCAAAGAGAAAAAGGCCTATCAGCGTGACGTCGCCGAAGGTCTCGTAGAAGTAGCTGCCGCAGAAGACGAGCATGATCGCGGCGAAGACGCCCTCGCCGGTCTCGTAGATGATGGTGCGCGTGAAGTTGAGGGCGCTCGCCGCGCCGGCCGACATGCCCGCGCGTGTGAGGCGGAAGATCTGGGCCGGAGGGGCGCCGGCGCTGTTGGGCGTGAGGCGCATGAAGAAGACGCCCGACGCCTCGACGCTCATGAGGTCGCGGATGCCCACCGGGCAGTCCGGGTCGGCCGCGACGGAGAGCACGTAGGCGAGGATGCCAAAGACGTAGTAGAACAGGAAGCAGATGACGCCCGCCACGATCCAGCTCATGTCCACGCCGGCGAGCGACGACACGAACTCGTCGACCTGACCGGTGAAGACGAGGTAGAGCGCATAGGCGACGGCGACGAAGCCTAGGAAGATGACGGTCTTGCGGACCTGTCCCATGGACTTCTTGTCCGCCGCGCTGTCCTCGGCGGAGACCGAGCGCACGGCGGAGACCTTCAGGGCGACCTTCTTGGGCGCCTTGGCCTGAGCTTTGGTGTCCTGATCTTCCTGACCTGCTGTCACGCGCGCTCCAGTTGACGTGCCGACAAGAACCGTCCCTCCAGTGTAGCGCCCCGGGGGCTCCCCGGGTGCCGCGGGACGGCGGCGGGGCCGAGTCTCCGGCTATTCTCCCTCTCTCCAGCCCTTGCCCACGTCAACCCAGCTGCGCGCTCCCGAGGCGAGCTCGAGCTCGTCGCAGGTGAGCTCGACGGCGGAGTTGGAGCTGCCCGCCGCGGGCCAGACCGTCTCGAAGCGGCGCAGGGACTCGTCGAGGTAGACGTTCACGCCCTCGTTGACGCCGAAGGGGCAGACGCCGCCCACGGCATGTCCCACGAGCTCCGCGGCCTGCTCGGCGGTGAGCATCTTGGCCTTGGTGTGGAAGGTCGCCTTGAACGCCTGGTTGTTGACGCGGGCGTCGCCGGCGAAGAGGATGAGCGTGGGCGTCTCCCCGACCATGAAGCTGAGCGTCTTGGCAATGCGCGCGGGCTCCACGCCCACCGCCGCCGCGGCGAGCTCCACCGTGGCGCTCGAGACGTCGAACTCGCGGACCCTCTCGGCCAGGCCGAACCGCGCGAGGTGCGCGCGGGCGCGCTCTATGGACATGGCTCCCCCCTCCGAGCATGTGTCACATGTCCCATTTGGGGACATGTGACACGCTCACCGCACGATGCCGCCGCCGAGGCAGCGAATGCCATCGTAGAGCACCGCAGACTGCCCGGGGGCCACGCGGCGGACGGGTTCGTCAAAGCGCAACACGGGGCCGCCCTCGGCAAGCTCGAGGTGAGTCTCGCGCAGCTCGCCGGTGTGCCGGGTCCTCACGAGGTAGCGTCCCGGCTCCGGCAGCTCGCCGGAGATCCAGCGCGCGTCCTCGAGCGAGACCTCGCGCGTGAGAAGCGCCGGGCTGTCGTGGTCCGCCGTGACGTACACGACGTTTGCGTCCACGTCGGTCGACACCACGTAGCGGGCGGGGCCGCCGCCGAGGTCGAGCCCCTTGCGCTGCCCCACCGTGAAGAGAAACGCCCCGTCATGGCGGCCGAGCACCCTCCCGGTCTCCCACTCCACGACGTCGCCGGCGCGGCGCTCGAGGGCGTCGAGCAGAAAGGTTCGGATGCCGACCGGCCCCACGAAGCAGATGCCGTCAGAGTCCGGCTTGCCCTCCACGCCAAGGCCCCGCTCGGCGCACATGCGCCGGACCTCGGCCTTGTTCGCCACCTCGCCCACGGGCAGCAGCGCCCGGGAGAGTGCCTCCTCGCCCACGCGCCACAAAAAGTAGGTCTGGTCCTTGTGCTCGTCGAGGGCGCGCAGAAGGATCGTGCGACCGTCCTTTGCGCGCGCCACGCGGCCGTAGTGGCCCGTCGCCACGAAGTCGGCCCCCTCGGCGAGGGCCCGGTCGAGGAAGGTCCCGAACTTGATCGTCTGGTTGCACATGACGTCGGGGTTGGGCGTGCGGCCGTGCGCGTAGGCGTCCACGAGGTAGTCCACGACCGTCGCCTGGTACTCGGCCTCGCAGTCCCAGACCTCGAGGTCGATCCCGAGCGTCACGGCCACGCGCTCGGCGTCGGCCAGGTCGTCCGCCCACGGGCAGCGAAAGCCGGGCAGGTCGCGCGACCAGTTGCGCATGTAGACGGCTGTGACGTCATAGCCCTGCTCCATCAGCAGCGCGCAGGCGAGCGCGGAGTCCACCCCGCCCGAGAGGCCGCAGAAGACGCGCGCGCCGCGACGGGTGCCCCGGGTCACCTCGCACACCGCCCGTTTTGGGGGCCAAAGCCCGGCGCGTTTTGGGCGTCGTGCGAGGTCGCCCCGCGCCACCCCTCCAGCAGCGCCGCCACGCGGGACGTCTGGGCGGCGTCGTCGAGCCCGAGGCGCGCCGCCTCGGCGCGCACGGCCTCCCCGATCGCCGCGGCGGCGTAGTCGACGTCCCGCTCGGTCGTGGGGCGCCCCAGCGTGAGGCGCAGGCTCCCCTCGGCGAGCGGGCGCGGCATGCCGATGGCCTCGAGCACGTGGCTCACGCGCATGCGGCTCGCCGCGCAGGCCGAGCCCGTGCCCGCCGAGACCCCCGCGCGCTCGAGCGCGATCACGAGCCGCCGCGCCTCGATGCCCGCGAACGACACGTGCAGAAGGCCCGGCAGCCGGCGCTTGGGGTTGCGCGGCCCCGAGACCGCCGCCCAGCCCACGCGCTCGTGGATGCCGGTGCGCAGGCGCTCGCGCAGCGCAGCGAGGCGGCGGGTCTCCTCGGAACGACGCTCGCAGGCGAGCTCCAGCGCCCGGGCAAACCCCACGATGCCCGCGACGTTCTCCGTGCCGGAGCGCACGCCGCCCTCCTGCCCGCCGCCATAGACGAGCGGGCGCAGCCGCACGTCGTCGGAGGCCCAGAGCAGGCCCACCTGCTTGGGGCCGTAGATCTTGGCGGCGGAGAGCGTGAGCAGGTCCACGCCCAGCGAGCTCACGTTCACCGAGAGGGCGCCCGCAGCCTGGGAGGCGTCCGTGTGCAGGTAGATGGGCACGCCCTCCCCCGCCTCGAGGCGACGCGCCCGCTCGGCAGCGACCACGCGCGCGACCTCGCGCACGGGCTGGACGCAGCCGATCTCGCCGTTGGCGAGCTCGATCGAGACGAGCTCGGTCTCGGGCCGGATCGCGCGGGCAACGGCGGAGGGGTCCACCAGGCCGTCGGCGCCCACGCGCACCGTGCGCCGGGCGTGCGTCCCCGCGCAGGCGAGCACGCTCTCGTGCTCGATCGCGTCGACGACCACGTGGCCCTCGACGGCGGCGAAGGCGAGGTTGTTGGCCTCCGTCGCGCCGGCCGTGAAGACGAGGTTGTCAGGCCGGGCGCCGATGAGGCGGGCTATGGAGCCGCGGGCGCGCTCGACGTCGTCGCGGGCCTCGCGGGCGCGCGCGTAGGGCGCGGAGGGGTTCCAGAACCGCTCCGTCAGATAGGGCAGCATCGCGGCGGCGACCTCCGGGTCCACCGGCGTTGCGGCGGCATAGTCGAGGTATACCTCTCGCTTCGGCGCGGCCATGCTCACACCTCGTCCTTCTTCGGCCCGTCCCCGACCTCGTCGAGGATGATGTCGCCGTTCTCGTCGACCTTGTCGCGGGCGTCCCCGATCTTGAGGTTCTCGAAGCGCCCGGCGATGAACTCGTCGGAATAGTTGGTGTCGACCCACTGCTCGAAGGCGTTGGCCGGGGGCACGCCCGCGTCGCGCTCCGCCTTGCGGTCAAAGCACACGAGCGTCATCACGACGTCGGCCACGAGGTAGATCGCCACGAGCGTGACGAAGACGGCCTGGCGGCGCGTGGTGGGCATGCCAATCTGATAGAGCAGGCGCGGCATGACGGCGCGGCTCCACGTGAGGCCGAGAAGCCCCCAGAAGGCCAAAAACCGCCACGCCACCCACTGGGTGATGTGGTCGGGCAGGTGCAGGTAGGTCCACGACTCCGCGTCGAAGAAGGTGGACATGGACCAGCCGGTGAGCTGCTCGAGCACGCCCCCCACCACAGCGGAGACGACAAACACCTGCCAGGCGCGCGCCCCGCGGCCGCGCAGAAAGAAGCTCAGCAGCGTGAGCAGCACCGCGCCCAGGCCGTAGAGGGGCGAGAAGGGCCCCCACACCAGGCCCACGCGGTTTTCGGTGAGGCCGGCCGTGGCGAGCATCCAGACCTCCTCGATGAGCAGGCCCGCCATGGACCCCAGGAAGAAGATGATGACGATCTGGTACCAGCCGAGGTGAAGGTGGTCGAGGTACTCGTCGACCGCGGCGGCGGAGGCGCGCCAGCGGGCGAACAGGCGGGAGAGCCCGCGGGCGCGGCCGGCCCGGGCGAGCTCGCGCTCGAGGGCGTCCTCGGACTCCTCCAGGGCCGCCTCGGCGCGCTCGACGTCGTCCTCGTCGAGCTGGTCGCCCCGGGAGAGCCACTCCCAGAAGTAGACCACGACGCGGACGAACCCCTGGATCACCGCGAAGAGAAAGACGACGAAGATGAGCGAGAGAAACATGTGCCTCCAGGCTGCCGGCAAACGCTCGGGTCCAACGGACCTCAGGATAACAAAAAGGGCCGGTCAATGACCGGCCCTGGGCTCTCATGGAGCGGGCTACGGGGTTCGAACCCGCGACCTCCACCTTGGCAAGGTGGCGCGCTACCAACTGCGCTAAGCCCGCGACGCAAGGAGATATACTACGCGAGGTCCCTCACGATTGCAAGGGCTTTTTTCTCCCACCCGGGACGTGACGGCCCGCGCGGGAGGACGTGCCATCGAAAAGGGCGCCCCGGAGGGCGCCCGTCAGGTCTTGGAGGCGAAGCCCGGATTCGAACCGGGGGTCAGGGCTTTGCAGGCCCGTGCCTTACCACTTGGCCACTTCGCCGTATGAAAAAGGCCGAACGTATCCGGCCTGAGCTCGCATGGAGCGGGCTACGGGGTTCGAACCCGCGACCTCCACCTTGGCAAGGTGGCGCGCTACCAACTGCGCTAAGCCCGCAAGTGCGAGGAATATAATACGGTCCGCCGTGGCTCCGCGCAAGCGCGATGTTGGGCAGTCATGGAGGAAATGTGAAGGGCCCTATGCGCGCAGGTCCGCATCTGCGGAAACGGCCGACGCGTCGTCGAAGAGCTTCACGAGGCGCACCACCGTGCCCTCGCCGGCGCTCTTGTGGGCGATGCTCACCGAGTCGGCGAGCAGTCGCATAAGGCGGATGCCCCTGCCCCGCTCCGAGAAGGGCCCCGCCTCGGGGGGCTCCTCGTCGTCGGGCAGCTCGAAGCCCTCGCCGCAGTCGGCGACGTCGATGGTGACGCGGTCGGGATAGGCGGCGACCGTGGCCAGCACGCCGCCCCCGCAGGTGTGGTCGACCGCGTTGCCCAGCGCCTCCCCGGAGGCGAGTGTCATGTCGAAGACCTCGTCGGGGGTGAAGGGAAGCGAGGAGAGCAGCTCGCCCACGCGCTCGCGGGCCTCCCTCAGCGAGGCGGGCTCGACGCGAAACGTCGTGCGCCACTCGGGCAGGACCGAGGGGTCGAGCGCGACGACGGCGCGCCGCTCCCCCGCTCGCGAGACGGGCATGTAGTCGAAGACCCTCATGCGGCGCAGCGCCTGATAGGCCTGGGGCGAGACGTTCATGAGCGAGAGCAGCCCGCCGGCGCCGCGCATGCGGCGCAGCTCGGTCAGGATGAGGCCCATCCCCGCGGAGTCGACGTAGCGCGCCCCCGCCATGTTGAGGAAGATGCGCCGACAGCCGCCCGAGACCAGCCGGTCGATGCGTCTGCGCAGGGCGGGCACCGTCCGCACGTCGAGGTCGCCCTCGACCGTCACCAGGGCTATGTTGACCATGTCAGGCATGGTGATGTTATTCCCCAAACCGGGCGGGCTCTAACGCCCGGGACGGCCTCAATCGCCGCGCGAGGCCGTCATCCCCGCATGCGCGGCGCCCTTCTCGCCCGGGCCCGCGCCGACCCCTCCCGGAAGGCCGTCGAAGCGCAGCGCCACCATGGCGACGTCGTCCTCGAGGCTGTGGCCCGTGAAGTCGTCGAGCGTCGAGAGCAGCCGTCCCACGAAGCCCTCGAAGGGCTTGCCGTCGGCGGACTCGCGCATCACCATGTCGCGCAGCCCCTCCTCGCCGAAGAAGGCGCCCGAGGGGTCGCGCGCCTCCGTCGTGCCGTCGGTGTAGAGCAAGAGCACGTCGCCAGGGTCAAAGCTCACGACGCCGTCCTGGTAGGAGATGTCGTGGAAGGCCCCCACGACGCCCGACTGGACGTCCAGGATGGAGATCTCCTGGGCGTCGGAGCGGATGAACAGCGCCGGGGGATGGCCCGCCGAGCAGTAGCGCATGGTACCCGTCGCCAGGTCGATGATGCCCACGAACAGCGTCGCGAACGTCTCGAGGCGCGAGAAGCCCAGAAGGAAGTCGTTGAGCGAGCGCACCATGCGCGCGGGCGCCAGGCCCTCCCAGGCATAGGCTCCCAGCGCCGTCTTCACCGCGGCGGAGACCGAGGCGGCCTCGACGCCCTTGCCCGAGACGTCCCCCATGATCACGCAGGCGCGGTGGTCCGGCAAGCGGATGAGGTCGTAGAAGTCCCCGCCCACCGAGGCCGCCTTGGTCGCCGAGGAGTAGACCGCCTGGGCGGTGAGCCCCTCGACCTTCTGGAGCTCGTTTCTCATACCCGTCTGGAGCGCCTGGGAGATGCGCTTCTCCTGCTCGCGCGCTACCGCGCCTCGGGCGATGTCGCGCACGTCGACGGCGAGCTCGCGCAGGAACTCGAGTTCCAGCTCGTCGAAGGGCTCGGCGCCGTCCGGTCGCAGCGCCATGCCGCAGAGACGGTTGCCCTCGAGCGCGCCGAAGTCGATGACGGCGCCCAGACACGGCTCGCCGAGGTCGCGCAGATAGGCGTTCAACGGCGAGTCTGGCACGATGGGCGCGACCGCCACGCCGTCGACCAGGTACGAGGCGACGAAGTCGTCAAGGTCCAGCGGCAGCTCCCGCGTCCCCGTGAGCGGCAGGTCGGCCACGACGATGCGCTGCGAGGCGTTCACGCGCATGCGGACGACCGCCGCCTCGAGCTCGTCTCCCACCTCGGCGAGGACGTCGAAGAAGCGCGCGGCGGCGCCCTCGTCCCCGTCGCCGACGTAGGAGAGCAGCTCCTCGCGGACGTCCGTGGCAAGCGCCGCGAGGCGGTCCGCCCTCTGGGCCCGGAAGGTGGTGAAGGCGCCGGCGAGCTGCACGGAGAGATAGTGCGCCACGGAGTCGAGCAGGCGCGCGTCCTCCTTGGCCACAGGGCGCAGGCGCCTCCAGCCCACCTCGATGATCGCGATGACCTGCCCGCCAAACCACACCGGCACGGGGATGAAGCTCGTGAACGGCGGCAGCAGGGCGCTCTTCATGCGCAGCACCTCGTGCGTGTCCTCGTTGACGACCTCGCGCGTGGTGAGCCTGCCCTGCCTCAGGGCGTCCCCGGTTGGCGGGCACACCCTCAGGCGAACCGCCCTCCCCTCGCGGATGGCGAGCCGCTCGACGCTGCGGCCAAAGGGCATGAAGCGCGCGATCTTCTCGCCCGCCAGCCCGCTCGAGACGCCGCGCAGGTGAAAGCCGTCCGACTCGGCGAGGTAGACGATCGTGCCGTCCGCCTCCATGGTCTGCGTGAGCTCCTCGAGCACGCGCTCGAACAGGTCCGCGATGTCGGTGGAGTCGATGGTGTCGAGCACGATCTTGAGCGTGCCGGAGAGGCGATGGTTGGCGCGGCGCAGGTCGTCGAGGGCGCGCTCGCCCTCGCGCCCCGCGCGGGCGTCCTCGTCGGCGGCGAGGGCCACGAGCAGGTAGGTCTCCCCGGGGGCGTTCACGGCGTCGCAGCGCACGCGCACGGAGACGAGGCGCCCCGAGGCGCCCGCGCAGTCCACGAGCGCCATCGAGCCGTCCAGGGGAAAGGTGAGGTCCGCCGGGTCGAAGGGGGCCACGAGGGGGTCGGGCTCGTCGGAGGCGGGGAAGAGCAGCCGCACGTCCGCGCCCACCTGGCCGCGCTCCGGGCCGAAGAGCTCCGCCGCCTCGTCGTTGACGAGAAGGACGCGGCCCGCCCCGTCGAAGACGAGGACGGCCTCGCAGGTGAGCTGAAGGAGCCGCGAGAGCGTTCCGACGAGGCTCCCCTCGCCGATGCCCTCGACGCGGCGAACGCTGAGTGCCGACCTCGTCATGCGCGCCCCCTGTCGAGATACGAAAAGCGGGTCCCCGAGGGGACCCGCGTTCTTTCGTGGTGTCGGAGGCGGGACTTGAACCCGCACGACCTTTTAGTCAGTCACTAGCACCTCAAGCTAGCGCGTCTGCCAATTCCGCCACTCCGACATGCACTGCGCTTTCGCGCAAGGAGTAGTATGCACTACCGCGCGGCGCGGCGCAAGTCCCAATTTCAAAAACTTTGGAGCCGCCGCAGTGACTGCCCGGTTAAAAATAAAGCGGCCCCGAGGGGCCGCCGGCAACGCCTGTGGGACTTCCCTAGCTGTTCAGTGCCGATACGTTGTTTACATCCGGAGGGTGACAAATAGGGAGGCCTCCCGCATGCTGTGAGTTGTCTAGGCTTACGGCAGAGGGGGCCTCCCATGTCCCAACATCCTAACGCAAGGCTCACGCCGAGGGGCCGCGAGCTGCTGTGCCGCCGGGTCGCCGGCGGCATGCGCGTCTCGGACGCCGCCCGCCAGATGGGCGTGAGCAGGCAGACCGCGAGCAAGTGGCTCGCCCGGTCCCGCAGGGGCGAGCCCATGTCCGACCGCCCGAGCAGGCCGCTCAGGCTCGCGAGGTCCACGTCGCCCGAGGCCGAGGCGAGGGTCGTCGAGGCGAGGCGCTCCATGCTGCTCGCCCCGCTCGCCCTCGCCGCCGCCACGGGCGTTCCGGCCCGCACCTGCGCCAGGATCGTGGCGCGCTCCGGGCTGCCGCGCCTGGCCGACGTCGACCGCGTGACCGGCGAGGTCCGCCGGAGGGGCCCCGTCACGCCCGCGCGCTACGAGAGGTCGCGCCCCGGCGAGCTCGTGCACGTCGACGTGAAGAAGGTCGCCCGGATCCCCGACGGCGGCGGCTGGCGCGCCCTCGGCAGGGGCGGGGACCCCTACGGCGGGCACTCCGGCGCGGGGGCGTCGTGCCTGCACGTCGCCGTGGACGACTTCTCGAGGGTCGCCTATGCGGAGCTGCTGCCGGACGAGAGGAGGGCCACGTGCTCGGCGTTCGTGTCCCGCTGCCTGGCGTTCTTCGCGGGCCTCGGGGTCGCGGTCGAGCGCGTGATGACCGACAACGGCCCCGGCTACCGCTCGGGCGAGTTCAACGCCCTCCTGGCGTCCGAGGGCGTCCGCCACATATACACCAGGCCATACAGCCCGTGGCAGAACGGCAAGGTAGAGCGCATGAACCGCACGCTGGCGCAGGAGTGGCAGTACGGGAGGGCGTGGGAGAGCGAGGCGGGCAGGGCCGAGGCCCTGCCCGCCTTCATCGAGCACTACAATTGGGGACGTCCGCACAGCGCGTGCGGGGGTCAGCCGCCAATGTCGCGCATCGTCGGCGTAAACAACGTCATGGCACGCAACACCTAGCCGAGGGTGCCCGTGGGGAAGGTCAGCGCCATCACGAGCACACAGACGATGAAGACCGTGGAGGTGATCACCGTGAGGCGGTTGAGGTTCTTCTCGAGCACGCCCGAGCCGGTGCCGGAGTTGTAGAGGGACGAGGCGATCATGTCGGAGACGCCGGTGCCCTTGCCGGAGTGCATGAGGACGAGGATGACGGTGAGCGCGCCGGACAGGAACAGCAGGACCGTCAGGATGATGTTGAGCGGGTTCACGGGATGAGCTCCTTCTGGGGACAGATGCATAACAGCTTGCTATGGTAACACAAGGGGACCCGAGCTCTCGCCCGGGTCCCCTTCTTCACATCTGCCGAGAAGGGCGACAGACTAGGCCATAGCGCTCTTCACCATGGCGGCAAAGCTGTCGGCCTTGAGGGAGGCGCCGCCGACGAGCGCGCCGTCGACGTCCTCCTTCTCCAGGAAGCCGGCGATGTTCTCGGGCTTGGCGGAGCCGCCGTAGAGCACGCGGATGCCCTGGGCGATCTCCTCTCCGAAGACCTCGACGAGGGTGGCACGGATGGCGCCGCAGACCTCCTGGGCGTCGTCGGCCGTGGCGGTCTTGCCGGTGCCGATGGCCCAGATAGGCTCGTAGGCGATCACGTACTTGGAGGGGTCGGTGATCTCGAGGCCCTCGGTGTCCTTCTTGATCTGGTCGACGACGAACTCGACATGCTTGCCGGCCTCGCGGATCTCGAGGGACTCGCCGCAGCAGGAGATGGGCACGATGCCGTGAGCCATGAGGGCCTTGGCCTTCTTGTTCACGTCCTCGTCCGTCTCGCCGAAGTAGTCGCGACGCTCGGAGTGGCCGATGATGCAGTGGGTGGCACCCACGGCCTCGAGCATGTTGGGAGCGGTCTCGCCGGTGTAGGCGCCGGACTCCTCCCAGTAGACGTTCTGGGCGCCGAGCGCAAACGGCGCGGAGGTCTGGTCGATGACCTCGGAGACGCCCTTGAGGTCGACGGCGGGCGGGCAGACGACGACGTCGACGTCGCCGGTGCCGTCCTTGAGCTCATCGGCAAGGCCCTGGGCGAGGACGACGCCCTCGCTGTAGGTCTTGTTCATCTTCCAGTTGCCAGCGATCATCCTCTTACGCATCGAGAAGCGCCTCCACTCCAGGAAGGGCCTTGCCCTCGACGAGCTCCATGGAAGCGCCACCGCCGGTGGAGATCCAGCTCATCTTGTCGGCCAGGCCGAACTTGTTGATGGCCGCGACGGAGTCGCCGCCGCCGATGATCGAGGTGCAGTCGGAGTCCGCGATGGCGCGGGCGACGGCCTCGGTGCCGTGGGCGAAGTTGTCGAACTCGAAGACGCCCATCGGGCCGTTCCAGAAGACGGTCTTGGCGGCCTTGACGGCGTCGGCGTAGAGCTTCTCGGTCTCGGGGCCGATGTCCATGCCCTCGCGGTCATCGGGGATGGCGTCGGAGGCGACGACCTCCGGCACGGCGTCCTCGCCGAAGTGGTCGGCGACGCGGTTGTCGATCGGGAGGAGGATCTTGACGCCCTTCTCCTCGGCCTTCTTCAGCATCTCGCCGGCGCGCTCGACCCAGTCCTCCTCCTTGAGGGACATGCCGACGGACATGCCCTGGGCGAGGAAGAAGGTGTAGGCCATGCCGCCGCCGATGATGAGGGTGTCAGCGGAGTCGATCAGGTGATCGAGGACGCCGATCTTGGAGGACACCTTGGAACCGCCGACGATGGCGACGAAGGGACGCTCGGGCTCGGCGAAGATCGAGGTCAGGGTGTCGACCTCCTTCTCGAGCAGGAAGCCGGCGTAGGCGGGGAGATACGCGGCGGGACCCACGACGGAGCCCTGGGCGCGGTGCGCGGTGCCGAAGGCGTCGAGCACGAAGATGTCGCCGTAGGAGGCGAGGATCTTGGCGATCTCGGGGTCGTTCTTCTTCTCGCGCTTGTCGAAGCGGACGTTCTCGAGGACGAGGATCTCGCCGTCCTGGAGGGCGTCGACGGCGGCCTTGGCCTTCTCGCCATAGGTGTCGTCGACGAACTTCACGTCATAGCCGGTGAGCTCGGCGAGCTTGTCGGCGGCCGGCTTGAGGGAGAACTGGGGCTCGGGGCCGTCGCCCTTGGGACGACCGAGGTGGCTCATGAGGATGATCTTGGCACCCTTGTCCTTGAGGTACTCGATCGTGGGGATGGCGGCGCGGACGCGGGTGTCGTCCGTGACGACGCCGTCCTTCAGGGGGACGTTGAAGTCCACGCGCATAAGGACGCGCTTGCCCGCGACGTCGGCGTCACGGACGGTCTTCTTGGTGAAGGCCATGTTCACTCCTTTGACGTTTTCTTACGAAAAGGGGGTGCGGCCGCGGCCCTGTGAGCTGCGACCGCACCCCTGCGAAGCTGATGCGAAGCGAGAACTACGCGACGAACTTCTCGAAGTACTTGATGGTGCGGACCATCTGAGAGGTGTAGGAGTTCTCGTTGTCGTACCAAGAGGTGACCTGAACGAGGCTCTGGCCGTTGCCGAGATCCTGGACCATGGTCTGAGTGGCGTCGAAGATCGAGCCGTGGGTCTCGCCGATGATGTCGGAGGAAACGATGTCGTCCTCGTTGTAGGCGAAGGTCTCGGGGATGCTCTCGGCGTACGCCTTCATGGCAGCGTTGACCTCGTCGACGGTGACCTTCTTGTCAACGACGCAGTAGAGGTTGGTGATGGAGCCGGTGGGCGTCGGGACGCGCTGGGCGGCACCGATCAGCTTGCCGTTAAGCTCCGGGAGAACCAGGCCGATGGCCTTGGCGGCACCCGTGGAGTTGGGGACGATGTTCTGAGCGCAGGCGCGGGAGCGACGCTTGTTGCCCTTGCGCTGCGGGCCGTCGAGCGGCATCTGGTCGCCGGTGTAGGCGTGAATGGTGGTCATGATGCCGGAGACGATCGGCGCGAAGTCGTTGAGACCCTTGGCCATCGGGGCGAGGCAGTTGGTGGTGCAGGAAGCCGCGGAGATGATGTTGTCATCGGCGGTCAGCTGCTCGTGGTTGACGTTGTAGACGATCGTGGGGAGGTCGTTGCCCGCGGGAGCGGAGATGACGACCTTCTTGGCGCCGGCGTCGATGTGAGCCTGAGCCTTGGCCTTGGAGGTGTAGAAGCCGGTGCACTCGAGGACGACGTCAACGCCGAGCTCGCCCCAGGGGAGCTTGGAGGCGTCGGCCTCCTTGTAGATGGTGATCTTCTTGCCGTCGACGGTGATGGAGTCCTCGCCGGCCTCGACCTTGTGGTCGCGAGCGTAGTTGCCCTGCGTGGTGTCATACTTCAGGAGGTACGCGAGCATGTCGGGGGAGGTGAGGTCGTTGATGGCGACGATCTCGGAGCCCTCGTGACCGAACATCTGACGGAAAGCCAGACGGCCGATGCGACCAAAGCCGTTGATAGCAACCTTTACTGCCATGCTTTCTCCTTTCACGGGGCCGACGGGGCTTCTCCCCGGCGGACCAAAGCACACATGGGCATGACGCCCTTGCCACCCGATAGTGTACCCCACACGCGCCGGCGCGTATCCCCAAAACTGAACGAAGGGGTAATTTGAGCCGCAGACGCTCAGGTTTGCCCGGCTGACGTGAGATTGTTCCCGGACCCGAGCGAGTCTGCGGGCGAGGCGGCGGCTCTGCTCGCCTCCCCCTCCGCCTCCTCGACGATCTCCTGGAGGCGTAGCACCCGGTGATACATCGCGGACTTCGATGCCGGCGGGTCGAGCTCCTCCCCCAGCGCGGCGAGCGAGAGCTCGGGGTGGGCGCGTCGCGCCGCACAGAAGGAGCGCAGGGCGGGCGGCAGCGCGGCGAGCCCCACGCTGCGCTCCGCGCGCTCGATGAGGTCGAGCTGGGAGGCGGCAGCGCCCGTCGAGCGGGCCTGGTTGGCCATCTCCGCGTTGACGCGCCGGTTGACGTCGTTTTTGACGGACTTCTTCGCGCGGGCCACCTCGACGACGCGCGCCATGCGCCGCGCGCCCATCGCCCGCAGGAGCGCGATGACGTCGTCGTAGCTCTTGAGATAGATCGCGTAGGCGCCGCGCCGGCGGTTCACGCGCGCGGAGACGCCGAAGGAGTCGATCAGCGCCGCGAGGTCGCGCGCGAAGTCCTCACCCGTGACCGCGATCTCCAGGTGGAAGTCCCCGCGCGGGTCGGCGATGAAGCCGCCGGCCATGAAGGCGCCGCGCACGAAGGCCTCGCGCGCCGGGCGGGTGCCCAGCAGCGCGGCGGGCGCGCCGGTGGCGAGCCCGCGCCCGGGCACGAGGATGCCCAGGCGCACGAGGTCCGCCGCGAGCTCGTCCTGCTCGGGCATCTCGATGAGGTAGTTGCGCGTCTTGTGCAGCACCGAGCGGCGCACGGTGAGCGAGGTCTCGAGGTCGAAGAGCTTGTGCGTGAGCTTGATGACCGTGCGCGCCACCGCGCCCGTCTCCGTGGCGATGCGGATCGAGTAGCGCCCCGAGCCCCGAAACGACATCGTGCCGCACACGCGGATGAGGGCGGAGAGCTGGGCGAGCTCGCATGCCGGCATGGGCGCCTCGACGCGCGAGAGCTCGTCTTTGACCTCGGCGGTAAACGACATGCTAGCTCGTCCTCACGTTGGCGAGCGAAAGGTCGCGGTGCGACAGGCTCACGTGGTAGCCGCCCTTCTCGAGGTAGGCGGCCGTGGCCGAGGCGATGGCGACGCTCCTGTGCTGGCCGCCCGTGCACCCCACCGCGATGGAGAGGTGGCTCTTGCCCTCGGCGACGTAGCCCGGCATCGCGACGTCGAGCAGGCTGTACCAGGCCTCGAGGAACCTCTCAGTGGTGGGGTTTTGCAGGACGAAGTCGGCGACCAGCCGGTCGTTGCCGGTGAGCGTGCGCATCTGCGGGTCGTAGAAGGGATTGGGCAGGAAGCGCACGTCGATCATGAGGTCGGCCTCGACGGGCATGCCGTGCTTGAAGCCAAAGGAGAAGACCGAGACCTCCATGAGCTGCTGGTCGGAGAGCTCCGAGAAGGCGCGGCGCAGGCGGGTGCGCAGCGCGCTCGTACGCAGGCGGCTCGTGTCAATGACGAGGTCGGCGGTGTCGCGGATGCCTGCGAGCTGCGCGCGCTCGCGCTCGATGGCCGTGGCGACGCCCTCCCCCGGCGCGGCGAGCGGGTGGCGGCGGCGGTTCTCGTCGTAGCGGCGCATGAGGACGTCGTCGGTGGTGTCGAGAAAGACCACGCTGACCGTGAGCTCGTGCTCGCGGAGCTGCTTGATCGAGTCGGAGAACTCGTCGAAGAGGCCCTGGGAGCGCAGGTCGCAGGTCACGGCGAGGTGCCGGCCCACGCCCGAGTTGATGCCCACGAGCTCGGCGAGCTGCAGAAGCAGCCGCGGCGGCAGGTTGTCGATGCAGAAGTAGCCCATGTCCTCGAAGACGTGCAGCGCCTGCGTGCGCCCCGAGCCGGACATGCCCGTGATCACCACGACGTCCGGCACGCGCGCCGCGCTCTCGGCCGCTCGCATCCGCTGGCTCGCGTCTGGCATGGTCTCTCCCCTCGACGTCCCTCTCGCCAGTATACGGCAGGCGGGCGGCTACGACCTAGCGAGCAGCGCCTCCACCTCCGGCCGAGTGGCCAGGTGGTCGGAAAACGCGCTGGCAGAGCCGGTGGCAAGAGCCATGCGGAAGGCGTCCTCGTAGCTGCCGGTCTCCATGAGGCCCGCGAGGAACCCCGCCACGGAGGAGTCCCCGGCGCCCACGGAGTTGACCACGGTGCCGCGCGCCGCCGGGCTCTGGTGCACGGCGCCCGTCTCGTCCACGAGCACGCCGCCCTCCCCCGCCATCGAGACGAGCACGTTGGTGGCGCCCAGCTCCTGAAGCTTCCGGGCGTACGGCACGACCTCGTCGCGCGTGCGCAGCGTGACCCCAAAGATGTCCCCGAGCTCGTGGTTGTTGGGCTTCACGAGGAAGGGGCGGTACGGCAGGACCCGCGTGAGCAGGTCGCGCTCCGCGTCCACGGCGACGCAGACGCCGCGGCCGGCAAGGCGCGCCATGATGCGCTCGTACAGGTCGTGCGGGAGCGTCGCCGGCACGGAACCGGAGATGACGAGCGTGTCGCCGTCGCCCAGCGCGTCCAGCTTGGCGAGAAGAACCTCGAGGTCCTTCTCGGCGACTCTGGGCCCCATGCCGTTGAGCTCGGTCTCCTCTGTGGACTTGACCTTGACGTTGATGCGGGTCATGCCCTCTTCGACGCGGATGAAGTCGGCGTCGACGCCCGCCTCAGCGCAGAGGCGGCAGAGCTCGTCGCCCGTGAAGCCCGCGACGAAGCCGAGCGCGCGGCTCTTGTGCCCGAGGTTGCCGAGCACGATGGAGACGTTCACGCCCTTGCCGCCCGGGAGCACCTGCTCGTAGGCGGTGCGGTTGATCGCGCCCAGGCGCATGTCGTCCACGCGGACGATGTAGTCGAGCGACGGGTTGAACGTGACGGTGCAGATCACAGCGACACCTCCATGACGTTGTCGAAGCTCCGATACTCGGCGGGGACGTCCCCGCAGGTGACGATCGTGGCGTCGCAGAAGTCCGCGAACGTGACGAGGCTCGTGCGGCCGAGCTTGGAGGCGTCGGCGAGCACGTAGCGCCGCGTGGCGCGCGCCATCGACGCCTGCTTGACCATGGCCTCGTTGGGCTCGGGCGTGGTGAGACCCGCCTCCGGCGTGATGCCGTTGGAGCCCCAGAACCCCAGCGTGAAGTGGAGGCGCGAGAGGGCGTCGAGGGCGCCGGGACCCACGAGCGCCTCGGTCGCGCTCTTGAGCTCGCCGCCGAGCACCGTCACCGAGAGCCCGCGGGCCGCCAGGCGGATGGCGTGGGAGACCGAGTCGGTCACGTAGCCCGCGCGCGTGGGCGGCAGCAGGTCGAGCAGGATCTCCGTGGTGGAGCCGGCGTCGAGGTAGACGAAATCGTCGGGTCCCACGAGCGAGGCGGCGTGCGCGCAGATGGCGCGCTTCTCCTCGTCGTGCAGGCCGTGGCGCTCCCCCAATGTGAGGTCGCGCGTGAGATGCGCCGACTCGCGGGTGGTGGCGCCGCCGTGGACCTTGACAAGCTGGTGCGCCTGGTCGAGCTTGTCGAGGTCGCGGCGGATGGTGGACTCGGAGGTCTCGAGCGCGGCGGCGAGCTCCGGCACGGTGACGGTCCCGCGCAGGCGCACCATCTCGACGATGCGCGCGTGGCGCTCTGCGGTCAGCATGGGGCTCACGCCTCCTCGGGGTAGGTGACGCCCCAGGAGCGGCGCACGTCGGTCATGAGGCGCATGACGTCGGCGGCGGTGTCGATCAGGCCCGCGGCCCGGGCGTCGCCGGCGACGGCGCGCTCGAGGTCGGCCATCTCGTAGCAGAGCGCGTAGCCCTCGACGCCGGCGGACACGGTCTCGCGGCGGCCGTCTTCGGTCCACACGATCGTTGCCGTGTCGGCGCGCGGGTACTCCATGATCTCGACGTAGCACTTGTCGAAGCTGAGCACGGCGCGCTTGGGCTGCTTGGAGTGGAGCGTGAGCGAGACCACGCCGATCTGGCCCTCCTGGTTGCGGCAGACGATGCCGCCCGCCACGTCCACGCCCGTCTCGCAGAGGTTGCCGAGCGAGAGCACCTCGGTGGGCTGGCTCTCCATGAAGAGGCGCATGATGCTGAGCGCATAGACGCCGATGTCGAGCATCGCGCCGCCGGCGAGGTTGATGTTGTAGAAGCGGTTGGTGAGGTCGCCGTACTCCTTAAAGGAGCCAAAGTTGACCTGCGCGAGGTTCATGCGACCGAACTCGCCGGCGTCCGCGCGACGGCGTAGCTCCCGGTAGAGCGGCATGTGCAGGATCGTGGTGGCGTCCATCAGCACGACGCCCGCGGCGGCCGCGAGGGCGCGGGCCTCGTCGAGCTCCTCGGAGTTGAGGGTGATGGACTTCTCGCAGAGCACGTGCTTGCCCGCGGCGAGCGCTCCGCGCAGGTAGGTGATGTGCGTGTTGTGCGGGGTGGTGATGTAGACGGCGTCGACCTCGGGGTCGGCGTAGAGCTCCTCGAAGGAGTCGTAGGCCTTCTCGACGTGGTGCTTCTCGGCAAAGGCGACGGCCTTCTCGCGGGTGCGGTTGGCGACGCCGTGCAGGCGACGCCCGGCGAGGGCAAGCGAGGTCGCCATCTGGTTGGCGATGACGCCGCAGCCAATGACCGCCCAGCGGAGCTGCGGTGCGGTGAAGACGTCGTCGGGGAACGGGCGGTTCTCGATGGCCTCGAAGGCGGCGGCCGCCGCGGCGGCGGAGTCGAGCGGGGCGTTCTTCTCGGTATCTGACATGGGTCCTCCCTCTCTGGGGTTCTGGGCTGATTTCATTTTCGCGCAACTTCAGTCATGTTTGCGCATCTTTGCGCATTATGACGGAAAACGGTAGGATATCACGCGTAAGCGGTCATTTCTGCGCAGTTTTGCGCATGTTCGCGCAGATTCATGCGGCTATGATCGTGACCTTGTCGATAAGAACGCTGAGCGGACGCTAGTACGTTTGTGAGAGGGTGCGGCGTCCGGACGGTTCTGGGTGGGAAAGCGTCCGGAGCCCGCATGTCCCTCGGGTAGGTGCGGCGTCCGGACGGTTCTGGGTGGGAAAGCGTCCGGAATCCGCATGTCCCTGAGGAGGGTGCGGCGTCCGGACGGTTTGTCGAGAAGAACCGTCCGGAACGCGCACCCAGAGAGGAAGGATGCGGCGTGTGGACGGTTCACAGGGCAAAACCGTCCACACGCCGCTCGCTCTTCTCAACCCAAAGAAAACGTGCCGGTTCCGGACGGTCTGAGGCTGAAAACCGTCCGGAATCGGCACGAACCGGTCACGCGCCGGCGAGAAGGACTCCCCTACTCGATCGCGGCCTTGAACCACTTGGTGAGGGAGGTGGGGTGCGTGATGCCCGTGCCCACGACCACGGCCCAGGCGCCGGCGTCGATGGCGGTCTTGCCGTCGGCGGGCGTGTGGACGTGACCCTCGCAGATGATCGGGTAGTCGGGGAACTCCGAGGTGGCCTGCTTGAGCAGCGGCACGTCGGGGCCGTCGTCCATCGTGGTGTCGATGGCGGCCTTGTTGTGGGAAAGCGTGGTGGAGACGAGGTCGCAGCCGCAGGCGACGGCGTTGCGGATGTCGTCGATGGTCATGCAGTCGGCCATGATGAGGACGTCGGACTGCTCGCGGATGGCCTTGACGGTCTCCTCGAAGGTGCGCCCGTCCGGGCGCGGGCGGTCGGTGGCGTCGAGGGCCACCACGTCGGCGCCGGCGTTGACGCAGGCCATCGCGTGACGCAGGGTCGGGGTGATGTAGACGCCCTCGTGACCCTCCTTCCACAGGCCGATCACGGGGATCTCGACGCGACCCTTGATGGCGGCGATGTCGGAGAGGCCCTGGCAGCGGATGGCGGCGGCGCCGCCGAGCTCGCAGGCGCGGGCCATCTGGGCCATGGTCTCGGGGTGGCGCAGCGGCTCGCCGGGATAGGCCTGGACGGAGACGATGAGCTTGCCCTTGAGGGACTGGACGAGCGGTGAGATGGGCATGGTTCCTCCTTAGGATGTGACAATTAGGACAGGTTACATTGTCACATCGTCAAACGCTGCTCGATTCCGGGCCCCTGGAGGGGGATGTGACAATTAAACCTGTCCTAATTGTCACATCCCCCGGGTGTTAGTCGGAGACCTCCGCGTAGCCGGAGGCCACGAAGTTCTCGGCCGCGCCGATCAGCGGCGCGTCGCCGCCGAGCTCGCCGCCCACGATGGGCGTGGTGGCGACGGGCGGCATGGCCTGGCCCTTGAAGGCCTCTGCCAAGGCGTCGGACCAGTCCGGGCCGCACTGGGCCACGGAGCCCGAGAGGATCACGACGTCCGGGTCGAGCATGTTGCACATGCTGCCGAGCACCTCGCCGAGGGCGCGGCCCGCACGGGCCTCGGCCGCCTTGGCGTTGGCGTCGCCCACGGCGGCGCGGCGGTCGATCTCCGCGCCGTCGATCGGCGTGCCGTCGGGCAGGGTCTCGTCCCCGCCCAGGCGCACGTACTCGCGGATGATGCCGGGGCCTGCCGCGATGGGCTCGAGGTGGCCGGTCGCGCCGCAGGAGCAGGGCACGTCGGCGGCGGCGGGGCAGCAGACGTGGCCGATGTGGCCGGCCTCGTCGTGCGCTCCGAGCATGATCTTGCCGTACTCGACGAAGGCGCCGCCGATGCCGGTGCCCACGGCGGCAACCAGACAGCTCTTCTTGTCGCGGCCGCCGCCCCAGCGGGCCTCGCCGAGGGCGTGGGCGTGGACGTCGTTCAGGACGCGGCAGGGCAGGCCCGTTGCCGCGGTGACCTCGGCGCCCAGGTGGGTGCCGCCCCAGCCGGGCATGAGCTCGTTGGCGAAGGTGATGTCGCCGTTTCTGGGGTTGACCACGCCTGCGGAGGAGATGCCCACGCCCACGGGCTTCTCGTCCGCGCGCTCGATGGCGGCCTTGACCTGCTCGAGCACGGTGGCGAGCACATGGGCGCCGCCCTCCATGGCCTCGGTGGGAACCTTCTGGACCTTCTCGATGACCGGCGCCTCACCGCCGAGGGTCACCAGCCCGCACGCGATCTTGGTGCCGCCGATGTCGACGGCGACGATGGTCTGGGTCTCAGCCATGGGAACCTCCCTAGAGAAGCCCGTTGTCGACGAGGACCTTCTTGATGGCCTCGACGTTGGCGCCCTCGAGGGCCTTGACCGGGCGCGGCATGGTGTTGGAGTCAAAGATGCCGAGCAGCATGAGGGCGGTCTTGAAGGCGCCCACGCCGCCCGCGTAGCCCTGGACGCCGGTCGTGACGTCGAAGATGTGGGAGATCTCGTTGACGCGGTCCTGCTCGGCCTTGACGGTGGCCCAGTCACCGGCCTCAGCGGCCTTCCACATGCGGACGTAGCCGGCGGGCTCGACGTTGGCGAGGCCCGGGACCGAGCCGTCCGCGCCGGAGAGGTACGCGCCGTCGACCACGATCTCGTGGCCGGTGAGCAGGGACAGAGGATGCCCCGCCTTCTCGTTCTCCTGGCAGAGGTAGCGGAAGGAGATGTCGTCGCCGGAGGAGTCCTTGACGCCGGCGAGCACGCCCTCGCGGCCGAGCTTGACGAGCAGCGGCCACGGGAGCTTGGTGTGGACGCAGACCGGGATGTCGTAGGCAAAGATCGGCAGGTCGAGCTCCTCGTGCAGGATGCGGAAGTGCTCCTCGACCTCGGTCATGCCGCCGAGGGCGTAGAAGGGGGCGGTGGCGACGAGCGCGTCGGCGCCGAGCTCCTGGGCGACCTTGCCGTGCTCGAGCACGCGCTCGGTCTCGGTGTCGATGATGCCCACCAGGACGGGCACGCGGTGGTCGACGATGCGGATGGCCTCGGTGATGATCTGACGGCGACGCTCGTCGGTGGAGAAGACGACCTCGCCGGAGGAGCCGAGGAAGAACAGGCCGTCGACGCCGGCGTCGATCATGTAGTTGATGAGGCGCTCGAAGGACGGGACGTCGAGCTCGTGGTCGGGCGTGTCGGGGACGACGACGGGCGGGACGACGCCTCTGATCTTGAAGTCTGCCATGCTGATCCTTTCTCGTGAGCGGCGGGGGGATACCGCCGAGCGATGGATGGAGCACTCAGATGCTACGGCACGGAGGGCGAGAAGAACGTGCCGCCGGCCGATTTCGAAAAGCGGGCGCGCCCGGAGGCGCGCCCGCATCCGAACGGGTGTGACCTACTTGCCCAGGTTGGGGTGGAGCAGCGAGGGGGCCGCGCCGAGGAGCGTCTTGGTGTAGGCGTCCTGCGGGTCCTCGAAGATCTGCTTCGCGGGGCCCTGCTCCATGATCTGGCCGTGGTTCATGACGACGATGCGGTCGGAGATGTAGCGCTCCGTCTGGATGTCGTGGCTGATGAAGACCATGGCGAGGCCGAGCTCCTTCTTGAGGTCCGTGAGCAGGTTCAGGATCTGCGCGCGGACGGAGACGTCGAGGGCCGACGTGGGCTCGTCGGCGATGATGACGTCAGGCTGGAGCGACAGGGCGCGCGCGATGGCGACGCGCTGGCGCTGGCCGCCGGAGAGCTGGCCGGGCAGCGCGTACATCGCCGATGACGGCAGGCCGACGATGCCGAGCAGCTCGTTGACGCGGGCCTCGCGCTCGTCCTCGGTGCCGACCTTGTGGACGATCAGTGGGTCGAGCAGCTGGTCGTGCACGGACATGCGCGGGTTCAGGGCCGTGGCCGGGTTCTGGAACACGACGGAGACCACGCGGCCGATCTTCTTGCGGAGCTCGGCGGTGCGCTTGGTGACGTCGTCGCCCTTGAAGTAGACGTGGCCGTCGGTCGGCGACTGAAGGCCGCACATGACGTTGGCCGTGGTGGACTTGCCGCAGCCGGACTCGCCGACGATGCCGATCGTCTCGCCGGGCATGAGCTTGAGCGTCAGGCCGTTGACGGCGTGAACGAGGTTGGGGTGGAACAGCGAGCCCGTGCGGGACTTGAACGTGACCGAGATGTTGTCCAGGAAGATGATGGGCGTCTGCTCGGTGTTCTTCTCCGCCATCTACCTCACCTCCAGACGGGAAACGAGACCGTTCTTGGCGAGCTCCTCGTCGGGGATCTCCGAGACGAGATGGTGCTCGGCGCCGGGAACGGGCTTGAGGATGGGATGGACGTCGAGTCCCACCGTCGGGTGGCTCGAGCGCGGGGCGAAGCGGTCGCCCTTGGGGAAGTCCGCGGGGCTCGGGACGGAGCCGGGGACCTGGTGCAGACGGCTGCCGTCGTGCGCCTCGATGGAGAGGACGGCGCCGAGCAGGCCCTGGGTATACTCGTGGATCGGGTTGGTGAGCAGCTCCTTGGTGGGGGCGGACTCGATGACCTGGCCGGCGTACATGACGGTGATCTCGGAGGCGACCTCGGCGACGAGCGCCAGGTCGTGGGACACGAAGATCATCGCGAAGCCGAGCTGCTTCTGAAGGTCGTTCAGGAGCTTGATGACCTGCTTCTGGACCGTCACGTCAAGGGCCGTGGTGGGCTCGTCGCAGATCACCAGCGACGGGTTGCGCGTGAGCGCCATGGCGATGATGACGCGCTGGCACTGGCCGCCGGAGAGCTCGTGCGGGTAGGACTCGAGCGTGCGCTTGGGGTCGAGGCCGACGAGCTCGAGGAGCTCCTCGGCGCTGCGGGTGCCGCCGCGGCTCGTGAGCTGCTTCATCTGCGCGGAGATGAGCATGGAGGGGTTGAGCGAGGACAGGGAGTCCTGGTAGACCATCGCGAGCTCGTGGCCCAGCAGCTTGCGGTGCTCCTCCTTGGAGAGCTTGAGCAGGTCCTGGCCCTTGTAGAGGACCTGGCCCTCGATGCGGGCGCTGTCGGGCAGCAGGTTCATGATGGTCTTGGTGGTGATGGACTTGCCGCAGCCGGACTCGCCGACGAGCGCCATGCACTGGCCGGGACGGACGTCGAAGGAGACGTTGTCGACCACGTGGACGTCGCCGTGGCGCGGGAAGCCGATCGAGAGGTTCTTGACCTGGAGGATCGGCTCGACCGAGTAGTCGGGCACGCGGCGGTCGGTGCGGGCGAGCTCCACCTCGCGAAGGGCCCCGAGGCGACGGGCGAGGGAGTCGGCCTGTTCCTTGTAGGCGCGGACGGGGTCGGCGACGAGGAGGTCGGCCTCGCGACGGCTGTCGGCGTTCTCGTTGGAGACGGGCGCGGACGGGGCGGCGGCCATGGCGTCGGTCAGGCCCTCGGACAGGATGTTGAGGGCAAGGCAGGTGACCATGATCGCGATGCCCGGGAACAGGGCCTGCCACCAGCGGCCGAGCAGGACGCCGTCACGCGCGGAGGACAGGATGTTGCCCCACGTGGGGGTGGGCTCGGCGATGCCGGCGCCGATGAAGGTCAGGGACGCCTCGAAGATGATGGCGTCGGCGACGAGGGTCACCGTGAAGACCATGATCGGCGCGATGCAGTTGCGCAGGACGTGCTTCATGAGGATCCACGGGGCGCGGGCGCCGGAGACGATGACCGCGCGGACGTAGTCCTCGCCGTACTCGGACACCACGTTGGCGCGGACGATGCGCGCGATCTGCGGCGTGTACATGAAGCCGATCGAGAAGATGATGGCCGGGACGGAGTTGCCCAGGATGAGCACCAGGATGGCCGCGAGGGCGATGCCCGGGATGGACATGATGACGTCGAGGACGCGCATGATGACCTCGGAGACGGCCTTGCGCGCGACGGCCGCGACGGCGCCGATGATGGAGCCGAGGACGAGCGCGAACGCAGTGGCGCCGAAGCCGATCACGAGCGAGTACTGACCGCCGTAGAGCATGCGGGAGAGGATGTCGCGGCCGGCGTTGTCCGTGCCGAAGAGGTAGGTCCCGTCGGGCGGCTGGTAGGCCTTGGTGATCTCGAGCGGGTCGTGCGGGGCGATGACCGGTGCCAGGATGGCGGAGAGCGCCACGAGGACGAGAAGGACGAGCGAGATCTTGCTCGGGACGCTCATGTTCTTGAGGCCGTGGAACTTGGCGCCCCTGGACGCGGCCTTCTCGAGCTGGGCGGTCTTGTTCTCTCTGATCTTAGTCATGGGGCCTACACCGTCCTAATGCGCGGGTTGATCAGCAGGTAGAGCATGTCAACCACGATGTTGATGATGACGAAGGCCAGAGCCACGACCACGACGACGCCCTGGACGAGCATGATCTCGCCGCCGGTGATGCCCTGCTGGATGAGGGTGCCCATGCCCGGGAGGGCAAAGATGACCTCGATGACGACCGCGCCGCCCATGAGGTAGCCGATCTTGAGGCCGAGGGTGGTGACGGGCGTGATGAGGGCGTTGCGCAGAACGTTCTTGGCGATGACGACGTTCTCGGGGATGCCCGAGCCGCGAGCCGTCTGCACGTAGTCCTTGTCGAGCTCCTCGACCATGGCGGTGCGCACGATGCGCGTCATCTGGCCGATGACCGGGAAGGCCAGGGCGATGGCGGGCATGATCATGCGGCCGAAGTAGCCGCCGGGGTTGGTGAAGATGTCGGGGAGCGCGCCGGAGGACGGGAAGACGCGCGTGAGCCCGGCCATGGTCACCAGAAGGATGAGCAGGACCGCCAGCCAGAAGGACGGCGTCGCGATGCCTGCGATCGATATCACTCGGATTATCTGGTCGGGCCACTTGTCACGGTAGAGCGCCGATATGACGCCGAGCGTGAACGAGAAGACCGCGGCGATCAGAAGGCCGAAGAAGGTGAGCTGCATCGTGATCGGCAGGGCCGAGGCGATGGCGGTGGCGACGGGTGTCTGGCGGCTGCCGTAGGTGCCCAGGTCGCCCTGGACGAGGCCGCCGATGTAGTCGACGTAGCGAACCGGCCACGGGTCGTTCATGCCGTGCTCGTCCATGTACTCCGCGACCGCCTCGGGCGACGCGCCCTCACCGAGGACGGTGCGCGCGGGGATGGAGGGGTCGGTGAAGGACATGAGGAAGAACACGAGCAGGGTGACGCCCAGGGCCATGATCGGCAGCGCGATGATGCGCCGGCCGATGAGGCGCAGAAGGTTGTTCATACCCTCTCCTCTCTCAATGCCTGCAGTACAGAGAGGGGCCCGAGCGAACCTAAGCCCGGGCCCCTCGAACGTCCTTGTTGATCCCCAGCCTTTCAGTGGGGAACGGAAACGTTGCTCGAGGCTACGCGGAGACCGTCTTGCAGCCGATGAAGTTCATGCCCGTGGTGCCGATGCCCGCGAAGCCCTCGATGGCGGTCTTGGTCGGGGAGGCGGCGGCGTCAGCCCAGGAGGCGGTCACGGTCTGGACGTGGATCAGCGGGTAGAGAACCGCGTTGTCGGCGATGAGGTCGTAGACCTGCTTCCAGGTGGCCTGCTGCTCGTCGCCGGACTGGCCGAGAGCGGCGGTCATGAGCTCGCGGATCTGCTTGAACTCGTCGGAGCCGCCCCAGCCGGTGCGGGTCTGCTGCCAGACGTTGTCACCGTACCACCAGTTGAGGAGCAGGTCGGGGTCGGCGCCCCAGCAGGACGGGTCGCCCGGGGCGATCAGGATGTCGAAGTCGTCCGTGCCGCCGTCGATGGCCGCGTAGGTGGCAGCGGAGGTCTCCTCGGCGATCTCGCAGGTGAAGCCGAGGGCGTCGAGGTCCTGCTTGGCCGAGGTGGCCATGCCGGAGGCCTGGGTGTTGTCCGTGCAGCGGATCTTGAGGGCGCCCGGGGTCACGCCGGCCTCGTCGAGCAGGCTCTTGGCCTTCTCCTGGTCGTAGGTGTAGACCGTCGCGGCCTCCTGGAAGTTGGGGAAGTCCTTGGGGATGTAGGAGGACGCGGTGGCGGCGAGGCCGTTGAAGATGTTGTCGATCATCTTGTCGGTGTTGATCGCGTACATCACGGCCTGGCGGGCGACCTTGTTGTCCCACGGCGCCTTGGTGGTGTTGAACATGATGAAGCGGGTGCCGAAGCCCTGGACCTGGTCAACCTTGCAGCCGGCGGACTCGATGAGGTCGATGGCGTCGGCGGTGACGGACTCCATGACGAGCGTGGTGCCCTGCTGCTGGGCGGTCATGCGGGCGGTGGAGTCGACGAGGATGTCGTAGTGCAGGCCGGCGTCCTCGGCCGGGAAGGAGCCGTTGTAGTTGGGGTTGGGGACGAGGTCGACGGTGTTGTCCGTGATGGCGTCGTACATCCAGGGGCCGGAGCCGACGGGCTGCTGGGAGAGCTCGTCGTCAGAGGTGCCCGCGGGGAAGACGCGGACGAGCGCCAGGCGCTCCTTGAGGAGCGAGAAGTTGGCGATGGCGGTCTTCACGGTGACGGTGGTGTCGTCGGTGGCCTCGAGGGAGTCGATCGGGGCGAGGAACGCGCCGTAGGTGGCGTCGGCCTTGGTGCGGTCGAAGGCCTCGACGACGTCGGCGGCGGTCACGGCGTTGCCGTTGGAGAACGCGGCACCCTCGCGGATGGTGACGGTGAAGGTGGTCTCGTCGACCTGCTCCGGGTCGCCGGTGGCGAGCTCGGGGAAGGTGGAGTAGTCGTGCGGGTCGGTGCCGTAGAGGCCCTCGAGGACGTGCCAGTTGGAGCCCAGGCAGAAGGCCGAGGAGGTCTTCGTCGGGTTGTACTCGGACGGGGCGTAGGCGGAGCCGGCGGTGATGGTGCCGCCGCCAGAGGTGGTCTCGCCGCCCTCGTCGCCGGTGGAGTCGGCGGGCGCGTCGCCGTTGTTGCACGCGGCGAGCGCGAGCGCGGACGCCGCGGCGGTCCCACCAAGGAACGCACGACGAGACACGGCGCTGTTCATGAGCTTCTTCATGGTGTCTTCCTTTTCTCCTCCTGCGACCGCCTCGTGGCGGCGGTCGTCCCTTGTCGTTCTATTGTGCGCGACCCCCTGCGCAACATCACTCATAGAACCGACTAACGGACGGATTAGTACCCCCAAACGGTTGGGCATATGTAATCAGCCTGTAAATCTGGTATGGTGGTTATATTCTCTTTCCTCACCGCAATATCCTGCTCCCATTCAAAGAAGCCCAGATAATCTGAGGTATATGGAATCGTTCTCAGTTCTAGTTCTTCTCGATTTTTCAGGAACTGGTATCTATGTAAGTTCCTGAAGGGCCTGATAGACGGCTCGGGCCACCTCGGCTGGTATGCCCTGCGTCGCGGCGATCTCCTCCTCGCTCGCGGCGCGCAGGCGCTTGAGCGAGCCAAAGCGGCGCATGAGGGCGCGCTTGCGCTTGGGGCCCACCCCGGGCACGTCGTCGAGAACCGACGTGGTCATCGCCTTGTCGCGCAGCTCCCGGTGGAAGGTGATCGCGAAGCGGTGGGACTCGTCGCGCACCTGCTTGATGAGGTAGAGCGAGGGCGAGCCGCTCGGCAGCACCACCGGCGTCTCGTCCCACGGCACGAAGAGCTCCTCGTCGGACTTGGCCAGGCCGCAGACCGGGATGTCGAGCCCCAGGCTCTCGAGCTGGGCCATCGCGGCAGTGAGCTGCGGCTTGCCGCCGTCGACCACGAGCAGGTCGGGACGGCTGCCAAAGCGCTCGTCGGCCATGCGCTCCGGGGCGTAGCGCCGCCCCAGCACCTCGGACATCGAGACGAAGTCGTTGGCCTCGGTGAGCGGCGTCTGGATCTTGAAGCGGCGGTACTGCGCCTTGTCGGGCCGGCCGTTGGTGAAGACCACCATCGAGGCCACGGTGAAGTGCCCGTGCAGCGTGGAGATGTCGAAGCACTCAATGCGCATGGGCGGCGCGTCGAGGGCCAGCGCGCTCTCGAGCTGCAGCAGGGCCTGGTTGGTGCGCTCGTCGGCATATCCCGTGCGCACCATGTAGCGCATGAGCGCGTGCCGGGCGTTCTCCGAGGCCATGTCGAGCAGGCGGCGCTTCTCGCCGCGTAGCGGGCGGTGCAGGCGCACGGAGCGCCCGCCCTTCTCGGCGAGCCACTGGGAGACGACCTCGGCGTCGCCGAGCTCGCAGGGAAGGTCGACCTCGGAGGGGACGTCGGCCGTCTCGTCGTAGTAGCGCTTGACGAAGCCCCCCACGAGCTCCTCCTCGGAGACGTCGAGGCCCTTGTCGAGGATGAACTCGGCCGAGCGCACCGTCCGGCCCTCGCGCACCACGAAGACGCAGGCGCAGCTGATGGTCTCCTCGCGGTAGAAGCCAAAGAGGTCGAGGCTCACGCTCGAGGGGAAGACCACCTGCTGGCGGTCGTCGAGCGCGTCGAGGTTGTCGAGGCGCGCCTTGATGCGGCCGGCGCGCTCGAAGTCGAGGTCGGCCGCCGCCGTGCGCATCTGCTCGGTGAGCTCTCCCACGATCTCCGAGCGGTTGCCGCGGAGGAACCGCTCGACCTGGCTCACGTGGCGCGCGTACTCCACGGTGTCGATCATGCCGGCGCACACGCCCGGGCCGCGCCCCACGTGGTAGTCGAAGCACGGGCGGCACTTCTCGGCGAGCATGAGGTTGGCGACGGAAGCCTGGTCGGGGTCACGCTCGAGCAGGCGCTTGGCACGCTTCCACTCCGCGCAGGTGGCAAGGCATATGGGCACCACCTTGCGCAGGGTGTCAATGGTCTCTCGGGCGGCGCGGGCGTCGGTGTAGGGGCCAAAGTAGCGCGTGCCCTTGCGGTGCTTCTCGCGCGTGTACTTGATCGCGGGGAAGACGTCGGACTCGGTGATGGCGATGAACGGGTAGGACTTGTCGTCCTTGTAGTCCACGTTGAAGTAGGGGTGGTACTGCGCGATGAGGTTGCGCTCCAGGACGAGCGCCTCGTGCTCGGAGCCCACCACCACGTAGTCGAAGGACCTCACGACCTGCATCATGAGCGGGATCTTCTCGCGCTCGTCCTGCAGGGTCACGTACTGGCGCATGCGGGCGCGCAGGTTCTTGGCCTTGCCCACGTAGACGACCTCGCCGCGGCCGTCCTTCCAGAGGTAGCAGCCGGGCTCGGTGGGGACCCGCGCGACCTGCTCGGAAAGGGTCGGCTCCACGCGGGCGCCGCCGGCGGGGCTGTCCGGGGCCTCGCTCACGAGACGTCCCCGTGCGGGAGGTACTTCTCGAACTTCTGGACCTGGTGGAAGTAGTTGACGTAGGCCCAGAGGCGCTGGGCGAGCGAGTCGTGCCCGCCGCGCCAGTGGAGCGCGAAGCTCGCCGTCTTGTCGCGGTAGGCGGCAAGGACGCGGTCCTTGAGGGGGCCGGCCGGCATGCAGCGCTCGATCACCTTGCGCGGGACGGCCACGTAGGCCCAGTCCTCGCGGGGCGCGACGGGCGCGGGCGTGCGGCCGAGCACGACGTCTTCCACCTGGATGCGCGCAAAGTTGACGCCCGCGAGCAAAACGAACCACGAGCTCCGCCCGGGACGGGCGTTCATCTCGAGGAACTTGAACTCGCCGGTGCGCGCGTCCCACTTGGCGTCGAAGGTCCCCATGCCGTGGTAGCCCACGCGCTTGACGAAGCGGGCCGCGGCGGCCTCCACCTCGGCGTTGCGCTCCGGGACGATGGCCACCGCGTTGCCGATGGCGCCGGGGTGATGGTCCTCCAGCCCCACGTGGCCGCAGATCGAGAAGACCACGTCCGAGTTGGCGTCCGCGTAGAGGTAGATGGCGTACATGTGGGAGTCCCCGCCGGGGATGAACTCCTGGATGATGAGGCTCTCGTCGTAGCAGGAGCGCTTGAGCTCGTCGAAGATGCGGCGCAGCTCCTCGGGCGTCTCCACGATGAAGATCTTCTGCTTGCCGGGGAACTCCGCGTAGTGATAGGCGGCCGAGTTGGACGGCTTGGCCACGAGCGGGTAGGCGAAGCCGGAGTCGTCCGCCTGGGCGGCGGGGTCGGCGCAGTCGAGCAGGCGCGTCTTGGGGTAGGGCACGCCCACCTCCTCGCACACGCGGTAGAAGTTCTCCTTCTGCGTGACGAAGTCCAGCACGTCAAAGTCCACGACGGGCGTGTAGAACCAGCGCTCGAGCTCGGACTTGTGCTGCGAGACGATGCGCGCGTAGAAGTCCCCGCAGGTCACGAGGAACGGCACGCGCCCGGCGGCGCAGAGCTCCTCCCCCAGCTCGGCGAGCGTGGCGAGAAGGACCTCGGGCTCGTCGAAGCCCTCGACGACGCGGTACTCCGCGAAGCGCGTGCGCGAGATGGACTTGATGTCGGAGCTGCCGTAGATGATCGCCCGTGCGCCGTACGCCTCGCGGAAGGCGCGGACGTAGGCGTAGGCGGAGTAGTCCGCGCCGAGGATGACGGGCTGGATGGTCGAGGCGAGGTCCTTCTCGGCGACGTGCTCTGGTCTGGTTGCCATGTTGTTCCTATCTGGGCCTAGCGGTGGCGGGCGTCGAGCTCGCCGGCGAGCTCCGCGACGGTGACGCCGTGGCGCTCGAGGGTGACGAGCAGGTGGTAGACGAGGTCGGCGGCCTCGTAGCGGATGTGGTCGTGGTCGCGGTCCTTGCAGGCGAGCGCGACCTCGGTGGCCTCCTCGGTGACCTTCTTGAGGAGGGTGTCCTCAGGCCCCTGCAGCAGGCGGGCGGTATAGGACGTCTCCGGCGAGGCGTCGCGGCGGGCGTGGATGACGGCGGCGAGCCCGGTGAGCGTCTCGCCGATATCGCCGTCGTGCACGTTGGCGGTTCTCTCCCCCATTGGTATCCCCCTAGCGGTCGTCGCCCTCCGCCGGCGCGGCGGCGAGCTCGCGGTAGAAGCAGCTGCGGTGGCCGGTGTGGCAGGCCGGGCCCGGCGAGTCGACCTCGACGAGCAGCGTGTCGGCGTCGCAGTCCACGAGCACGCGGCGCACCCGCTGGACGTTGCCGCTGGTGGCGCCCTTGTTCCAGAGCTCACGCCGGCTGCGGCTCCAGAACCAGGTGGTGCCGGTCTCGAGGGTGAGGCGAAGCGACTCCTCGCTCATCCACGCGACCATGAGCACCTCGCCGGTGCTGGCCTGCTGCACGACGGCGGGCACGAGGCCTCGCTCGTCGAAGCGCACGACCGCGTCGGCGAGCGTCACGGGCTCGAGCCGCTCGCCGGCGTAGGTATACTGTGGCTCCTGCTGGGGCGTCTGTGACACGGGTCCTCCTCGGTCCTTGCTGCCCCATCACTTTACTACACGGCAGCGAAGGGGTTGCGATGGCTCACGCGACGGAAACCGAGTCGTTCGACGTGCTCGTGGTGGGCGCCGGCATCGCGGGGTGCGAGGCCGCGCTCGCCGCCGCCGAGGCCGGCGCGCGCGTGGCGCTCGCGAGCGCGGCAGACACGTTCTCCGGGTCGAGCTTCTTTCCCGGCACGTGGGGGCTCGGCCTGGTGGGGCCGGCGGACGATAAGGACGAGGCGGACTTCGTCGAGACGATCCTCGAGGTGGGGCGCGGCATGGCGCTGCCGGGGCTCGCGTCCGCGCTCGTGCGCGGCGTCGCCGCGGCCGTGGGGCGGCTCGAGGAGCGCGGCGTCGAGCTTCAGCGGGCGGAGCGCCCCGAGGAGCGCGACTTCATCCCCTGCTTCGACCGTCGATGCCGCAGCTGGCACGGCCTCGGCCGAGCGTCGTACCGAGCCGCGACCGAGGCTGCGCTTCGGGCGGCGGGCGTCACGGCGCTCCCCTTCCACGAGCTGCTCGCCCTCGTCGAGATGGACGGGCGCGTGTGCGGCGCCGTGCTCTTCGACGTGCGGTCGGGGGCGGAGCGCGTCGTGGGTGCCGGCGCCGTGGTCCTGGCGACGGGCGGCTTCGGCGGGCTCTTCTCGCGCACGCTCACGATGCCCGACGTCACCGGCACCGCCGCCGCGGTGGCGCTGCGCCACGGGGCTCGCCTGGTGAACGTCGAGTTCATCCAGATCATGCCCGGCCTCGTGGAGCCGGTCCGCGGCGTGGTCTTCAACGAGCGGACCTTCCGCTACGCGCGCGTCGAGGGGCTCGACGCGCCAGGCGCCGCGGGGCTGCTCGACGCGCGCGGCGGGCACGGGCCCTTCACCGCGAGCCTGCCCGACCGCGTCGTGGACTTCGCGGTCGCGGCGGCAGGGGCGCGCGGGGCGGCCGTGACCTACGACCTGCCGGAGAAGCTGCCGGAGTTCATGCAGACCTACTTCGACTGGTTCGAGGGCGCCTTCGGGCGCCGCCCGGACGGGGACCTGCGGATCGCCCCGTACGCGCACGCCTCCAACGGCGGCATCCTCGTGGACGAGCGGGGCGCGACCGGCGTCCCGGGCCTCTTCGCCTGCGGCGAGGCCACGGGCGGCATGCACGGAGCCGACCGGATCGGCGGCCTCTCGAGCGCAAACGGCCTGGTCTTCGGCCACGCCGCCGGGCGAGCCGCCGCCGGCGATGCCGCCGCGACCCGCGTCGCCGCACCCAACGCCGCCGCCCACGCCGTGAAGGCACGGTCCCCTCTCGGCGTCCCGGAGCGGGAGGGGCTTCTCGCGCTGCGGCATGCCATGGACGAGCGCTGCCTGCTCGGGCGCACCGCGGAGGGACTGCAGGCGATGGTCCGCCTGCTCGACGAGCTGGACAGGGACAGCGCGCGGACCGGGTCCCGGCGCCTTGCCAACGCCGCCCTCTCGGCCCACGCCCTCGTGACCGCCATGCTCGCGCGGACGGAGAGCCGCGGCGCCCACCACCGCGCGGACTTCCCCGAAGAGGACCCTGACCAGGCCCGCCCGCTCGTCGTCACGCTCGACGCCGACGGCCTGCCCGTGGCGGAGCCGCTCGGCTAAGGGCCGGGACCCGACGAGGGGCGCCGTTGTAGGCAGTTTTTTCGATGGCCCCCCAGTATCGGGCGCATTTCACGCGAAAAGGCGCAGGTAGACGGCTTGTTCAAAAGGGGCTACTCGGAGCCCCTTCCAAAAACTGCCTACAACGCGGGGCGGGCCCTAGAAGTCCAGGCGGACGGGGATGCCCTGGCTGGCCATGTACTCCTTGACCTGGCGGATGGTGAACGTGCCAAAGTGGAAGACGCTCGCAGCGAGCACGGCGTCGGCCTCGCCCTCGATGATGCCCTCGGCAAAGTGCTCGAGCGTGCCGACGCCGCCCGACGCGATCACCGGGATCGGCACGGCGCGCGCCACCGCGCGGGTGAGCGCGAGGTCAAAGCCGTCCTTGGTGCCGTCGCGGTCCATGCTCGTGAGCAGGATCTCCCCGGCGCCGCGACGCGCGGCCTCCTCCGCCCAGGCGACGGCGTCGATGCCCGTGGCGACGCGCCCTCCCGCGAGATAGACCTCCCACTTGTCCGCCGCTCCCACGCGCTTGGCGTCGATCGCACAGATGACGGCCTGCGAGCCAAAGGCCGTGGCCGCCGCGGTGATGAGGCTCGGGTCCTTGACGGCGGCGGAGTTGAGCGAGACCTTGTCCGCGCCGGCGGCGATCATCTCGCGGCAGGAGGCCACGTCGCGAAAGCCCCCTCCCACCGTGTAGGGGATGCGCAGCTCGGCCGAGGCGCGGCTGGCCAGGCCGATCTTGGTGGCGCGGTCGTCAGAGGTCGCGGTGATGTCGAGGAAGACCACCTCGTCGGCGCCCTCGGCGTCGTAGCGGCGCGCGAGCTCCACGGGGTCGCCCGCGTCGCGCAGGCCCACGAAGTTGACGCCCTTCACCACGCGTCCGTCCTTGACGTCCAGGCAGGGGATGACTCGCTTTGTCAGCATGGGTGGTCCTTTCGGTTGCCGGGGCCCGGGTCCGCCGTCCTTCTCGCAGGGCCCAGCGCTCACTGCGTTCGCTCGCTGCGCGATTCGCCCTGCCGAGAAGGACGGCGGACCCCCGGGCGAACGGAGGACGTTGCAATCATAGTTGGACTTCGGGGGTCCCTGGGGCTGGAGGCTCTTCTCGCCCCGAGGTGTTTACACGGGATGGCGGGGGCTGTCGTCCCCCGGCGAGGCTAACGACCGCGGCGCGACCACGCGCGCAGCGCCCAGCCCACCGGACCGGGCTGGAAGCGCCGCCCGACGTCGACCAGGCGCGCGGGGATGTCGATCCCCTGGGGGCAGTGGCGCGCGCACGCGCCGCAGCGGACGCAGTTGCTCACGAGCTTGGGCGCGCTCGTGCGCACCGCGCTCGCGGTGAAGTACTGCGAGAGCCCCGTGAACCACCCGTGCGCGAAGCTCGCGTTGTAGGCCGAGAAGCACCCGGGGATGTTGATGCCCTGCGGGCACGGCATGCAGTAGTTGCACCCCGTGCAGGGGACGCGGTTGGTTCGGGCGAACTCCTCGACCACGCGGGCGATGACCTCGTGCTGCGCGGGCGTGAGCGAACCCGGCAGGGCGCGGCACGCCACGGCGGCGTTCTCCTCGACCTGCTCGGGCGCGGCCATGCCGGAGAGCAGCATCGTCACCTCGGGGTGGTCCCACACCCAGGAGAGGCCCCAGGCGGCGGGCGTCTCCAGGCCGGGCGCGGCCGCGGCGTCGAGGATGCGCCGCGCGCGGTCGGGCAGCTTGTCGGCGAGGCGCCCGCCCAGCAGGGGTTCCATGACAAAGACGGCGAGACCGCGCGCAGCGGCGGCGTGCAGGCCCGCGGTGCCCGCCTGGTACTGCTCGCCCGCGTAGTTGTACTGGATCTGGCAGAAGTCCCAGTCGTAGGCGTCCAGCAGGACGGGAAAGTCACCCGCGCTGCCGTGATAGGAGAAGCCGGTCTGGCGGATGCGGCCGGCGGCGCGCTGGCGGGCCACCCAGTCCTCGATGCCCAGGTCGCGCAGGCGCTCCCACTGCGCGGGGCTCGTGACGTTGTGGATCAGGTAGTAGTCCACGCGGTCCGTGCGCAGGCGGCGGAGCTGTTCGTCGAAGATGCGGTCGAGGTCGGCGGTCGCGCGCACGGAGCCGTGCGGCAGCTTGGTGGCGAGAAGCACGCGGTCGCGCAGGCCAAGCTCGTCGAGGGCGGCGCCCACGCAGGCCTCGTTGCCCGGGTAGAGGTAGGCGGTGTCCAGGTAGTTGATGCCGCGCTCGACGGCACAGGCGATGATGGCGCGGGCGCGCTCGGGATCGGGGCGGCCGGGAGGGCCCGGAAGGCGCATGCACCCGAGGCCGAGCGCCGATATGCTGTCCCCGTTGCGCGGGTTGGTGCGGTGCTGCATGGCTACCCCGCGCAGGCCGCGAGCGCGTCCTCGAGCGAGAAGGACCCCTCGTAGAGGGCGCGCCCGGTGATGGCGCCCTCGATCACGCCCGGCCCGAGCGCCGCCAGCGCCCGCAGGTCGTCCAGGCCCGCGATGCCGCCCGAGGCGACCACGGGAAAGCCCGCGACCTCGGCCACGTGGCGGTACGCCTCGGCGTCCACGCCGCAGCGCATGCCGTCGCGCGCGACGTCGGTGAAGACGAGGTGGCGATACCCCAGCTCGGCGAGGCGCGCCACGAGCTCGTCTGCGGAGAGCGCCGCGCCCTCGCGCCAGCCGTTCACGCGCACCTCTCCCCCGCGGGCGGCCACGTCGGCCACCACGAGCTCGCCGAAGCGCCGCGCTGCCTCCGCGGCGAAGGCCGGGTCGCGCACCAGCGCGGTGCCGATGGCAATCCGTCGCACGCCGAGCCCCGCCAGCCGCTCCACGGCGGCGAGGTCGCGCACGCCTCCGCCGGCGTCCACCGAGATGCCGGGCACGGCACAGATAGCGCGGATCGCGGCGTCGTTGGCCGCGCGGGCCGCGGCGTCCTCCTCGAGCGTGGCGGAGAGGTCGACCACGTGCACCCAGCGCGCCCCGGCGTCGCGGAACCTCTCGGCCACCGCGGCGGGGTCGCTCGAGTAGACGTCCATGTGGGCGCGCTCGCCGCGCGCCAGGCGCACGACCTTGCCGCCCACCAAATCGATCGCGGGAAACAGGATCATGCGCCACCCCCGACCACGCCGACGAAACCCTCGAGGATCGCGCGGCCCACCGCCGAGCTCTTCTCGGGGTGGAACTGCACGCCAAAGACGTTGTCCGCCCAGACGGCGCTCGCGAAGCTGCGCACGTAGTGCGTGCGCGCCGCCACCACGTCGCCCGGGACGTCGTCGGCGAGCGCGAAGGAGTGCGTGAAGTAGACGTTTGCCCCCTCGGGCACGGCCGAGAAGAGCGGGCACCCGCGGCCGTGCTCGGTCAGGTGGACCTGGTCCCAGCCCACGTGCGGGACCTTGAGGCGCGACGACTCCAGGCGCGTGGCCGAGCCGGCGATCACGCCCAGGCCGCCCGTCCACGAGCCGTCGTCCGTCTCGTTGCCGCGCTCGAAGAGCAGCTGCAGGCCCAGGCAGATGCCGAGGAACGGCACGCCGCGGCCGAGCGCGTCGAGGACGGCCTCGGCCTCGCCAGACGCGCGCAGGTAGGCCATGGCGTCGCCGAAGCTGCCCACGCCTGGCAGCACCACGCCGGACGCGGTCCTGATGACGGCGGGGTCGTCGGAGACCACGGCGCTGCCGCCCGCCTCCGCAAGCCCGCGCTCGACCGAGCTCAGGTTGCCCTTGTGATAGTCCACGATGACGATCGGGCGGGCGCCGCCGGCGGGCGCCATCACAGGCTCCCCTTGGTGGACGGCACGCCGTCGACGCGCGGGTCGGGCTCGACGGCCTCGCGCAGCGCCCGCGCCGCGGCCTTGAACGTGGCCTCGAGGATGTGGTGGGCGTTGGACCCGCAGACCAGGCGCAGGTGGAGCGTGACGCCCGCCTCGCGCGCGAGGCCCGCGAAGAACTCGCGGCCGAGCTCGGTGTCGAAGGTCCCCACCTTGGCGGGCCCGATGGGCACGTCCCAGTAGAGCTCGCCGCGGCCGGAGACGTCCACGGCCGCCATGACGAGCGCCTCGTCGAGCGGCACCATGACCGAGCCAAAGCGGCGGATGCCGCGCTTGTCGCCCAGCGCCTCGCGCAGGGCCTGGCCGAGCACGATGCCGGTGTCCTCGACGGTGTGGTGGTCGTCGACCTCGAGGTCGCCCTTCACGCGGACGGTGAGGTCGACGAGCGAGTGGCGCGCGAGCGCGGTGAGCATGTGGTCGAAAAATCCCACGCCGGTCTCGACGTCGGCGACGCCGGTCCCGTCGAGGTCGACGGACAGCCCGATGTCGGTCTCGGCGGTGGCGCGGACGGCCTTGGCGGTCCTTGTCATGATTCCTCCCTCACAAGCGTCGCGAGCGCGTCGAGAAGAGCGTCGTTCTCCTCGCGCGTGCCCACGGAGAGCCTGAGACATCCCTCGAGCCCCGGCGCGGCGCTGAAGTCGCGCACCAGGACGGAGTGCTCGTCGCGCAGGCGCCGGCGCACCTCGGCGGCGCGCGGCACGCACACGAGCACGAAGTTGGCAGACGAGGGCCACGTCCGGACGCCGGGAAGCTCCGAAAGCCCCGCGGCCAGCCGCTCGCGCTCGGCCACGATGTCGGCGACCGTCCCGGCGAGCGCCTCCCGGCAGCGCAGCGCCGCGAGGCCCGCCGCCTGGGCGAGCACGTCAACGGAGTATATCTGACGCACGGCCCCGAGGACGTCCACGACCGCCGGGTCCGCCACGAGATAACCCACGCGCGCGCCCGCCAGGCCAAAGGCCTTGGAGAGGGTCCGCAGCACCATGAGGCGGGGCTCGGAGGCGACCCACCCCACGACGCTCGAGCCCTCGGGGGCAAACTCGACGTAGGCCTCGTCGACCATGACCAGGGCGTCGGTCTCGTCGAGCAGGCGGCGCACGACGGCCGGGTCGAGCAGGTCGCCCGTGGGGTTGTTGGGCGAGGTCACAAACACCAGGTCGGCGCCTGCCGCGGCGGCCACGAGCGCGTCGGCGTCCACCGAGAAGTCCTCCGCGTCGCGCCAAACGCGCTCGACCGCGGTCTCGCACATCGCGGCGAAGTTGGCGTACTCCGAGAAGTCCGGCGGGCACGTGACGAGCGTCCGCCCCGGCCCGCCAAAGGCGAAGAGCAGGTTGAAGAGCAGCTCGTCGCCGCCGTTGCCCACGCAGACGCTCCCGCGGGCGACCCCGTGGCGCTCGGCGATCGCGTCGCGCAGCTCGTTTGCCATGGGGTCCGGGTAGCGGTTGAGCGGCGTGGCGAGAAGGGCGGCGTCGATCGCGGCGCGGACCTCCTCCGGCAGCGCGTGGGTGTTCTCGTTGGCCGAGAGGTTCACGCGGCAGGGCGAGAAGGCCGGGTCGTACGGCTCGAAGCCGGCGAGCGCGGGCCGCAGGCGGGCGGCGAGGTCGAGGTTCTTCTCGGCCATCTCACACCTCCGACCTGCAGGTTGGGGACTGTCCCCAATTAACAGAACCGGCGGGGGCGGCGAGGTCGGAGGGCCAGGCGACACGGTGGACGTCGTCCACGTCAAACGAGGCGCCCTCGGCGAGGCGCCGGCGCAGGCCCACGGAGAGGGCGTGCGCCCAGAGCCCCTCGGACTGCGCGAGCGTCTGCGCCGCGGGGGCATCGGCGAGCAGGCCCTCGGGCGTGTAGCAGATCACGCTCGAGCGCTTCTGGAAGTCATAGACGCCCAGGGGGTTGGAGAAGCGCGCGGTGCCGCCGGTGGGCAGCGTGTGGTTGGGGCCGGCCACGTAGTCGCCCAGGGGCTCGGAGCTCCAGGCGCCCACGAAGATCGCGCCGGCGTTGCGCACGCGGCCGAGAAGCGCCATGGCATCCTCGCAGTGCAGCTCGAGGTGCTCGGGAGCCACCACGTTGACGGCGTCGACGGCCGCCTCCAGGCTCTCGGCCACCACGATCACGCCGCGGTCGTCGAGCGAGGCGCGGGTGATCTCCTCGCGCGGGCTCTGGGCGACGAGGCGCTCGGCGGCGGCGAGCACGCGGTCGGGCAGCTCCGGGTCGCAGGTCACGAGGTAGCAGCTCGCCATCGGGTCGTGCTCGGCCTGGGCCATGAGGTCGGCGGCCACCACCACGGGGTCGGCCGTGGCGTCGGCGAGCACGCACACCTCGGAGGGGCCGGCCACCATGTCGATGCCCACGTCCCCGGAGACGAGGCGCTTGGCGGCGGCCACGTAGGCGTTGCCGGGACCCACGATCTTGTCGACCGCCGGGATGGACTCGGTGCCGTACGCCACGGCGGCCACGGCCTGGGCTCCTCCCACGGCGTAGACCTCGTCCACGCCCGCGAGCGCGGCGGCGGCGAGCGTGTAGGGGTTGAGGCCGCCGCCCGCCTGCGGCGGGGTCACCATCACCACGCGTGGCACGCCCGCGACCTTGGCGGGGATGGTGTCCATGAGGACGGTCGAGGGGTACTGCGCGCGGCCGCCCGGCACGTAGACGGCGGCCGAGGCCACGGGCGTCACCTGCACGCCGAGGATCGTGCCGTCGGCGCGCGCCGTGAACCAGGACTGCTCGCGCTCGCGCTCGTGGAAGTCGCGAATCTGGTCGCGCGCCTGGGTGAGGGCGGCGAGAAACTCCTGCGGAACGGCCTCGAGCGCGGCGGCGAGCGCCTCGTCGGGCACGCGGAAGGCGTCCGGGCAGGCGCCGTCGAAGCGCACGCAGAGCTCGCGCACCGCCACGTCGCCGCGGGCGCGCACGTCCGCCACGATCTTCTCGGCCGCCTCCATGACCTCGGCGGGCAGGGCGCCCGCGCGGTTGAGGTCGGCCTGCGTGAGGCGGCGTCCCCCCTCGAGCACGACGGTCCTCATGACTCACTCCCCTTCCTCGCGACCTCGGCGAGACGCGCGGCGAGGTCGCGGATCCTTCGGTCGCAGCGATAGGCGGCGGGCCCGGCGAAGAAGCGCGCGGTGCACTCCATGACCTCGTCGACGATCACGAGGTCGTTCTCGGCGAGCGTGGTGCCCGTCGCCGTGATGTCCACGATGCGGTCGGCCATGCCCACGATCGGGCCGAGCTCGATGTTGCCGTGCAGCGTCACGATGTCGACCTGCTGCCCGATGGAATCGTAGTAGCGCTGCGTGATGCGCGGGTACTTGGTCGCCACGCGGACGGCGCCGCGCCAGGCGTAGTTGCGCGCCGCCTCGCCGGCCTTGTCGCGCGGCTCCGCCACCACGAAGCGGCAGCCGCCGTAGCGCAGGTCCACGAGCTGGAGCAGGTCGAGCCCCGCCTCGATGAGCGAGTCCTTGCCGCAGACGCCGCAGTCGGCGCCTCCCCGGCCCACGAAGGCCGGCGCGTCCTGGGCGCGCACGATCACGTACTCGACGTCGCCCTCGCGGATGACGAGCTTGCGCCCGGGGTCCGCGAGCTCGGCGGTGGGCAGGCCCGCCGCGGCGAGGGCGGCGACGGTCTCCTTGAAGAGCGACCCCTTGGGCACGGCGATGCGGATGGGACGGGCCGCCACGTTGACGCCCGGCGTCACCACGCCCGACTCGCCCGGCTCGCCGAGGACCTCCTGGAGGCGCTCGAGCGAGAGGGCAAAGCCGCAGGCCGCAAGGCCCGGACGGCCGAGGTTGGCGAGCACCGCGTCGTAGCGCCCGCCCGAGGCGAGGCTCGCGGCGATGCCCTCGGCGTAGCCCTTGAAGATGATGCCGGTGTAGTAGTCGAAGGAGTTGATGATCGAGAAGTCGAAGGAGAGGCGCCCGGCCGAGAAGAGGTCGGCGAGCTTGGAGGCGAGGGCCGAGAGCTCGGCGGTGCCGCGGGACTCAACGGGCACGCCCGCGTCGGCGAGAAGGACGTCGAGCCGCTCGATGACCTCGGGGCCGCCGCCCATGCGCACGACCTCGTGCAGGGCGCGGGCGGCCGCGGGCGGAAGGTCCGGCGTGGCGTCAATGAGCTCGCCGAGGGTCACGAGGTCCGAGTCATGGACGAGGGCGAGCACCTCCTCGCGAAACTCCGGCGTGGGCGCGCAGGCGTCGAGCAGCGCCGTGAGCGGCACCACCGAGCCAAAGACCACGCGCCAGTCCGGCACCTCGAGCGCGCCGAGCGCCTCGGCGAGCAGCCGCACGACCTCGACCTCGGCGGCGGCGCCGTCCTCGCAGACGAGCTCGACGCCGAGCTGCGTGAACTGGCGGGGCTGGCCGCGCAGGCTCGGCTCCTCGCGCACCACCGGCGCGTTGTAGCGAAAGCGCGCCGGGAGCTGGCCGGCGTCCACGCGGCCGGCGACGAGGCGGGCGACGGGCAGGGTGAGGTCGGGGCGGAGCATGAGCAGCGTGCCGTCCTCGTCGAAGAGCTGGAAGGCCGAGTCGCGCACGCGGGCGCCGCGCTCGAGGGCGGAGCGGTCCTCGAGCAGCGGGGTCTCGACGGGAAGGTAGCCATGCATGGCAAAGGTGTTGCGCACGATGCCGGAGATGCGCTCGCGGGCGAGCGCCTCGCGGGGAAGGATGTCGCGGAAGCCGCGGGGAGTTGCTGCGATCACGGGGGTCCTCTCTTCTCGCCGTGACGTCTGCCGTGTGGGGCAGGGCTACTTTAGCACAGTAAAGTGGGTTGGCCGGAGTGTTTTCCCGCGCGAAACACGGCGGGCGGGGCGGGGCTCGCTTAACGATCGCGGGCCGTCGCCCGACGGGGCCCTCTTGCTTACTGATCGACGGTCATCGCAGGGCGAGGGCTCTTCTTGCTTACTATTCGCGGATCGTCGCGCGTTCGGCGCTGAGCGTGCTTACGGATCGCCGCACATCGCAGCCAATCGGGCCGAGAAGGGCCCTGTGAAGGCCCGCTGCATGCGACGAGCCGGGTTTCGTAAGCGCGCAGCCGGCAGATGCTGCGACGGTCGGGGTTTAGTAAGCACATCCACGGCCAGAGCTGCGACGGGCGGGGTTTCGTAAGCGTCACAGGTCAATCGCCGCTCGCGCAGAGACGAAAAGGGCCGCGAATCGCGCGACGGCCCCCAATCTCGGCACGCTCCGCGGCGCCGCGCGCCCCAAGGCGCCGCCCGCGGCCCCGACGCGACCGCCCGCCGAGCGCGCCGAGCCGCGCGAGCACCGCACAGGGCCCCCGGCCAGCGGGCGAAGCTCCCAGCAAGCTCGGAGGCAGACGGGCGGCAGCCCCTCCCTGCTACGCTCGGCGTCCACAGCCGAGGAGAGGAGAGGACATGGCACTGCACTGGCCGGACGCGCGCGTCGCCGTGAGGTTCGAGCGAGAGGCGAGAGACGACGAGAGGGACTATCCGCCCGACACCATCGTCGTGGTCATGAGGCCCGACCAGGTGGACGACGCGGGCTTCGTGCGCGAGATGCGCCGCATCGTGGCGACCCGCTCGATCGAGCGCGAGTACGAGCGGCACGCGGACGTCACGAGGGAGCGCGACGAGCGGGGGCTCGAGCGGGAGGTCACCGACGAGGAGCGCCGCTTCGTGAGCAACTTCCTCGGCGACGAGGAGGGGCTCGACGAGGACGGGCTGCCCGAGTTCCTCGACGACCTGCTCGACGAGTCGCTCGGCGTCTCCCCCTGGACGCCCTGGCAGGGCACGGCGACGCACCTCGTCATCGGGCGCTGCGACCAGGTGATCGTGGGCGGATAGCGCGCCTCAGGCGCAAGGGCCTCCCGGCGGGCGGCGGCGACTCGCCGCCCGCACCCGCGCTAGCGGCGCAGCAGCCGGCCGGCGAGGCGACCGATCATGGCCGCCTCGGGGACCTTGAGCGCGAGCGCCGCGCCGTAGGTCACGATCAGCGCCGGCACGCCCGCCGCGACGCAGTAGCCGAGGGAGCGGAGCATGGTGCCCGTGCAGTCGCCGAGGGCCGAGTTGAGCAGGCGCAGGAGCACGGCACCCACGACGGCGCCCGCAAGGCCAAGCGCGACCGCGCGCAGGGCCGAGGCGAGCACGCCCCCCAGGCCGATGGGGCCGAGGGTGCGCCGCAGGCTCGCAAGCATCACGACGCACAGCGTCACGAAGAACAGCGTCGACGAGAACGCCACGAAGTCGAGGCCAAAGACCGGCGTGAGCGCGAGCAGGGCCACGACCTGCACCACGGCGGCGATCGCGTTGGCCACCGCGCACAGGACCATCCGGCGCATGGCGGAGGCGACCTTCTGCAGGTACATGTAGACGGCGTAGGCCGGCAGCGAGATCGCGTAGGCGCAGAGGTAGGAGGCCGTCATGGCGAGCGCGTCGGGCGTGAAGCTGCCGGCGGCCAGGATCGAGATGAGGGGGACGGAGAACACGATGAGGTAGAGCATGAAGGGCACCGAGAAGAACAGGATCTGGCCCGACCCCGAGACGATCCCGCGCGTGAAGGACGCGCGGTCCCCCTTGGCCCAGCTGTCCGAGAGCTCGGTGAACATGGCCGTGGTGATGGGCACCGTGAGGATGGAGTAGGGCAGCGTGTACCACAGGCGCGAGTAATAGGTGATCGAGGCGCCCGTCGGCACCACCGAGAGCGCCGAGGAGGACTGCACCGACGTGGTCACGAACGACGCCACCACCACGGCGAGCGACGGCACGCCGATCCGCAGGGTCTCCTTGAGCAGCGGGTCGTGGAGGTCGATGCCAAAGCGCAGGCGGATCCCGTGGCGCAGCATCGGCGGGATCTGCAGGACGACCTGCACCGCCACGCCCAGCGGGTTGCCGAGCGCCAGGACGAGCAGCGCGAGCTCGGGGCTCGTCTCGGCGAGCGCGGCGTAGATGAGGAAGGAGGCCGTGGTCACGAAGTTGTTGAAGATCGGCGCGGCCTGGCCCCAGAAGTAGTCGCGCTCGGCGTTGAGCACGCCCGAGAAGATCGAGGAGAGCGCGTAGAGCACGACCTCGATGACAAAGAACCGGAAGAAGTACACCGTGAGGTCGAAGTCGAACTCGTCGGTGGCCGAGAAGGACTGCGTGTAGACCATCTGCGCAGCGAAGACAAATCCCAGCACGGCGACCGCGCCCATGGCGACGAGCACGATCGAGACGAGGTTGGAGGTGTAGGCGCTCGCCCCCTCCGTCCCCGCGCGCTTCTTGACCGTCATGTAGACGGGCAGGAAGGCGGTGGTGAGCATGCCGGCCGCCACGAGCTCGTAGAGCTGGTTCGGCAGGTTGTTGGCGATGGAGTAGCAGCTCGCCATCACGGTGACGCCGATGGCGTACGCCTGGCCCCAGGTGCGCATGAAGCCGGTGAGCCGGCTCACGACCACCAGCGCGCTCATGAGCGCTGCGCTGCGGCCGACCTGCTCCTGGGTGCTCGCCTCGGCGCGCTCCGCCGTCTTGGGTGCCGCGGGGGCCCCGCTCCCCTGCCTCAGGTGCCTTGGCTGGTAGCCGGACGTTGCGCCCACTTCGCGCCCTCCCTCACATCGCTGGCAGACAACTTTTTGATTCTCTCACCGTCCGGCGAGAAGGACGCGCGACGCTCGCGATTCCGCGCCGTATCACCACAGGGAGAGACAGTTTGTGTTGAATTGTTTTGTTATACAATATGGGGGAGCAGACATGAGTGCCGCGGTTCATGAACGTGTCTCGCAAAGACATCCCGAGCCCTCAGAGCGAGACGTGCGACGAGCATGGTCAAACGCCTCTCTTGTTCAAGAGCGCATCGAGGGCGGCCTTCCCTGCGCGACGCTCGTAGCCCTGGGAGCAGACGGACATGGAAGGGTGATCGAAATGGTGGCAGTCATGCTCAAAGACGGCACGACGCTGATCTATCACGCCATGACGCCGCCCTCGAAGAGGATGCTGAAGGAGCTGAGGGGGTCGCAGCGATGAGCTACATCACCAAAGACGGCATCGAGCTGAGCGAGGAGACCCTCGACGAGCTCGCCGAGCACTTCGAGCGCGGCGAGCTGCCCGGCCGGGTCCGTCGCGTCCTTGTGGGGCGTCCGCGGATCAGCCTCGAGCAGCTCAAGCTCATTGGGGCGAAGGTCCCCGAGTCACTCGTCGACGCATTCGACCGAAAGGCCTCAGCCCATGGGCAGACGCGTTCCCAGCGCATCCGCCAGCTCATTGAGCGCGACGTCTCCGAGGCGTGAGGCAGACGACTCGCCGCGGCAGGCCCCCTGGTGCCGGATCGTCAGCGGACGAGGTCGGCGAGGACGGCGTCGCAGAAGAGCGCGAGGTCGTCCGGCGCCAGCACGAGCGAGAGCCCGCGCCGGCCGCCGGAGACGTGGATCTTGTCGAAGAGCTGCGCCGTCTCGTCGATGAGCGTGGGGAAGCGCCTCTTCATGCCCACCGGCGAGCAGCCGCCGCGCACGTATCCCGTGACCGGCTCGAGGTCGCGCACGTGCATCAGCGAGAGGCTCTTCTCGCCCGCCGCCGCGGCCGCCTTCTTGAGGTCGAGCTCGTCGGCCACGGGGATGCAGCAGACCACGTGGCCGCCCGACGGCGCCACGCAGACGAGCGTCTTGAAGCTCGCGGCGGGGTCCTCCCCCAGGCGCTGCGCGATGTGCAGGCCCAGCTCGCTCGAGGTGTCCGTCTCGTCCACCTCGTAGGTCTCGTACTCAAAGGGCACGCCGGCAGCCTCGAGCTCGCGCATGGCGTTGGTCTTCTGGAGCTTCTCGCGCCGCGCCATCGCGCTACTCCCCCGCGTGACGCGCCCGGTCGCGCGCGAGAATCTGCCGCAGGAACTGCCCGGTGTAGCTCTCCGGGACCTCCGCGACCTGCTCGGGCGTGCCGTATGCAACCACCGTGCCGCCGCCGTCGCCGCCCTCCGGGCCCATGTCGAGCACGCGGTCGGCCATCTTGATGACGTCGAGGTTGTGCTCGATCACGAGCACCGTGTTGCCGGCGTCCACGAGCTTCTCGAGCACCTCCACGAGCTGGCGCACGTCCTCGAAGTGCAGGCCCGTGGTGGGCTCGTCGAGGATGTAGAAGGTCTTGCCGGTCTGCTGGCGGTGCAGCTCCTTGGCGAGCTTGACGCGCTGGGCCTCGCCGCCGGAGAGCGTGGTGGCAGGCTGGCCCAGGTGAATGTAGCCCAGGCCCACGTCAAAGAGGGTCTGGAGCTTGTTCTTGATGCGCGGGATGTTGGAGAAGAACGCCAGTGCCTCGTGCACCGTCATGTCGAGCACGTCCGAGATGGACTTGCCGTGATAGAGCACCTCGAGGGTCTCGCGGTTGTAGCGCTTGCCGTGGCAGACCTCGCAGGGCACGTAGACGTCCGGCAGGAAGTTCATCTCAATCTTGATCTGGCCGTCGCCCTTGCAGGCCTCGCAGCGCCCGCCCGGCACGTTGAACGAGAAGCGCCCGGGGCTGTAGCCGCGCGCGCGGCTTTCGGGCAGGGAGGCAAACAGGGCGCGCAGGTCATCCCAGAGCCCGATGTAGGTGGCAGGGTTGGAGCGCGGGGTGCGCCCAATCGGCGACTGGTCGATGTCGATGACCTTGTCGACGAGCTCCACGCCCTCGAGCCTCTTGTAGGGGCCCACGGGGCGCTTGGAGCGGTGGACGGCGTTGGTGAGGGCGGGCGCGAGGGTGTCGGTGACCAGTGAGCTCTTGCCCGAGCCCGAGACGCCGGTGACCACCGTGAGCGTGCCGAGCTCCACCTTGGCGGTAACGTTTCTCAGGTTGTTGGCGCGGGCGCCGGTGACCTTGATCGCGCCCTTGCGCGGGTTGCGGCGCCTCTCGGGCAGGCGGATCTCGCGCGCGCCGGTGAGGTAGGCGCCCGTGACGGAGTCCGGGCAGGCGGCGATCTCATCCGGCGTACCGGCGGCCACCACCTTGCCGCCCAGCTCGCCGGCGCCCGGGCCCATGTCGATCACGTAGTCGGCCGCGCGGATGGTGTCCTCGTCGTGCTCGACCACGATGACGGTGTTGCCCTGGTCGCGCAGGCGCTTCAAGGTCTCGATCAGGCGGTTGTTGTCGCGCTGGTGCAATCCGATCGAGGGCTCGTCCAGGATGTAGAGCACGCCCATGAGGCCGGCGCCGATCTGCGTGGCCAGGCGGATGCGCTGGGCCTCGCCGCCGGAGAGCGTGGCGGCGGCGCGGGAGAGCGTGAGGTAGTCCAGGCCCACGTTCACCAGAAAGCGCAGGCGGGCGAGGATCTCCTTGACCACGGCGCCGGCGATGAAGCGCTGGCGCTCCGTGAGCTCCAGGGCCTCGAAGAACGCCAGGCAGTCGCGGCAGGAGAGCTCGCAGACCTGCCAGATGTTCTTCTCGCCCACCGTGACGGCGAGGATCTCGGGCTTGAGGCGCGCACCGTTGCAGGTGGTGCAGGGCACCTCGCGGATGTACTTCTCGAGATGCGTGCGCATGGTCTCCGACGTGGTCTCCTGGTACTTGTCGAAGAGGATCGAGCGCACGCCGGGATAGGTGGTGAACCAGTGGGTGTCGCGGCCGTCGCGCGTGTGGTAGTCCACGCGGATCTTGGTGGAGCCGAGGCCGTCGAGCAGGGCCGCCTGGACCTTCTTGGGAAGCTCGCGCCACGGGGTCTCGTCCGAGGCGCCGAGGTGGCGGCACACGGCCGAGAGGATCTGCGGGTAGTAGTTGGAGTGGCCGAAGAGGCTGCCGAAGACGCCGTCCGCCACCGAGAGCGAAGGGTCCTCGATCAGGGCCTCGGCATCCACGACCTTGCGAAATCCCAGGCCGTCGCAGTCCGGGCAGGCGCCGTAGGGGGCGTTGAAGGAGAAGTCGCGCGGCTGGAGGTCGTCCATCGAGTGGCCGTGCTCGGGGCAGGCCAGCGCGAGCGAGTAGCTGAGCAGCTCGCCGGGAAAGCGCTCCGGGTCGTCGCGGTCGGGCATGAGGTAGAAGCCCACCTTGCCCTGGGCGAGGCGGGTGGCCTGCTCGACGGCCTCCGCGATGCGGCCGAGGCTCCCCTCGCGCACGACGATGCGGTCGACCACGACCTCCACGTTGTGGCGGTTCTTCTTCTCGAGGCGAATCTCCTCGTCTCCGAGCTCGCGGACCTCGCCGTCGATGCGCACGCGCGAGAAGCCCTCGCGGCGCAGGTCCTCGAAGAGCTTGGTGTACTCGCCCTTGCGGTCGAGGACGACCGGTGCCAGCACCAGGGCGCGGCGGCCCTGGGCGCGCTCAAGGACCTTGTCGGCCACCTGGTCGGTGGTCTGGCGCTCGATGACGCGGCCGCACTCGGGGCAGTGCGGGGTGCCCACGCGGGCGAACAGCAGGCGCAGGTAGTCGTAGATCTCCGTCACGGTGCCCACCGTGGAGCGCGGGTTTCTCGACGTGGTCTTCTGGTCGATGGAGACCGCCGGCGAGAGGCCGTCGATGGAGTCGAGGTCCGGCTTGTCCATCTGGCCGAGGAACTGCCGGGCGTAGCTGGAGAGGGACTCGACGTAGCGGCGCTGGCCCTCGGCGTAGATGGTGTCGAAGGCGAGGCTCGACTTGCCCGAGCCCGAGAGGCCCGTGATCACGACGAGCTTGTCGCGCGGTATGTCAACGTCCACGTCCGCGAGGTTGTGCTCGCGCGCGCCGCGGATGACGATTGCGTCCTGGGCCATGGGACCCTCCTCGAATGTGCCGGTTGACCGACCTTCGATTGTAGCCCGTGGGGGGCTGGGGGCATTCCTCCGGGAGGTGCGCTGCGCGAAACCTCCCTACGGAATGCCCCCAGCCCATCGCAGCCCACCTTTAGGTAAACCGCGACGCCGAGGTGGCACGCCGGGCGCCACGAGCCGGACCTCTTCCGTCGTCGCTGCTCGCTGCGGAGAATTGGTTGCCGGGGGCGCTCTTGTTCCGTAGGGAGGTTTCGCTCAGCGCACTTCCTGAAGGAACACCGGCAGGCCCCCGGTAGGCTTACTCCGCAGCGAAGTAGCGGCTCACGCCGGCGGCGTCGGGCTCGCGGCGGACGGCGCCCGTGGCCACGAGGTGGTCGAGATGCGCGATGCTCTCGGACACGAGGAACCACCGCGTCAGGGCCGGGGTCTCGGCCCAGCGGTCGAAGGGCGCGCGCCAGCCCATAGCCGGCACGAGCTCGTAGCCCGTGCTTCCCGGGCGCTCCTCGATCGCCGCCAGCGCGCGGGCGCTGCGCCGCTCGTGATGGCCCGCGTTTGCGAGGCAGCGCTCGGCGACGCTCCCCTCCTGCAGGCCGTGGCCCATGTAAGCGTGCTCGATGCCGCGGTCGGCGAGCGCTCGCAGGGTGCGAAGCTGCTCGCCGATCGGGTCCTCGCCCTCGTCCCAGAAGCCGATGCAGGTCGAGCACAGAAACAGGACCGCGTCGCCGAGAAACGCCGTGCGCGTCTCCGGCTCCCAGAGCACGCACTGCCCGACCGTGTGCCCGGGCGCCGACACGACCTCGAAGGCCCATCGCCCGAGCCGCACCGCCTCGCCGGGCGCCACCGTGCCAAACGCGATCTTCTCGTTCTCGAAGTTGACCACGTGGTCCCAGATGACGTCCGCGAGCTCGGCGGCCTCCGCGTCGGAGGCGCCCTCCGCGCACATGCGGGCCGCCATCCCGTCGCGCCACGCGGGCACGGCGAAGCGGCGCATGTCCGCGAGGACCCCCTCCGGGACGAGCACGCGCGCGCCGGCCTCGGCGAGCTCGCGCGCGAGCCCCACGTGGTCGATATGGGCGTGCGTGCAGAAGAGCGTCGTGGGCGTCTCCGCCGGGTCCACGCCCAGCCCCAGCAGCGCGCGCATGAGGCGCGTGTCGTTGAGCGGGTCGGGCGTCCCGGCGTCCACCACGAGCGCCTCGCCGCCGTCCAGCACCACGAAGGCGTTGACCGAGGGCAGGAAGGTGTCGTGCATGAGCAGCTCGACGCGCCAGACCTCCGGGACGTCGAGCACGCGCCGGCAGGTGAAGCCGTCCTCGTCGAGCGTGAAGCAGTTGGCCCCGCAGCCCTGGCCCCAGTCGTCGCCGACGGCGAGCGGCGCGTCGGCGCTAGTCAACGAGCACCTTCACGCAGATCTTCTTGAGCGGCGCGGGCTCGCCCGGGCAGCAGCCCGGCTTGTGGGCGTCGCAGGGGGGCGTGACCACGAACTCGCCCTCGCGCAGGGTCACCCAGCCCTCGCGGTCGCCGGGGGTGTAGAGGCCAAAGTCGTCCGCCTCGGAGAACTCGCCGACCGGCGCGCACTCCGCGACCGGGGCCACGCCCAGGAGCTCGGTGCCGCTGATGACGTAGTGGATGTCGGCGTAGCGACGGTGCGCCTCGTAGTTCTTCTCGCCCGCGGGGACGGTGGTGATCTCCTGGACGTTGGCAAAGACCTCGTCGCCCATGACGTCGTGGCGGCCGGGCTCCAGCTCGGCGAGGTCCGGGCGCGCGAGGAACTCCAGGGCCCTCTGGTAGCGCTCCTGGGACAGGTCGTTTGCGGCGGCGCTGGCGAGCGACGTGAAGATCATGGCTGACTCCCCTCTCGTTGCGGCGCCCTGCGCGCCGTTTGCAACAGTATGGGCCATAGCCGGGCCCGCGCTTGGGTAGAATCGAGACGTTGCGCACAGGCGCCGGCGTACGGCGCAGGAGAGAGGAACAGCATGGAAGCAAGCGATCAGGAGAAGCTCCGCCAGGAGGTCGACGAGGTGCTGCACGGCAGCAGGCAGCCCCAGGGCCCGGAGCAGTTCCCCCAGAACGACTACTCGAACGTCCGCCACGTCATCGGCGTGGTCTCGGGCAAGGGCGGCGTGGGCAAGTCGCTCGTGTGCGGCGCGCTGGCCGTCGAGCTCGCCCGCCGCGGCGCCAAGGTCGGCATCCTCGACGCGGACGTCACCGGCCCCTCGATCCCCCGCATGATGGGCCTCGCCGGAGCGCGCGCCCGCGGCGTGGACGAGCTCATCGTCCCCGTGCTCACCAAGAGCGGCATCAAGGTCATGAGCGCCAACCTCGTCCTGGAGAACGAGACCGACCCCGTCATCTGGCGCGGGCCCGTGGTCGCCGGCGCCATCAAGCAGTTCTGGGAGGACTGCGCCTGGGGCGAGCTCGACTACCTGCTCGTGGACATGCCCCCGGGGACCGGCGACGTGCCGCTCACCGTCTTCCAGTCCCTGCCGGTCGACGGCATCGTGATCGTGAGCTCGCCGCAGGACCTCGTGCAGATGGTCGTGGGCAAGGCCGTGAACATGGCCAACATGATGCAGGTGCCCGTGCTGGGCATCGTGGAGAACATGGCCTACGTCGAGTGCCCGCAGTGCGGCGAGAAGATCTACCCCTTCGGGCCGAGCCGCCTGCAGCAGACCGCCGAGGCCTTCGAGATCGAGGCGCTGGGCCAGCTGCCCATCGACCCCAAGATCGCCGCGGCGTGCGACGCCGGCACCTTCGAGGACGAGCTGCCCGCGGGCACGCTCTCCGAGGCCGTCGACACGGTGGTCCGCACGGCGGAGTTCGTGGACGCGCTGCGCGGCCAGGACGCGTAGCTTGGCGCGCGGGCAGAGAAGGACCTCGAGGTCGCAGGCGCGCGAGGAGGCGCTCGCCGCAGCGGCGGCGGTGCGCGTCCCCGAGCGCTGCGACGTCGCCGTGGTCGGCGGCGGGGCCGCGGGTCTCGCCGCCGCGATCGCGGCCGCCGAGGCCGGGGCGAGCGTGGTGGTTCTGGAGCGCGCGCTCGCGTGCGGGCGCTCCATCCTGGCCACGGGCAACGGCCGCTGCAACTTCATGAACGCCGCGCTGTGCGGGCCCGCGCCCGCGTGGGAGCGCTACAACGACCCCTCGTTCGTGGCGACGACCTGCGGCCCGCGCTTTGGCGACGACGTGCTCGCGTTCTTCGAGGAGTGCGGGCTCGCCTGGGCCGAGGAGGAGGGCGGGCGGCTCTACCCGCTCTCGCGGCAGGCGTCCTCCGTGCGCGAGGTGCTGCTCTCGCGGGCCCGCCGGGCCGGCGTGGTGCTGGCGCCGGCGCGCGAGGTCGTGGACGTCTCGATGTCTCGCCGTGAGGTTCGCACGTCGCCCCTTTTTGAGCCCGATTCGAGGTCAAAAACGGGACTTATGCGAACCTCGCTCGTCCTGGCGGCGGGCGGCGGCGAGGGGGTCACGCGCTCGATCGGTCTTGCGTGCGCGCCGTACGAGCCCGTGCTCTGCTCGCTCGCCTGCTCGGCGCCCGCGGGCGTGGCGCTCGAGGGGCTCGACGGGCGCCGCGCGCACGTGGTCGCGCGTCTGGTCCGGGACGGCGCCGAGGTGGCCCGCGAGACCGGCGAGGTGCTCTTCCGCAGCTACGGGCTCTCGGGCATCGCGGTGTTTGACCTCTCGCGAGTCGTGCTTCCCGGGGACGTGGTCGCGCTCGACCTCACCGGCGGGCTCGACCGCGAGCTCGCGCGCGGCCTCGGGCGCGCGGCGGGCAGCTGCGCGGGCGTGCTCGATCCCGTGATTGCGGCAGCCCTTGGGCCTGATGCGCTCGAGAAGGCCTTTGACCTGCGCTTTGTTGTGCAGGGTCCCGCCGAGCCAGAGCGTGCGCAGGTGACGCGCGGCGGGCTTTTGTGCTCGCAGTTCCGCCCGGAGACGCTCGAGGCGCGCGAGGCGTCGGGCCTCTTCGCCTGCGGCGAGGCGCTGAACGTCGACGGCGCGTGCGGCGGGTACAACCTCGCCTGGGCGTGGAAGAGCGGCCTCGTCGCCGGGCGCGCCGCCGCGGAGTCCGCCGGGAGCCGCGCCTGACGGGACGTGGGACAATAGGCATGACAACCTACGCGTGAAAGGACGCCCATGCTCGAGGTCTCCGGGATCCGCATACCCCTCTCCACGCTCGACGGCACCGACGCGCGAGAGCTCGCCGCATGCCGCAGGGCCGTCGCGCGCAAGCTGCGCGTGGGCGAGAAGGACCTCGGGTCCGTCGAGCGCAGGCGCCGCTCGATCGATGCCCGCAAGCGCGGGGACGTGCACCTCACCTTCACGCTGCGCGTCGAGCTCGCGGGCGGACCGGGCGCCGAGCAGGCCCTTCTCGCCCGCCTCGCCAAGAAGCGGGCAAACAAGAACGTGCGCGTCGTGGACGAGCGCCCCTTCGGCTTCCCGGAGCGCGTCGAGCGTCGCGACGCACCGCGCCCGGTCGTCGTGGGCGCCGGGTGCGCGGGCCTGTTCTGCGCGCTCTCGCTCGCACGCGCCGGCCTCGAGCCCCTGCTCGTGGAGCGCGGGGACAACGCCGCCCGCCGCGGCGAGGTCGTGAACAGGCACAACGAGACGGGCGCGCTCGACCCCGAGAGCAACATCCAGTTTGGCGTCGGCGGCGCGGGGACCTTCTCTGACGGCAAGCTCCAGACGGGCACCAAGAGCCCGGCCCATCGCCTCATCCTCGAGACCTTCGTCGCCGCAGGCGCGCAGCGCGAGATCCTCTGGGACGCCAAGCCCCACGTGGGAAGCGACGTGCTGCCGCGCGTGGTGACCGACATCGTGCGGCAGATCGAGGAGGCGGGCGGCGAGGTCCGCTGTCGCTGCCGCATGACCGACCTCGACGTGAGCGACGGCGCGGTTCGCGGCGTGACCCTTGCGGCCACGCGCGACGACGGAGGCGTCTTCGAGGAGCGCGTGGCCGCGGACTGCGTGGTCCTGTGCTGCGGGCACTCCGCGCGCGACGTCTTCGAGCTCCTGCGCGAGCGCGGCGTGCCCATGGAGCGCAAGACCTTTGCGATGGGCGTGCGCATCGAGCACCTGCAGGCACAGATCGACCGCGCGCTCTACGGGGACGCGGCGGGCCACCCCACGCTCGGCGCCGCGCCCTACAGCCTCTCCTGCCACCTGCCCTCCGGGCGGAGCGCCTTCTCGTTTTGCATGTGCCCCGGCGGCTACGTGGTCTCCGCCGCGAGCGAGCCGGGCGGCGTCTGCACCAACGGCATGAGCCTCTCGGACCGCGCGGGCCAAAACGCCAACTCGGGGCTGCTCGCCAACGTCTTCCCCGAGGACCTGCCCGGCGACGACGTGCTCGCGGGCGTGGAGCTGCAGCGGAGCTGCGAGCGGGCGGCCTTCGCGGCGGGCGGCGGCGCGTACGTGGCGCCGGCCCAACTCGTGGGAGACTTCCTCACCGGCGCGCCCTCGAGCGCCGGCGGGCGCGTGGCGCCCACCTACCCGCGCGGCGTGGCGTGGGGCGACGTGGCGCTCTGCCTGCCGGACTACGTGACGGAGACGCTGCGCGCGGCGATTCCCGTGCTCGGCCGCAAGCTCCGCGGCTTTGACGCTGCGGACGCGGTGCTCACGGGCGTGGAGACGCGCTCGAGCTCGCCGGTGCGCGTGACCCGCGGCAACGACGGGCAGAGCGTGGGTGTCCGCGGCCTCTGGCCCGTGGGCGAGGGCGCGGGCTACGCGGGCGGCATCATGAGCGCCGCCACCGACGGCATCCTCGCCGCCGAGAAGATCGTGGCGGCATACGCGCGGCGGTAGGCCCGCTGGCCCGGGGTTCTTCTCGCCGCTCACTGCTGCACAGAAATCGCGCGAGAAGAGCCCCGGGCCAGCGGGCCTCGCGTAACGGACGAGCCGCCACGGTCTTCTCGAGAGGGGCGTGTCCTTCGGGGGCGGCTTACTCTCTATGTGAAATGGGACAGTTGCTCATATTTAGCGTTCGCCGAGGAACTCGAGCAGACGGTCGAGCTCCTTGTCCTGGTTCATGCCCGTGAGGAAGGCGACGCCGCTCACGGTGGGGACGTCGTAGTCGCGCTCGGGCCTCACCACGGGGACGAAGGCCGCGGCGCCCTCGAGGGCATCGTCGACGTGAGCCACGTCAACCGCCACGACCTCGGCCTCGGCGCCCCTCTCGGAGAGCAGCCTGCGCAGCCTGGCGGCGACCATCTCGGACGTCGCCACGCCGGATCCGCACGCCACCACGATCTTTGCCGCCATCTCAGCCCTCCTCTGTCCGGTCAGTGCCCTGCCCACCCATTTTACCCGGCAGAAGCTCCGCCAGGTCGGGGAACTGGGGCAGCTCGAAGTCGGGCATCTGGGGCATCTGCGGCAGCTCGAAGTCGGGGACAAACGCCTGGGCGAGAAGGGCGAGCGCCCGCGTGATGTGACCGCGCCGCTCGGGCTCGAGCTCGCCGAGGCGCCTGAGCATCGCCGGCACCGACGCCTGCCAGTTGCCGCTGAGCTCGGCGAAGGTGTCCTCGCCTGCCGCGTCGAGCACCGAGAAGAGCGCCTCCACGAAGCCCTCGCGCTCCGCGCGCGTCATGCTGGCGATCCACTCGTTGAGGCCCTTGTCGACGAAGCTCGCCCCGCGGCCGAGTCCCTCCTGGCGCACGAAGTCCGTCCCCTCCACGACCCAGGAGAAGGGGTCGTGCTGGGTGAGGCCCATCGTGGAGGAGTCGACGACGGCATAGTCCTCCTGGCGCTCGAAGAGCATGCCGATGACCGAGGAGCGCGGGACCGTCTTTGACACCAGGGCTGAGCGCTCCTGCCAGAGCTCGTCGGCGAGCGCCTCCTCGGTAAAGCCCGGCCCGTCGTGCGAGAAGGCCCGGCCGACGCGCGCGGCGACCCCCGCCGAGCAGCGTGCCAGGGCGCAGACGGCGAGGTTTCCGCCCTTGGAGTGCCCGCCCAGGTAGAGGGGCCCCTCGATCGTGGGCGCCACGCGCTCGAGATAGTCGATCGCGGCGTACTGGGACGGCACGCCGGTCTCGAAGGCCATGTTGAAGTCTTCCTTCCAGCCCACGAGGGTGTTGTCCGTCCCGCGAAACGACACGTACGCCCCGCCGCCCGGCAGGCGCAGCACGCAGGCCGAGAACTGCTTCTCGGCCGCCTCGTCGAAGTCGTCTACGTAGTCGCTCACGCGAAGGTCGCGAAAGCGCGGGCTCGCCGCCACGAGTGCGAGCAGCCGCGCGAGCCCCTCGGGGTTCCAGAGCCCCCGCGTCATGGCCTCGACCCACTCGGCGCGGAAGAGCTCCCGCACGGGCGAGCCCTCGCGCGACCGCACGGCGTCGCCCTGATAGCGGAAGTACGACAGACACGCCAGAACGAGGCTGTCCACGTCGGCGAGCGGCCGCTCGTCAAAGGTGTCGAAGGCGCGGGAGAGGTACCCGAAGAGGCTCTTCTCGGCCGGGTCGAACAGTTGCGACATGGCAGACCCCTACTTCTTGTGCGGTCGGTAGCGGCGACGGGTGGCGTGGGCCGAGCCCTTGCGCGCTCCGGACTTTAGCCGGGCGATGACGGCGTCGGCGGAGCTGCCCTCCGCGCGCGTGCGGATGGCGACGATCTGGTCGCGGATGCGGGCGGCCGTCTCGAAGTCCATGGCCTCCGAGGCCACTGCCATCTCCTCCTCCAGGGCGTCGAGGACGTCGGCGAGCTCGGACTCCGAGAGCCCCGCGAGCTCCTCCGCGAGCGCGTCGGACGTGGCCTCGACGTCGGCCGTCGGCGACGCCTCCCCCGCGAGCGTCTCGAAGGCGCCGTGGCTGCCGGTGCCGTGACGGTCGCGCGTCTTGCCCTCGAGCGTGGCCTCGGCCTCCGAGATGAACGACGAGACGTCCGTGATCGACTTCTTGACGGTGCGCGGCACGATGCCGTGCTCGGCGTTGAACGCCTCCTGGATCTGCCGGCGCCGCGCCGTCTCGCCGATGGCCTCGCGCATGGAGTCCGTGATGGCGTCCGCGTACATGATGACCTCGCCCTGAGCGTTTCTCGCCGCGCGGCCCATGGTCTGGATCAGCGAGCGCCGGTTGCGCAGGAACCCCTCCTTGTCCGCGTCAAGGATGGCGACCAGCGAGACCTCCGGTATGTCGAGGCCCTCGCGCAAAAGGTTGATGCCCACGAGCACGTCGATCTTGCCCACGCGCAGGTCGCGGATGATGTCCACGCGATCGAGCGTGGCGGTGTCGGAGTGCATGTAGTTCACCCGCACGCCCTCGTCGAGCAGGTGGTCGGTGAGGTCCTCGGCCATGCGCTTGGTGAGCGTGGTCACGAGCACGCGCTCCTTGCGCGCCACACGGTCCTTGATCTCGGCGATGAGGTCGTCGATCTGGCCGCGCACGGGACGCACGTCCACCTTGGGGTCGAGCAGGCCCGTGGGACGGATGATCTGCTCGACCTCCTGCTGGGTGACCGACTCCTCGTAGTCTCCGGGCGTGGCCGAGACGTAGATGAACTGCGGAACGCGCTCCTCGAACTCATCGAAGCGCAGCGGCCGGTTGTCCAGCGCCGAGGGCAGGCGGAAGCCATGGTCCACGAGCGTGACCTTGCGCGAGCGGTCCCCCTCGTACATGCCGCGGATCTGAGGCACGGTGACGTGGGACTCGTCGATGATGCAGAGCATGTCCTTGGGGAAGTAGTCGATGAGCGTGTAGGGCGGCTCGCCGGCCTTGCGGCCGTCCAGGTGGCGCGAGTAGTTCTCGATGCCGTTGCAGTAGCCCATGGTCTCGAGCATCTCGAGGTCATAGCTCGTGCGCTGCGCGAGACGCTGGGCCTCGAGGAGCATGTCGGCGGCCTTGAGCTCCGCCACGCGGGCCTCGAGCTCCTCGCTTATGGTCTCGAGGGCGTGGGTGACCTTGGGGTGCTCGGTCACGTAGTGGGACGCCGGCCAGATGGGGATGGCGTCGAACTCGCGCACGATCTCGCCCGAGAGATTGTCCACCTCGGCGATGAGCTCCACCTCGTCGCCGAAAAAAGAGATCCTGAGCGGGTTTTCCGCGTAGGGCGGGAAGACGTCCACGGTGTCCCCCCGCACGCGGAACGTGCCGCGCGAGAGGTCGTAGTCGTTGCGGTCGTACTGGATGTCGATGAGGCTGTGGATGAGCTCGTCGCGCTCGAGCGGCTCGTCCTTGCTCACGTTGGGCGCGAGGCCCGCATAGTCCTCCGGGCTGCCGATGCCGTAGATGCAGGAGACCGACGCCACCACGATGACGTCGCGCCTCGAGAGCAGGCTCGAGGTGGCCTGGTGGCGCAGCTTCTCCACCTCCTCGTTGATGGAGGCGTCCTTCTCGATGTAGGTGTCCGTCTGGGGGACGTAGGCCTCGGGCTGGTAGTAGTCGTAGTAGCTGACGAAGTAGACCACGGCGTTGTTGGGGAAGAGCTCGCGCATCTCGCTCGCCACCTGGGCGGCGAGCGTCTTGTTGGGCTCCATGATGAGGGTGGGCCGACCAAGCTTCTCGATGGTCTTGGCCATGGTGAAGGTCTTGCCCGAGCCGGTGACGCCCAGCAGCGTCTGGTAGCGGAGCCCCCGCTCCACGCCGTCGGCCAGCTTCTCGATTGCCTGGGGCTGGTCGCCCGCAGGCTCATAGGGGGAGACCACCTTGAGCGGCTCCCCGCCCGACTCGCGCCCAAAGCGCACGAGCTCGCCGCCAAAGCGCTCGTTCTTCTCTGCCGTCCTGCGCTCCATCCGCGCCTCCTCCCTCGGTTCCGATAGTGTACCCCATTCGACAGAAATAGTACAGATGTTCTGATTTTGACTTCTCGCCAGACACTCCAGCGGGTAGAATGGACCTCGTCGAGAGGAGGCGCATGAGACCGATGGGCAACACAGGGGACGGCAGGAGCCGCGGCGTCATGCGGGCGCTCGTCATAGTGCTCGTCGCCATCCTCGTTGTCATCGCGTGCCTGCTGCTTGCCCAAGAGGGTCCCAACGACACCAAGATCGCGGGACGTCTGGGAGCGGTGGTCGTCGCCGTGCTCGCGCTTCTCGTCTACCAGGGCATGGAGCGCCGCAGGGGGCGTACCGAGAAGGACTTTGCGGACGAGCCGTGGATGAGCGCGCCCGCGCCCTCTCAGGCCGCGGGGCACGCCGAAGCGCCTGAGGGGCCTGACGCCACGCCCGAGGGGACCGCCCCCGCCCGGCCCCGGCGCGGCGGGGAGGCAAATCTCGACGGCATGCTCGCGCACGCCGGCGACGTGCTGCTCGCCCTGCAGGACCTCGTGCATCACGCAGACCCGTCAAGCTACGGCATGCTGCCCTCGCTGCTTCGGCGAGCGGGCCTGCTCGAGTGGGACGCCCCCGCCCCCGTCGGCGCGATCAAGCTCAGGAGAAACGGGCGCTGGTGGCTCACGCTGCGGACCGAGGAGCCCCTCCCCGAGGAGGCCTACGACCGCCTGACCACGCTCGAGGCGGTGCTCAACGTCAACGACGACCTCATGAGCGGCAGCTGGCCGGAGAAGGCCTCCCCCATCTGGAGGCTCACGCAGGTCCTCTCGGGCGTCTGCGACCTGACGCCCCGGTCCTGCGAGCGTCCTCTGGTCACAGACCTTCTCGACCGGGCGGAGGCGGGAGGCGAGTGGTCCTGCCGGCTGCGCTTCGCGGACTCCGTCGAGAACCTCCCCGCCCCCTTCCGGATCGAGTTCGACTTCCAGGTCAACCTCGAGCGCGGCCTTCTTGGCATCGACGTGACGGTCCCGCGCCCGGCGTGCCTGGCCTTCGCGGGCGTCCGCAGCCCGCAGGCGTGGGCGCGCGCCTACGCGCTGCGGCTCGCCCTGCTGCTCGCGCGGCGCGCCTTCGCCGCCGCGGAGGGCGTGAGGCGCGTGGTCGTCAACTGCCACGAGCATGGCGAGAAGGACGTGCTGCTCGCGGCAGACCTCACGAAGGACGCCCTCGAGCGCCTGCGCGCGGCGGCCCGCTCGCCCAAGGCGGTCGACGTGGGCCTGCCCGAGGACCCCGCCCTGCGTTACGCCCTCGACGACGAGGGCTGGTTCGCGCCCGTCGAGCCCTTCGCCGAGCTCGACGGGGCGGAGCTTTGCCCCGCGACGCGATGGCTCCCGGTGGAGCTCGACAGCGCGCCCTGCGCCGACGCCCTGCGACGGTCCTGCGGAGCCGCGCGCGTCTGCGACCTCGGCATCATGGAGAAGGCGGGGCGCGCCGGCGCGTGGAACGACCTGGCGGGCAGGCTCGGTACCACCACCCAGGAGGCGGTGTCCCAGCTCATTGCGTTGAGGGGCGCCACGGACGACCTCACCGTCGCCGAGGCGTGCGAGCACGTGAGCAAGGCGCTCGTGGACGGCACGGTCGACGTCACGGACCAGCGCGCGCTGGCGGAGCTCTTCGTGGACGGCGGGACGCTCGGCTCGGCGACGCGCGCCGGGCGCGCGACCCTCGAGGCCGACCCCACGCCCGAGCAGCTCGACGCCCTCGTGGGCTCGCTCGAGGCCGTGCTCTCCCCCATCGTCGAGACCGGCCTCTACCTCGACGACCAGGACTGCGTCTACCGCTACTTCAACTCCGTGCCCGAGCGCGTTGCGTACAACCTCACCGATGATGACGGGCGACGCGTGCGGCTCGTCCCCGACGAGTACTACGCCGCCCACTCCTATGCGTCGCGAGCGCTCACGATGCTCGGGCGCATCCCCGAGGCCCTCGCGCACGCCGACGAGCTCATGCGCGTGGCCCCGGCGACGCCGGACGCGGCGCTCTCCAAGGTGCGCTGCCTCGAGGAGGCGTCGAGGATCTTCGAGGCGGCCGACCTCCTCAAGCGCACGATCGAGACCTGCCCCACCGTGCGCGAGATGGCGATCTGCTTCTATCGGCTCGCCTTCATGGAGTGGAAGCTCGGCAGGAGCGACCTCGCCGTCGCCTGCTACCAGCGAGCCATCATGCTGCACGAGGACATCGCCGACCAGGCGAGAAGCGAGCTCTCCGACCTTCTCGAGGCCGGGGGCGAGGGCCTGCGCCCCCTCGAGGAGCCCGAGGTGCTCGACGTGCTCGAGGCCGGAGAGATCCCGCCGGGAGACCTCGGCGCGCTGAGGTCGCGGACGGGCGACGCCGTCGGAGCCTGCGTCGACGCCGGGCTCTTCTCGGTCGCGCGCCCGCTCATGGGCGCGTATCTCGAGCTTGGGCGCGACGACGCGCTGCTCGACGTCTACCGCTCTCTCGTAAGACCGTAGGCGACGCCGCGCTTCCGACCGCGTTCTTCTCCCTCTTGGCCGCGTCGCGTTACCGCGTGCCGTCCTCGGGTATAGAATACAATGTATTCACCAGAGAGGGAGGGCCCATGGCCACACTGACGATACGCATGAGCGACGGCGAGGCCGAGGTCGCGAAGAGGTTTGCCGCATTCGAGGGCAAGACGTTCTCGGAGTTTGCGCGAGAGTCGATCATGGAGCGCATCGAGGACTTCCTTGACGTCCAGGAGCTCGAGAGGGCGATTGCCGAGGACGATGGCGTGAGGTACACGCTCGATGAGGTGAAGGGCGAGCTCGGCCTATGAGCTGGAGGGTCGAGTTCACCTCCGGCGCGCTCCGACAGCTCAAGAAGCTGGACCCGTTCGTGCGCAGGATGCTGATCGCCTGGGTCGAGAAGAGCCTGGAGGGCTGCGCAGACGCAAGGGCGCAGGGCAAGTCCCTCGTCGGCGTCAAGTCCGGGCTCTGGCGCTATCGGGTAGGAGACTACCGGCTCCTGTGCCGACTCGGCGACGGCCGCCTCGTCATCGAGGCGATCAAGGTCGGCCATCGACGCGAAGTCTACAAATAGCACAGGCCTTCTACTCGGCGGAGGTGATCCCTTCCGGGTAGCTTCTCTGATAGCCCTCGTACGCCTCGCGCACGCGCTCGAGGTAGGCGCGCGTCTCGGCGTACTCGATCTGCTCGGGCAGTGACCCCCCGTCCGCGAGCCAACCCTGCACGGCGCCGATGCCGGCATTGTAGGCGGCGATCACCTCGTCGAGGCTCGAGAGGTGTGTCTGCAGGTAACCGAGGTAGGCGCAGCCGTACTCGATGTTCACGGTGGGGTCCACGAGCGCGGCGGGGTCGTATTGGTCCGCGCTCACCAGCCCGAGGCCGTTCAGACTCTCGGCGGTCGCCGGCATGACCTGCATAAGGCCCACGGCGCCGGCGTACGAGACGGCGTCCTCGTCCCAGCCCGACTCGCACTTGATCACCGCGCAGGCGAGCAGCGGGTCCACCCCGTGGCGCGCGGCGGCGTCCTCGATCGTCTGCGCGTGGCTCACCGGGTACGCGACCGACCGCACCCACTCGAGCGGAGCGGCCGCCAGCCCTGCCGAGAAGACGAGCGTCAGGCCGAGAAGGACGAGCGGTATGACGCGATACCAGCGAGCGAGTCGCTCGGGCCGGCTATGCCTGGGCACCCGCGCGGCCCTTCTTGGGCACGTTGTCCCAGCCCTGCGTCTCGCGCTCGTGCCACCAGTCGCGAATCTCCCGGTCGAAGACGTCGGCGGTGTGGATGTTGTTGAAGACGAAGCTGCTGTGCGCCTTGATGTAGGCCTCGGAGGGCTGCTGATAGAGGCGACGGTCGAAGTCGCGCGGGTCCATGCCGCGCTGCGCCGCACGGGCGCGCCGCGCCGGCGTGGGGCACACGACGCCCACGATCTCGTCTGCCATGTCAAACGAGCCGCGCATGCGGTCGAGCAGCGGCACCTCGACGACCACGACCTTCTCGGCGGCCGCGGGGTCCTTCTCCCGCTCGGCGCGCTCCTGCTCGGCGAGCTCGGCCACGCGGGCGCGCAGCAGCTCGTCGATCAGCGGCAGCTCGATCTCCTCGAGCGTGACCGTGCGCTCGGTCGTGGCGAAGGCGCGCTCGGCGAGCAGCTCGCGCTTGATGCCGCCCACCGGGTTGATGACGTCGTCGCCGAACGCCTCCTTGATCTGCGGCAGAATCGGCGACCCGGGCGCGAGCGCCTCGCGCGAGAGGTCGTCGAGGTCGATCCTCACGGCGCCGAGCTCCTCGAAGACGCGCGCGACGGTCGACTTTCCGGACGCGATCCCGCCCGCCAGATAGATAACGTGCATGAAGTCTCCTCCCTCTGATGTAAGTTCCTATCATCGCACATGCGGGGTAGGGCGGGTCAACATACCTCATCTGCTCAAACAGTTTGCTGCGCAAAAACTCGCATCTGAGGTATGTTGACCCGCCCCCTCGCAGAGGGCGCGCCCCCGCCGCAGGTCGGATGGAGCCCTTAAAGTTTGAACACGCCACCGTCACGGACCGTCCAGGGGACGGGGTCGGGCAGGAGGCCATTCTCGCGCTCGTCGTGGGTGACCCAGAAGACGGTCTTGCCAGAAAACAGCGGCACCACGCAGTCCATCACCCGCGCCACGGTCTTCTCGTCCATGCCCTTGAGGGGCTCGTCGAAGAGCAGGGCGTCAGCGTCTGCGAGCGCGCAGCGCAGGATGGCCACGCGACGGCGCTGGCCGCCGGAGAGCTCGCGCACGGGACGGGCGTCCACGGGAAGCCCCACCGCGGCGAGGGCGGCGCGCTCACGGGCGAGAAAGGCCTCTCGCTCCGCCCCGCGCAGACGGGCGTGCGGCAGACGGATGTTGGCCGTGGCGGTGAGGTTGTCGAGCAGGCGGTCCTCCTGGAAGGTCATGCCCAGGCGGACGCCGGCAGGGCGCACGACCTCGCCCGCGTCCGGACTCTCGAGGCCCGCCAGCAGGTGCAGCAGCGTGGTCTTGCCCGCACCGGAGGGCCCCATGAGAACGTGGGCGCGGCAGGCCTCGAAGCGCGCCGTGGCGCCCGCGAGGACCGCAAGCGCGCCATAGCGCTTCTCGACCGCGCGCAGCTCGAAGACGGCGGCTCTCATGGCCTCGCCTCCCAACGGCGCAGGGCGGCGTCGAGCCCCTTGCCCACCACCGCGGAGAGGGCGACCGACACCACGACGATCGCGACCGTCCACGCGAAGAGGTCGGGGGTGTCGAGATAGACCTTGGCGTCATAGAGGTGCTCGCCGATCGTGAGGTCGGGAAGGCCGATCACCTCGGCGGCGATGCCCGCCTTCCATGAGAGCCCCAGCGCGAGCGACACGGCGGCGCGAAAGTACGGAAGGACCTGAGAGAGGTAGACGAGGCGAACCCGGTCGAGCCCGCGCAGACCAAAGACCTCGGCCATCTCGAGCAGGGCGGGGTCGGTCTGGGAGATACCCTCACAGACGTTGGTGTAGACGATCGGCAGCGCCATGATCCAGGCGATGACCACGGAGAGGTCGCGGGAGGACACCCACAGCAGCACCAAGATCACAAACGACGCCACCGGCACCGCCTTGAGCGCCCCCATTACCGGGGCGAGCAGCTCTCGCACGGCCGCGAGTCGGCTCGCTGCGGCCGCGAGGACCACGCCGCTCACGGCGCCGCCGAGAAAGCCCGCGCCGATGCGGGCGAGCGAGGTCGCGACGGACGCCCAGAACTCGCCGGTCCCCGCGAGCTCGACGAGGCGCGCGAGCACCTCGAGCGGTCCCACGAGGATGATGCGCGAGTCGACGGCGTACGCCACGAGCTGCCAGACCGCGAGCCAAAACGCCGCGACGAGCAGGCGGACGCCCCAGGTCCTCAGGCGCCCGCCCTCCCGCATGCCGTTGTCGAGGCCGCCCCGCAAGGGCTACGCGCCGTAGTAGAAGTCGTCGCCCGGAACGGAGCCGCCCACGGCCTCGGGGTTCTGCTCGGCCAGGACGTCGAGGTAGCCCGCGAGCTTCTCGGCCATCTCGTCGCCGGTGATGCAGACGATGTTGCACTCGGGGATGGCCTTTTGCGCCACCTGCGCGGGAACGATGTCGTAGTCGCCCACGAGCTTGGCCGCGGCCTCGACGTCGTCGTTCACGAAGTCGACGGAGTCGGCATAGTGGTCGAGGAAGGCGTCGACGGCCGCGGGGCTCTCGTCGGCGAAGGCGGCGCGCACGATGGCGACGCCGGTGATCATGGAGCTCTGCTCGTCGCCGTTCTGGACGGCGTCCCACTCCTCGGTGAGGTCGAGCGCCACGCGGATCTGGTCGTTTTGCGCCTGCGCGGTGGTCACGAACGGCTGGGGCAGCATAGCCACGGCCGGCCCGGAGGACGTCGCGAGCGCCTGAACGCACTCGGCGTGCTCGCTCTTCCACTCGATCTGCACGTCCTCGCCCACCGTGAGGCCGTTCTTCTCGAGCACGTACTGCAGGCCGTACTCGGGCGTGGAGCCCTTGCCGGAGGCGTAGATCGTCTTGCCCTTGAGGTCGGCCACGCTCTGGACGGTGTCGCCGAGCTCGCAGATATAGAGCACGCCGAGGGTGTTGATTGCGATGGCGCGCACGCCCTTCTCGGTCTTGTTGTAGAGGACCGAGGCGAGGTTTGCGGGAACCGCGGCAATGTCCACCTCGCCCTTGGCGATGAGCGGCGTAACCTCGTCCGGGGAGGCCACGATCTGGAAGGAGTAGTCGTTGTCGGCGAGGTTGCCGTTGTCGACCTCGCTCATGAAGCGCACGAGGCCCATGGCGGTGGGGCCCTTGAGGGCGACGGCGCGCACGGCGACGGGCTCTGCGGGCTGCTCGTCCTCGGCGGCGGGCTCGTCCTCGGCGGGCTGCTCGCCCTCGGCGGCGGGCTCGGTCGCGCCGTTGCAGGCGGCGAGCGCAAACGTCGCGGTTCCGGCACTTGCGACCTGCAGGAACTTCCTTCTATCAAGCATGAGAAAACCTCCCGGGCACGTTGTCATAACGAAACAACGGTAGCACTGGGAGGTTCTTCTCTGGCCGGTCATTCTGTGAGCGGTCCCGAAGGCGCGCGGCTACGACCTGACCTCGAACTTGGCCTTGCATCGCGGGCAGGTGACCCGGAGCTTGCCCTTGCCGCGTGGCACGCGCACCCGCTGCTTGCAGGAGGAGCACTTCACGTGCTTGTAGGTGCGCAGCTCCGTCCAGGCGGCGCGGGGGTTCTGGACCCACGGGCGCGTCGGGCCGAGCGCCTTGAGGAAGGCCTCGTTCTCGCGGGCGCGGCGGCCAAGGTTCTTGGACTGGATGCGGAACATCGAGTAGGCGATGAGCACGAGCGCGACCCAGCCGAGCCAGCTCACGCGCGCAAAGAGGTTCACGATCACGATGACGATCGCGAGGTTCGTCGAGAAGACCGCGAGGTCGTCCGGCCCCTGTCGCCCCTGAAGCCACTCCCCCAGCCTGCGCTGCCAATCACCCGATGCCATGCTCTCCCCTTCTTGCCTTTCTCAGCTCGTTGAACTCTGAAGTCATACCCGTTTGCCTCGTCACGTATGCACGCGGGCGAGAAGGACGCGCCCTCTTCCTAGCGACCCTCGCCCATGACGTAGGCGCGCGCGAGGCGCTCGGTCTCCACGAGCGCGTCGACGTGGCAGCGCTCGCGGCCGTGCGTGTTCAGACAGGCCATGCCAAAGGCGCCGGCGGCGAGGTCGTTGCCGTGCAGGGCGGCGGCGTTGGCGTCGGTGGAGTAGTGGAAGCACACCTGCGTGTTCCAGCGGCCCGGCGTGCACGCGCCCTCGGCGCAGGCGATCAGCGTGTTGGTGAGCGCCCAGTCGTAGGGGCCCTTGGCGTCGGAGCAGATCACGCCCACGGAGTGCTCGTCGGAGCGCTCGTAGTCCGGGCCGATGAGCGTGATGTCCACCGCCACGTACTCGCTGACCTCGTCGGGCACCCAGGAGCCGCCGCGGCCGATCTCCTCGTAGATCGGGAAGGCGAAGAGCGTGTCGTACGCGGGGCGCTCCCCCGTCTGCGCCAGCCAGCGAAGCACGTCGAGAAGGACGGCGACGGCCGCCTTGTCGTCGATGTGGCGGCTGATCACGTAACCGTTGTCGAAGCGCTCGAAGTGCGGGTCGATCCCCACGACGGCGCCCTCGGTGACGCCGAGCGCCCGGGCGTCCTCGGGACAGCTCACGTCGGCCACGAGACTCACGGACATGGTGTCCTCGGTGCGCTCGTCGGTCTTTGCCTCTCCCCACACGTGGACGGAGTGATGGTCGCAGATGACCTGACCGGCCACCGTGCGCCCGTCGCGGCAGTGCACCAGGCACGTCTCGCCCTCGATGCTGTGATAGTTGATGCCGCCGAGCTGGCGGACGCGCAGGGTGCCGTCGGCGTTGAGGCCGCGCACGACGAGGCCGATCGTGTCGAGGTGAGCCCCCAGGCACACGACCTTCTCGGCGCTTCTGCCCGGAACGCGCACGTAGGCCGTGGCGTTGTTGTCCACGGTCATCTCGTAGCCCATCTCGGCGAGCTCCTCGCGCAGCCAGGCGTGGATCTCGGGATAGTAGCCGACGGGGCTCTCCACCTCCACGCACGCGCGCAGGGTGTCGAGCAGATAGTCCTTGTCGATGTCGTAGGTCATGGGAACCCCTCTCAGGCTCAAGGGGAGGCCGAGAAGGTCCGCCGCGAGTTCCGCAGCCGCGCAACGCGCGGCGAGGACTGTCTGAGCGCCGGACCTTCTCGGCCTCCCTGCCGGGTACAAGAAGGGGCCGCCCCGAAGGACGACCCCCTCAGAAGATCGGATGAGGCGGAGGATTTACTCCTCGGTGGCCTCAGCCTCGGTCTCGACCTCGGCCTCAGCCTCGACCTCGGGCTCCTCGGCCGGCTTCTCGCTCTCGGGGAGCGGCTTGACCTCGACCTCGGTGCCGAGGGTCTCGGCGGCGGCCTTCATGGACAGGGAGATGCGACGACGGTCGAGGTCGATCTCCATGACCTTCACCTGGACGGTGTCGCCCACGGCGCAGACCTGAGACGGCTGGTCGACGTGCTGCTTGGCCATCTCGGAGATGTGCACGAGGCCCTCCACGCCGTCGCCGAGGTCGACGAAGGCGCCAAAGGTGACGAGCTTGGTGACGGTGCCCTCGACGATGGCGTCGACGGGATACTTCTTGACGAGGGAGCGCCAGGGATCCTCGGTGGTCTGCTTGAGACCGAGGGAGATGCGCTCGCGGTTGAGGTCGACGTCGAGCACCTGGACCTCGACCTCCTGGCCGACCTTGACGACCTCGGAGGGGTGGTTGACGTGGTTCCAGGAGAGCTCGGAGATGTGCACGAGGCCGTCGATGCCGCCGAGGTCGACGAAGGCGCCGAAGTCGACGATCGAGGAGACGGTGCCCTTGAGGCGCATGCCGACCTGCAGCTTGGAGAGGATCTCCTGGCGCTCGGCCTTGCGGGCCTCCTCGAGGACGACGCGGCGGGAGAGGACGACGTTGTTGCGGTTGCGGTCCATCTCGATGACGCGGGCCTCGATGCGGGTGCCGAGGTAGGCGTTGAGGTCCTTGACGCGACGGAGGTCGACGAGGGAGGCGGGCAGGAAGCCGCGCAGGCCGATGTCGAGAATCAGGCCGCCCTTGACGACCTCGATGACCTCGCCCTCGACGGTCTCGCCGGAGTTGAACTTCTCCTCGACGGCGTTCCAGGCACGCTCGTACTCGGCGCGCTTCTTGGAGAGGACGAGACGGCCCTCCTTGTCCTCCTTCTGAAGGACGAGCGCCTCGATCTCGTCGCCCAGGGCGACGACGTCGGCCGGGTTGACGTCCTTGCGGATGGAGAGCTCGCGGGACGGGATGACGCCCTCGGACTTGTAGCCGATGTCAAGCAGGACCTCGTCGCGCTCGAGCTTCACGACGGTGCCGGTGACGAGATCGCCCTCGTCGAAGTCGGTCACGGTGCCGTCGATGAGGTTGTTCATCTCCTCGTCGGAGATGTCATCCAGCGCAAAGATGGACGAGTTCTGAATCTCACTCAAAGGTGGACCCCTTTCGAACAACGGGGCCCCGGTCGTCATGGTCGCTGCCTGCAGTGCCTAGAATCGTGGCGTCTACGTGGAAACTTACATGCTCTCGGGGGCCGACAGATACGGTTGTGCGGGCCCTGTGCCCACACGGAGGATAGAGTAGCGTTTTTCGCGTGTGTATTTCAAGCGCCGCGGCTGGGTATTTATTATTTCTTCGGAAGGAACGTTTTCGCCGCGCGAAGGGAGTGGCCCGTGATCAAGGCGGTCCTCTTTGACCTGGACGACACGCTGCTGCGCCTGAACCTCACGGCGTTCATCGCCCGCTACGTCTCGGGCGCCGCGCGGCTGCTCGGCCAGGCCGCCCGCACGAGCCCCGCCGCGCTCGCGGTCCCCTTCATGCGCGGGTTTCTCGCCATGGACGCACAGGACCGCGCCGACTCGCTCACCAACGAGCAGGTCTACGTCCAGACCTTCCTCGACGCCTGCGGCATCCCGCTCGACGACCCCGCGATCGCCGACCTGATCGACTTCTACGAGCGGGAGGTCGTGCCCGGCTTTGCCGGCGGCATCGTCTCCGCGCGCCCCGTGGCGGGCGCGCGCGAGGCCGTGGACGCCGTGCATGCGACCGGCCTCACCTGCGCGCTCGCGACCAACCCCACGTTCTCGCTCGCCTGCGACCGCGCCCGCATGGGCTGGGCGGGCGTGAGCGAGGACGACTTCGCGCTCATCTCGACCTACTCCAACTCCACGCGCTGCAAGCCGAGCGTCCGCTACTACCAGGAGTTCGCCAACCAGCTGGGCGTGCGCCTCGAGGAGTGCCTGATGGTGGGCAACGACGCCCGTCGCGACATCGTCCGGCCCGACTGCGGCCTGCGCACCGCCTACGTGGGCCACGGGCGGCCGCGGGGCGCCGTGTGGCGCGGGCCGATGGAGCGCTTCGCCCGAGAGCTTCCCCAGGTCGTGGCGCGCCTCAACGAGCAGGACGCGTAGGGCGAGAAGAACGCGCCAGCCGATAAGAACGTGCGGCCCCCGGACGGTTCTTCTCGCCAAGGCGTCCGGAATCCGCACCTCCCACGGAAACGTGCGGCCCCCGGACGTTCTCAGCTTAAGAATCGTCCGGAAGCCGCACGTGTCTCACACGGGGTCGCGCGCGGACGCTATACCCAGAACAGCATCTCGTTATAGGTGGGAACGGGCCAGTACTCGGCGCCGCAGACCTTCTCCATCGCGTCGACGCAGGCACGCAGGTGCTCCATCGAGGGCAGGACCGTGTCGCGATACGCGTCGCACTGCTCCTGCGGGTCCTCGACCGCGTGCGCGGCGGCGTTGTTGGCCTCGAGGTCGATGGCCGCCTCGTGGATGGCCGAGATGCCGTCGGTCAGCGTGCGCACGAGCTCCTTCTCCACCGGGCTCTCGATGCCGATCTCGGCCTTGGTCGCCACCGTGGAGGCCAGGTCGCCCGAGAACTCGGAGAGCGCTGGCAGGTAGAGGTTGGTAGCCATGTAGACCATGGTGTTGGCCTCGATGTTGAGGAGCTTGGCGTACTGCTCGGCCTTGGAGACATAGCGCGCGTGGATCTCGGCCTCGTTGAGAACGTTGTACTTGCCGTAGAACGCCACATTCTCGGGCTTGACCATGCACGGCAGCGCGTCCGGCGTGGTCTTGAGGTTGGGCAGGCCGCGCCGGGCGGCCTCGGCCTCCCACTCCTCGGAGTAGCCGTTGCCCTCGAAGAGCACGCGCTGGTGGTCGCGCAGGGTGTGGCGCACCCAGCGCAGGGCGAGGTTGGTGAACTCGTCGCCCGTCTTGCCCTCGAGCTTGGTGGCAAAGCGGTCGCACTGCTCGGCCACCGCGGTGTTGAGGACCACGTTGGGGTCGGCAAGGTTCTGCTGGCTGCCGCACATACGGAACTCGAACTTGTTGCCCGTGAAGGCGAAGGGCGAGGTGCGGTTTCTGTCCGTGGAGTCGCGCAGGAGGTCGGGCAGGGCGGGCACGCCCAGGTCCATGCGCTCGGCCTCGTGGACCTCGGGCTCCTCCTTGTTGATGAGGGCCTCGACGATGGCGTGGAGCTGGTCGCCCAGGAAGACCGAGATGATCGCCGGGGGCGCCTCGTTGGCGCCGAGGCGGTGGTCGTTGCCCGCGGAGGCCACGGAGGCGCGCAGCAGGTCGGCATGCTCGTCGACGGCGGCGACGAGCGCGGCCAGGAACACGAGGAACTGCAGGTTCTCGGAGGGCACCGCGCCCGGCTCCAGCAGGTTCTTGCCGTCGGCGCAGATGGACCAGTTGTTGTGCTTACCGGAGCCGTTCACGTACTCGAAAGGCTTCTCGTGCTCGAGGCAGGCCAGGCCGTGGTGGGTGGCCATGAGCTTGAGCTTCTCCATCGTGAGGAGGTTGTCGTCGATGGCAAGGGAGCCCTGCTCGAAGATCGGCGCGAGCTCGTGCTGGGCGGGCGCGACCTCGTTGTGCTTGGTCTTGACGGGGATGCCAAGCTTCCAGAGCTCGTCGTCGACCTCCTTCATGAACTCGTTGACCGTCGGGCGGATGGCGCCGAAGTAGTGCTCCTCGAGCTCCTGGCCCTTGACCGGCTCGCAGCCAAAAAGGGTGCGGCCGCAGTAGATGAGGTCGGGACGCTTCTCGTAGTCCTCCTCGCGCACGAGGAAGTACTCCTGCTCGGGGCCGATGGTGGTGAAGACGCGCTTGGGCTCGCGGCCAAAGAGCGCGAGCACGCGCTTTGCCTGCGTCTCGAGCGCCACCTGCGAGCGCAGCAGCGGCGTCTTCTTGTCGAGCGCCTCGCCGGTGTAGGAGACGAAGGCCGTGGGGATGCAGAGGACCTCGTCCTTGATGAAGGCCGGGCTCGTGGGGTCCCAGGCGGTGTAGCCGCGGGCCTCGAAGGTGGCGCGCAGGCCGCCGCTCGGGAAGCTCGAGGCGTCGGGCTCACCCTGGACGAGCTCCTTGCCCGAGAAGGACATGAGCACCGTGCCGTCGTCGATCGGCGTGAGGAAGCCGTCGTGCTTCTCGGACGTGATGCCCGTGAGCGGCTGGAACCAGTGCGCGAAGTGCGTGGCGCCCTTCTCGAGCGCCCACTCCTTCATCGCGTGCGCGACCTCGTTGGCGATGTCGAGGTCGAGCGGCGCGCCGTCGTCGATGACCTGGCGAAGCTCCTTGTACGTAGGCTTGGGCAGCCGCTCCTGCATCACGGCGTCCGTGAACAGCAGGCTACCGTACTCCTGCGAGACCTTGTCCTTGCCCATGTGCGCCCCTTCTCGTCGTTGGCGTGTGGCTTACGGCGGAATACTCTAAGAGGCCATTATTTCACGTCCGTTGCCTCCGCGTGAAGCTCGCGGTGCGTTTGCGTTGCCGTCGTGGAGCCGTTTTGTGGCGAGAAGGACCTCGCGCCGCGGGCGGCCCCGCGCCCCGCAGGTCCTTCTCGCCTACAATGGGGCGAGCACACAGACGAGAGGAACCCCATGGACGAGACCACGCGCACCATCGCCGTCATCGACGGAAACTCCCTCATGCACCGTGCGTTCCACGCGATCCGCCAGCCCATGAACGCTCCGGACGGCCGCTCCACCAACGCGCTCTTCGGCTTCTTCAACATGTTCATCAAGCTCGTGGACACCTTCCGCCCCGACGGCGTGATCTGCGCCTTTGACAAGGGCAAGCCGCGGGTGCGCATGGAGATGCTTCCCTCCTACAAGGCCCAGCGCCCGCCGATGGACCCGGCCCTGCACGAGCAGTTCCCCATGGTCAAGGAGCTGCTCGCCGCCCTCGACGTGCCCGTGGCCGAGCTCGAGGGCTGGGAGGGCGACGACATCCTGGGAACGCTGGCGCGCCGCGGCGAGGCGGCGGGCTACACGATGCTGCTCTTCACCGGCGACCGCGACATGTACCAGCTCACGACCGACCGCGTGAAGATCGTCTCCACCAAGAAGGGCGTCACGGACGTCGAGATCATGGACCCCGCCACCGTGGAGGACCTCTATCACGGCATCACGCCCGAGCTCGTGCCGGACTTCTACGGCCTCAAGGGCGACACCTCCGACAACATCCCCGGCGTTCCCGGCATCGGCCCCAAGAAGGCGGCCGCGCTCATCGTGGAGTACGGCAGCCTCGACGAGGTCATCGCCCACGCCGACGAGGTCAAGGGCAAGATGGGCGAGAACCTGCGCGCCCACATCGACGACGCGCTCGTGAGCCGCCGCGTGGCCACGATCCGCACGGACGCCCCCATAGAGCTGGACCTCTCCGACGCGCGCTTCCCCACCTTCGACCCCGCCGAGGTCGCGCGCGCCTTCTCGGCGCTCGGCTTCACGGGTATGACCTCGCGCCTCGTGCGGCTCGCCGGAGACGACGCCGTGGCCGTCGCGCGCGCCGTGCTGGGCGAGAAGAGCGGGGCGCCCGCGGCTCCCGCGATCGAGCTTCCCGCCCCGCTCGTCGGCGACGAGGCGGCGACGGCGCTCGACGAGGCCATCGCCGCCGGCGGCTGGATCGGCGCGGCGCTCGACGACGACCGCGCAGAGGGCGCACTCTTTGGCCTCTCCCACGTGCTCTGGGCCGCCACGGACGACAAGATCTGCCGGCTCGAGGGCGACGAGGCCGACGCGGCGCTCGCACGCCTCTTCCGAGAGGGGCACCTGGCCGCGGGCGACGTCAAGGCGCTGCTGCACGTCCTCTCCCCCGCCGACTCCTCCCGCCCCGAGGCGCTCGCCCCGCGCGAGGCGGACCCCGCGCGCATCTTTGACGTGGGCGTTGCCGCCTACTTGCTCGACTCCGAGCGCGGCGGCTTTGCGGTGCCCGAGCTCGCCGAGGCCTACCTCGAGGGCGGCCTGCCCGAGCCCACCGAGGCGCTCCCCGCCGCGGCGCTCGAGGCGGCAGGCGCCCAGCGCCTGGTCGCCGTCCTGCGCGATCGTCTTGAGAAGGACGGCTCCGCGTGCCTGTTCGACGAGATGGAGATGCCGCTGCTGCCGGTGCTCGCCGAGATGGAGCGCCTGGGCCTTGGCGTGGACACCGAGGTCCTGGCCGCCCAGTCCGCCGAGCTCGGCGCCGAGATCGACGACATGGTCGACAAGATCCACGCCGAGGCGGGCGAGAGCTTCAACATCGACTCCCCGCAGCAGCTCAGCCACGTCCTCTTTGACGTGCTGGGGCTTCCCACCTACGGACTCAAGCGCACCAAGCGCGGCTTCTACTCCACCAACGCCAAGGTGCTGGGCGACCTCGCCGCGCACCACGCGATCGTGGCCGAGGTCCTCGAGTACCGCGAGCGCGCCAAGATCAAGAGCACCTATCTCGACGCCCTGCCCGCGCTCGTTGCCGGCGACGGGCGTATCCACACCACCCTCAACCAGACGGTGACGGCTACGGGTCGCCTCTCGAGCTCCGACCCCAACCTGCAGAACATCCCCACCCGCTCGGAGCTGGGCCACCGCGTGCGCCAGGCCTTCACCGTGCCCGAGGGGTCCGTCTTTCTCGCCTGCGACTACTCCCAGATCGAGCTGCGCCTGCTCGCCCACCTCTCCGGGGACGAGCACCTGATCGCGGCCTTCTGCGAGGGCGCGGACTTCCACGCCGCCACCGCCGCGCGCGTCTTTGGCGTGCCCGTGGAGGAGGTCACGCCGCAGCTGCGCAGCCGCGCCAAGGCCGTGAACTTTGGCATCGTCTACGGCCAGCAGGCCTTTGGCCTCGCGAGCTCGCTCAAGATCGGCCGCGCCGAGGCGCAGGAGATGATCGACCGCTACTTCGAGGCCTACCCCGGCGTGCGCGCCTTCCTCGACGACGCGGTGCGCCGCGCCCACGAGCTCGGCTACGCCGAGACGCTCTACGGGCGCAAGCGCCACATCAAGGAGTTCAGGCAGAAGAACCGCCAGCTCGTCGCCTTTGGCGAGCGCACGGCGATGAACCACCCGATGCAGGGCACCGCCGCCGACATCATCAAGATCGCGATGGTTCGCGTGGCCGATCGCCTGCACGAGGAGGGCCTGGCGGCCAAGCTCGTGCTGCAGATCCACGACGAGCTGGACCTCGAGGTCCCCGAGGCGGAGGTCGAGGCCGTGAGCGAGCTCGTGCGCAAGACCATGGAGGGCGTGGTCACGCTGCGCGTGCCGCTTCTGGCCGAGGTCTCCTACGGCCACAACTGGGCGGAGGCCAAGTAGTGGCGAGCTGGAACGAGTTCTGCGAGACCCGCGGGACAGTTACCCCGGAGGTTTCTGTCCCGCGGGTTGAGGCGTGGTCGGACGGCTCCTCGCGCGGCAACCCGGGCCCGGGCGGCTTTGGGACGGTCCTGCGCTACACCGGTCCGGACGGCGTCACGCACGAGCGCGAGCTCTCCGGCGGCTACCGGCGCACGACCAACAACCGCATGGAGCTCATGGGCGCGATCGCCGCGCTCGAGGCGCTGCGCCGCCCCTGCGCGGTCACGATGACGACGGACTCGCAGTACGTCTGCAACGCCTTCAACCAGCGCTGGATCGCGGGGTGGCAGAAGCGCGGCTGGAAGACTGCGAGCAAGCAGCCCGTGAAAAACGTCGACCTCTGGCAGCGCCTGATCGCCGCCGCCGCGCCGCACGACGTCACGTGGGTCTGGGTCAAGGGACACGCGGGGCATCCCGAGAACGAGCGCTGCGACGCCCTGGCCACGGCCGCCGCGGACGGGCATGACCTACAGGAGGACGTCGGCTTCGAGGGCTAAGGTGCGGGCCAAGGTCCTTCTCGCCTGCGCCCCCCGCCCAGCCGAACTCCGACTTTTGTACGGCCACTTCCTCGCGCGCTATCGTTTTGTTTCATATATGGGCAGCTAGATAGGCCATCCCGCCCTTCTCGACTAACGAGCGGGGCGGGATGGCCGTACAAAAGTCCAAACTCCAAGGACACGAGCGGACGAGAAGGACGCGCGCTAGAGCACGTGCACGTCCTCAGGCGTGAACGCCACGAACGCCTCGTCGCCGACCTCGTAGATCTTGTGGTTCTTGGGGTTGAAGTCGGTGATCTTGACCAGCGTGTCGCCGACCATGACCTGGTAGTTCTGGTAGTTGCCCATGAAGCGCGAGAGCGTCACCTTGCACGGGAGCACGCCCTCGTCGGCGAGCTTGGCCGCCTCGGGACGCAGCACGAGCACGGCGTCGCTGCCCTGAGAGAGGTGCCCCACGCTCGCAACCTCTACCGGGTGCCCCTCGATCATCGCCACGCCGGACTCGCCGTCCTTCTCGCTGAGCTTGCCGCGCAGGAAGTTGGACTCGCCGATGAAGTCGGCCACGAACTCGTCCACCGGGTGGTAGTAGACCGTGTGCGGGTCGCCCACCTGGTCGATGACGCCCTTCTTCATGATGATGATGTTGTCGGAGAGCGCCATGGCCTCGGACTGGTCGTGCGTGACGTAGATGGCCGTGATGCCGGCAGCCTGCTGGATGCGGCGGATCTCGTTACGCATGTCAACGCGGAGCTTGGCGTCGAGGTTGGAGAGCGGCTCGTCGAAGAGCAGCACGCCCGGCTCGATGACCAGCGCGCGGGCGAGCGCCACGCGCTGCTGCTGTCCGCCCGAGAGCTGGTTGGTCATGCGGTCCTCCATGCCCTCGAGGCCCACGAGCTTGAGGATCGCGTGGACCTTCTCGGCAATCTCCTCCTTGGGCAGCTTGCGGAGCTTGAGGCCGTAGGCCACGTTGTCAAAGATGTTGTAGTGCGGCAGCAGCGCGTAGCTCTGGAAGACCATCGCGGTGTCGCGCTTGTTGGGCGTGAGCTCGTTGATGGGCTCGCCGCCGAGGTAGATCTCTCCCTCGTCGGGGCTCTCGAAGCCGGCGATCATGCGCAGGATCGTGGTCTTGCCGCAGCCCGAGGGGCCGAGCAGCGTCACGAACTCGCCGGGCGCGATCTCGATGTTGGCGTCGTGGACCGCGTAGAAGTCCTTCTTGGTCTTGGGGTCCTGGTAGATCTTGGAGACGTGCTCCAGGCGCACGCCCTTCTTCTCCTTGGCCATACGTTATGCCTCCTCGGTGTACTTGCTGGTGCCAAAGTGCTTGATGGCGAGGTTCATGAGCAGAACCGAGCCGTAGGTGATGGCGATCAAGATCGTGGCGAACGCGCACGCGATGCCGTAGGAGCCCTTCTCGGCAAACTCGTTGATCTGCACCGTGATGAGGAAGAACTGCGGGGTCACGAGCAGGATGATCGCGGAGATGGCCGTGATGGAGCGGACGAACGCCGTCACGAGGCCAGAGAGGAACGAGTCCTTGATGAGCGGCAGCGTCACCGTGCGGAAGACCGTGAAGCTGTCCGCGCCCATGTCGTAGGCGCTCTCCTCGATGGACTTGTCGATCTGGCGCAGCGCCGAGATGCCCGAGCGCGTGCCCGTGGGCAGCGAGCGCACGATGAAGACGATGACCAGGATGGCCGCCGAGCCGTAGAGCCCCTGGAGAAAGCCGGTGCGGAAGACGCCCGCGGAGAAGCCGCGGATGAAGCCGACGCCCAGGACCGTGCCGGGCACGGCCATCGCGAGCATAGAGACGAACTCGATGAAGCCCTTGGTGCGGAAGTTCCGCTTGACCACGAGGTAGGAGATGATCATCGAGAGCAGGGCCGTGAGCGGCGCGGCTATGAGCGACAGCACGAAGGAGTCGCGGAACGCCTCGAGGCCGTGGTAGCGCTCGAAGACCTGGATGAACCACTTGGGCGTGAGCGAGAAGTCGTAGCCCCAGGTCTTGAACAGGGCGCCGAACGGCACGCAGATGTACATGATCACGACGAAGAGGGCCACCGCGCCGCACAGGATGGTGAGCGGCAGCGTCACGGAGCGGTCGGTGATGAGCATGCGGGCGCGGGAGGCCTTGCCGGTGAGCGTGGCCGTGCTCTTGGCCTCGAGCACGTACTTCTGCACGATGAACATGAGCAGCGTGATGCACAGCAGCACCACGGCCATCGCGGCGGCGCCCTCCTTGTCGTAGGCGCCCGTGATCTGCAGGTAGATCGTGGTGGCCAGCGTGTCGTAGGAGCCGCCGATGATCATGGGGTTGGCAAAGTCGGCGATCGACTCGATGAAGGTGACGAGAAACGCGTTGCCCAGGCCCGGCAGCACGAGCGGCAGCGTGACGGACGTGAAGACCTTCCAGCGGGAGGCGCCCATGTCGCGGGCCGCCTCCTCGAGCGACGGGTCGATGTTCTTGAGCAGGCCGCGCAGCATCATGTAGCACACGGGGAAGAACGTGAGCGTCTGGACCACGAAGATGCCCCAGAAGCCGTAGACCGAGTTGTCGTAGATACCGAGCAGGTAGCGAGTGATGATGCCAGCCTTGCCAAAGAGCATGATCACCGAGAGCGAGAGCACAAACGGCGGCGAGACCACCGGCAGCATCGAGACCACCTTGAAGAGGCCCGAGAGGAAGCGCGTGCGCAGCTTCACGTAGACCTCGACGTAGGCGAAGAGCAGTCCCACGAGCGCCGACGCCACGCTCACGAGCAGGCCGACGGCGAGCGTGTTGGTGATGGCCGTCGTGAAGGTGTGCATCTCGAAGATGCGCTGGAAGACCTCCAGACTCGGCCCGCGCTCGGTGATGAAGCTGTCCACCAGCAAGATCGCGAGCGGGTACAGGATGAACAGCGTCAGAAACGCGATGAGCACCACGATCGTGGTGATCATGATGGGATCGGCCAGGAGCTTCTTGCGGTCAAGCTCAGCGCTCTGGGTTCTAGCCATAGCCACCCCTTCTCATAGGTCGTCTTACATGGAGGGGCGCCGGGCGGATGAAGATCCGCCCGGCGCGGCTCAGATCACGCGTGTCCCGCCGTGGCGGGCGATAAGAAAGCAGGTCCGGGGCTTTATGCGTCCTCGGTCTCGAAGCGGTCGTCGCCACCGCCGAGGGCCTCCATGACCTCAGCGACGTAGGTGTCGGTGTTGGCCTTGGCGTCCTCGAAGTCGTAGTCCATCGTGTTGTTCGGGTCGAGGCCGAACTCGGTGGCAATCGCGGGCTGCTCGGCGTTGTCGATGACCAGGAACTGGTAGGAGCCGTTCTGGGCAGCGAGCTCGACGCACTCGGGCGAGAGGGCGTACTCGATCCAGAGCTTGGCGGCATTGGGGTGCTTGGCTCCCTTGAAGATGGCCGTGGCGCCGACCTCGCAGGAGGTGCCGGAGGACGGAACGACGAGCTCGATGTTCTCGTAGCCGTTGTCAACGATCTGGAAGATGCCGTCGTGCAGGAAGCCCAGGCCAATCGTGCACTCGCCGGTGCCGATGTTCTTGGACGGACCGGAGCCGGACTTGGTGTAGACCTGGACGTTCTTGTCGAGGTCGACGAGGAACTGGATGCCCTCGTCGTGGCCGTACTTCTGGATCATCGTGTTGATGATGAGCTTGGCGGTGCCGGCCGTGTTGTAGTTGGAGGACCAGATGAGGCCCTGGTACTGCGGGTCGATGAGGTCGGCGAAGTCGGCCGGCGGGGTGACGCCGAGGCGCTCGACCTCGTCCTTGTTGTACATGATGCCGAGAAGGCCGGTGTAGATGCCGTACCAGTTCCCGTCGGCGTCCTGGTACTTGGGGTCGGTGATGTGGCTCGCGTTGGCAGCCTCGTAGGGCTCGAGCAGGCCCTCGGCGGTCACGACGTTGTACGGGTCGGTGGTGCCGCCGAACCAGACGTCGCCGGTGGGGTTGCCGTTCTCCTCCTCGACCTTGGCCTGAACCTCGCCCGTGGAGAGGCGCTGGTACTGGACGTCGATGCCAAAGACCTCCTCGAAGTGGGTGCAGGCGGCGGCGAGGTAGTCCTCCTCGCAGGAGCCGTAGACCACGAGCTTGCCCTCCTCCTGGGCGGCCTTGATGAGGTCCTCGGAGGCGCCGACGCTGTTCTCGGCGACCTGGCCCTCGGCGGGCTGGTCGCCGCCGTCGCTGCCGTTGCAGGCGGCGAGGCCGAGGACGGTGGCGCCGGCGGCGCCGGCCAGGAAGTTCCTGCGCGAGATGTTGGTCATGGCTGGTCCTTTCCCTTTATGCTTCCCTTATGTGCCTGAAGGGGTAACACCCGTTACTTTTTATAGCCACCTTACGGTTTGCTTACACAGGGCTTTCCGCCGAGCGGCGCTTAACGGTACGGCAGCGTTTAAGCGAGCCGACGCCGAGCCGCACGACGCCCGCGATGCGGTACTCTAGACGGATGCGAGAAAGGAGCGAGCATGCCCGCGATCATCACGCACCATATCTTCGGCGAGGACATCGCGCCGTCCCTGCCGGAGGGGCTGCTCGCCGGCGAGGAGGAGCTGCTCGCCTTCCTGCTGGGCAACCAGGGGCCCGACCCGCTCTTCGCGCGCTTCTCGACGCTCCCCTCTCACGCCTCGCGCTGCCATGAGCTCGGCCGCAAGATCCAGGGCGGCAGCGTCACGCGCGCCTTCATGGCGCTGCGCGACGGAGTGGGGCACCTGCCGCAGACCGACATGCGCGCCGGCCGCGCCTTCGCGCTGGGCCTTCTTGGCCACTACGCCCTCGACCGCGCGGCGCACCCCTTCGTGGTCTCGCAGCAGCGGGCGCTCTGCGCGGCCGACCATGACCTCGAGGCCCGCTCCGGCGCGGTGCACGCCCTGATCGAGTCGGACATCGACACCTGGATCCTCTGGGAGAAGCGCGACGCCACCGTCGAGGAGCGCCCCGCCGCCGCCAACCTCATGCGCACCGAGCGCATCGAGCGGGTGGGGGGCGCGCTGCTCTCCCAGCTTGCCCTCTCCGTCTTTGACGTGACGCTGGGACCGCGCGAGTACGCCTCCTGCGTGCGCGACTACGAGCGCCTCTATCGTCTGATCGACCCGGCGGGCTCCCTCGGGGCACGCCTCGCCGGCGCCGCCGAGCGCGCCCTGTTTGGCAGTGCGCGCGTTCGGGCCTGCGCCCACCTCGTGCTCCGCGACAACGAGTGCCCCGCCGCCAACCTCGACTGCCGGCCCTGGCGCGACCCCTTCGACGGCCGCGTGCGCCACGAGAGCTTCGCCGACCTCTTCGACGAGGCGCGCCTCGCCTACCCGGCGCTCGCCGAGGCCTTCGTGCGCGGGGACGAGGCCGAGCTGCGCCGCCTCGTGGCGGGCAGGGACTACGCCGGGCGCCCGGGCGCGGACGCATAGGCCGCCGGCGGGAGCTCGGCGCGCCCGGAGCTCACAGCCACACGAGGGTCGGGGCCTCGTCGCTCTCGTCGTCCTCGTCGCCCTTGTCGCCCTTGTCGCGCTCGGCGCCCTCCGGCGCGCCCCAGCTCACCGACTCCTCGAGCCAGGGGCGCCGCACGTCCTCAAGCGGCTCGAAGGGTCGCTCCTCGCCCTTGACCATCCAGACGATGCCCCCCTCGCGGCACATGGCTAGAGCCCCAGCCCGGCGGCGACCTCGCCCGCGCACGCCATCGCGTCGGCGATCGCGCTCACCACGAGCGACGACCCCGTGCGCGCGTCGCCCGCCACATAGACGGCGTCCGTCCCCGCCGCGCGGTGAGACCCGGGCTCGCACGCCGGAAGCCCGCGCGCGCCCGCAGCCACGCCGAGCGCCTCCAGCACCGCCCGCTCCGGGCCCGTGAATCCGCACGCCACGAGCACGAGCTGCGCCGGCAGCTCCCGCACGCTCCCCGCGACCGGCTCCGGCCTGCCGTCGGACCAGTCGAGGTCCGCCACCGCAAGGCCCCGCACCGCCCCGTCCGCGCCGAGAAGGACCTCGCGCGTGTCGACCGCCCAGGAGCGGCACTCCCCGCCCATGAGCGCGATGGCCTCTGCCTGGCCGTAGTCGGTCTTGAGCGTGGAGGGCCACTCCGGCCAGCGCACGGCGCCCGGCTCGCCCGGGTCCGCCGGGCGCGGCAGGAACTCGAGCTGCGCCACGGACCGCGCTCCCTGGCGCACCGCGGTGCCCAGGCAGTCGTTGCCCGTGTCTCCCCCGCCGATCACCACCACGTCCAGGCCCGCCGCGCTCACGGCGGGCTCGCCGCCGTCGAGCAGCGCGCGCGTGGACGCCTCGAGGTAGTCCACGGCAAAGACCACCCCGCCCGCCGCGAGCCCCTCCTCAAAGCCGGCCGCGGAGAGGCCGCGCGGCACGCGCGCCCCCACGGCCACGACCACGGCGTCGAAGCCCGCCAGCAGCCCCGACGCCACGTCCCTCTCGGCCGCGTCCGTGCCGAGAACAAACTCCACGCCCAGCTCCTCCATGAGGCGCACGCGTCGGGCGACCACGTCCTTGGGAAGCTTCATGTTGGGGATGCCGTACGTGAGCAGGCCCCCCGCGCGGTCGGCGCGCTCCACGACGCTCACGTGCGCGCCGCGGCGGGCGAGCTCCCAGGCCGCCGCGAGCCCCGCCGGGCCCGAGCCCACCACGGCAACGCGGGGCGCGCCCTCGGCCGCCGGGGCGAACCGTCGCGGACCGCCGTGGGCCCACTCCCAGTCCGAGATCGCCCGCTCGTTGTCGTGGATGGTCTCGGGCTCGTCATGGCAGCCCAGGTTGCAGGCAGCCTCGCACAGCGCCGGGCACACGCGGCTCGTGAACTCGGGCAGCGGCGAGGTGAGCGCGAGCCGCTCCGCCGCCTCGCGCCAGAGGCCCCGCCAGACGAGGTCGTTCCATTCGGGGATGAGGTTGTGCAGCGGGCACCCGCTCGGCCGCGCCCCGCCAAAGCCCGTTCCGGCCTGGCAGAAGGCCACGCCGCACATCATGCAGCGGCTCGCCTGCTCCCGCTGCAGCTCAGGCGAGAGCTGCTCGTAGAGCTCGTCGTAGTCGCGGGTGCGCTCTAAAACCGGTCGCAGCTCGTGGGCGCGACGCCCCACGCTCAGATATGCCCCGGGCCTTCCCATACTATGCCTCCCTCATCTTGTCGAACGCGTACGTCAGCGCCTCGCCGCGGTCGCGCCCGGCAGCCTCGGCCTGCGCCACGTAGGCCAGGACGCGCTCGTAGTCGCGCGGCGCCACCTTCACGAAGCGCGCGCTCGCGTCCGCCCACTGGTAGAGCATCTTGATGCCGCGCGGGCTCTGGGTGCGTCGCACGTGCTCCTCCACGAGGGTGCGCACGGCGGCGAGCTCGTCTGCGGACGGGGCGAGAAGGTCCACGAGCTCCGTGTTGCAGCGCGCGGCGAGCGTCCCCAGGCGGTCGTAGACAAAGGCCAGCCCGCCCGACATGCCGGCCGCGAAGTTGGGGCCCACCTCGCCGAGGACCACCACACGCCCGCCGGTCATGTACTCGCAGCCGTGCGCGCCCACGCCCTCCACGACCACCGTCGCGCCGGAGTTGCGCACGCAGAAGCGTTGGCCGGCGCGACCGTTCACAAAGCCGCGGCCGCCCGTGGCGCCGTAGAAGGCCACGTTGCCCACGATGACGTTCTCGTCGAACTTGTACGTCGCCTTCTCGGGGGGCCGCACCGAGAGCACGCCTCCCGAGAGCCCCTTGCCAAAGTAGTCGTTGGCGTCGCCGGAGACGTTGAGTGTGACGCCCGCGGGCAGAAACGCCCCGAAGCTCTGGCCCGCCGAGCCCTCGCAGTCCACCGTGACCGAGCCCTCGGGCAGGCCCTCGGGGTGCGCCGCCGTCACGCGGCTTCCCAGCAGCGTGCCCACGCAGCGGTTGACGTTGTCGATGTCCGCGCGCAGGCGCACCGGCTCGAGGTGCTCGCGGGCCGAGGCGGTGTAGGGCACGAGCAGCGTGGCGTCGAGCGTGCGCCCGATCCTCAGGTCGGCGGCCATCTCGGGCAGGAAGCGCGGGCTCGCGGCGCCGGGGATGCCCTGCCCGAACTCGGGCCTCGCGCAGGCGAGGAGGTCGGAGAGGTCCAGGAGGTTGGCCTTCCAGTTCTTCTCGCCCTCCACGGGGACCTGGCGCAGGCAGTCCGCGCGCCCCACCATCTCGTCCACGGTGCGAAAGCCGAGCCCGGCCATGATCTCGCGCAGCTCCTCTGCCACGAACGTCATGTAGTTGACCACGTGCTCGGGCCTGCCCGAGAAGCGAGCGCGCAGGCGGCAGTCCTGGGTGGCGATGCCCGCCGGGCAGGTGTCGCGCTGACAGTCGCGCTGCATCAGGCAGCCGCAGGCGATGAGCGGCATCGTGGCGAAGCCAAACTCCTCGGCGCCCAGAAGCGCCGCCATGGCCACGTCGCGCCCGCTCATGAGCTTGCCGTCGGTCTCCAGGACCACGCGCGAGCGCAGGCCGTTTCGAAGCAGCGTCTGTTGGGTCTCGGCCAGGCCGATCTCGAAGGGGATGCCGGCGTGGTAGATGGAGTCGCGCGGGGCGGCCCCCGTCCCGCCGTTGTGCCCGGAGATCAAGATCTTGTCGGCCCCGCCCTTGGCGACGCCCGTGGCGATGGTGCCCACCCCGGCGAGCGCGCAGAGCTTCACCGAGACGCGCGCCTCGGGGTTGGCGTTCTTGAGGTCAAAGATGAGCTCCGCAAGGTCCTCGATCGAGTAGATGTCGTGGTGCGGCGGCGGCGAGATCAGCCCCACGCCCGGCGTGGACTGGCGCACCTCCGCGATCCAGGGGTAGACCTTGCGGCCGGGCAGGTGGCCGCCCTCGCCGGGCTTGGCCCCCTGCGCCATCTTGATCTGGATCTCGTCGGCCGAGACCAGGTAGCGGCTCGTGACGCCAAAGCGACCCGAGGCCACCTGCTTGATGGCCGAGCGGGCGGAGTCGCCGTTTGGGAGCGCCATCTCGCGCGCCGGGTCCTCGCCGCCCTCGCCGGTGTTGGAGCGCCCGTGCAGGCGGTTCATCGCGATGGCCAGGCACTCGTGCTGCTCGCGGGATATGGAGCCGTAGCTCATGGCCCCGGTGTTGAAGCGCCGCACGATCTGCTCGACGGGCTCGACCTCCTCGAGCGGCACGGGCTGCCCGGCGGGCGAGAAGTCCATGAGGTCGCGCAGGGTGACGGCGCGACCGGACCGGTGCACCCACGCGGAGAACTCCTTGAAGAGGTCGTAGTCCCCCTCGCGGCAGGCACGCTGCAACAGGTAGATGGCTTGGGGGTCGATGAGGTGCTCCTCGCCGTCGTGGGCGCGCCACTTGGTGAGGCCGAGCGTAGGGAGCTGCTCGGGCGCGGGGCTTGCCTCCAGGGCCGCCGCGGCGTCGTAGCGCGCGTCGAGCTCGCGCTGGAGGTCGGCGACCGTGAGGCCGCCCACGCGCGTGGCCGTAAACGTGAGGTACTTCTCGACCAGCTCCTCGGAGAGGCCCAGGGCCTCAAAGATCTGCGCGGAGTGGTAGCCCTGCATCGTGGAGATGCCCATCTTGGACATGATCGAGACGATGCCCGCCGTGACCGCGCGGTCGTAGTTGGCGAGCGCCTCCTTCGCGGGCAGGGCGAGCTCGCCGCGGGCGCAGAGGTCCCGGACGCAGTCGTGGGCCAGGTAGGGGTGGACCGCGGAGGCCGAGAAGGACACGAGGCACGCGAAGTCGTGCGCGCTGAGCGCGTCGCCGGTCTCCACCACGAGGTCGGCGCGGGTGCGCAGGCCGCAGCGGATGAGGTGGTTGTGCACGCACCCGAGCGCGAGCAGCGACGGCACGCTGACCTCGCCGTCTCTCGCGCGGTCCGAGACGATGAGGATGTTGGCGCCGGAGCGCACGCTCTTCTCGGCCTCCTCGGCAAGCTCGTCGAGAGCGCGCTCGAGGGCGCCGTCGCCGCCGGAGCGCGGGTAGGCGGCGCGGACGCGCGCGACCTTAAAGCCCACGAGGTCGATGGCGCACACGCGCTCGAAGTCCTCGTCCGAGAGGATGGGGCCGGGCAGGCGCACGAGACGGCAGACGTCGCGACAGTCCTCGAGGAGGTTGCCGTGGTTGCCGAGGTAGAGCGTGGTGCTCGTGACCATGCTCTCGCGCAGCGCGTCGATCGGCGGGTTGGTCACCTGGGCGAAGAGCTGGTTGAAGTAGTCGAAGAACGAGCGCGCCTTGGTCGAGAGGCACGCGAGGGGCGCGTCCACGCCCATCGAGGCCAGCGGCACCGAGGCCTTCTCGGCCATGGGGCGCACGACCTCGTCGACGTCGTCGTAGTGCCAGCCGAGACGGGCCATGCGCTGCGTGAGGGGGAGCTCGTCACCGGAGCGCCCGGCCTCGCCAAGGTCCGCCGCGAGTTCTGCAGCCGAGTTGACAATAGCGTCAGGATCTATTGTCAACCGCGCAGGCGCGGGCAGATCGGCGAGGTCAACGGTCTCCTGGTCGAGCCAGGAGCGGTAGGGCTTCTCGGCGGCCAGGCGGTCGCGGATCTCGTCGTTGCCGATCACGCGACCCTGGACGGGGTCGACCTCGAGCATCTCGCCCGGGCCGAGGCATCCCGTGGAGAGGACGTTTACGGGGTCGATGTCGATCGTGCCCACCTCGGAGGCAAGGATCAGGCGATCGTCGCGCGTCACGTAGTAGCGCGCCGGGCGCAGGCCGTTGCGGTCGAGCGCGGCGCCCACCGTGCGCCCGTCGGTGAAGACGATCGCCGCTGGCCCGTCCCAGGGTTCCATGAGCATGGACTGGTAGGCGTCGTAGGCGCGACGGCGGTCGGAGAGCGCGGGGTTGTTGTCCCAGGGCTCCGGCATCATGAGCGTCACGGCGCGGTCGAGCGCGCGCCCGTTCATGACGAGAAACTCCAGAACGTTGTCGAGGATCGCGGAGTCCGACCCCTCGCGGTTGATGATGGGCAGCACGCGCTCGAGGTCGGCGCCCAGCACCGGCGAGTAGAGCTCGGGCTCGCGAGCGCGGACCCAGCTCACGTTGCCGCGCAAGGTGTTGATCTCGCCGTTGTGGATGAGGTAGCGGTTGGGGTGGGCGCGCTCCCAGGAGGGCGTGGTGTTGGTGGAGTAGCGCGAGTGCACGAGGGCGAGCGCCGTCTCGACCGCGGCGTCGCCCAGGTCCAGGTAGAAGCGGCGCATCTGGGTGGCCACGAGCATGCCCTTGTAGACGATCGTGCGGCTGGACATGCTGCACACGTAGAAGATCTTGCCGGCGAGCGCGGGGCTTGCGTCGGCGGCGCGCTCGATGGCGCGGCGGGTCACGTAGAGGCGCCGCTCGAAGTCCTGACCGCGGGGGACGTCCTCGGGGCGGCGAAGGAACGCCTGGTAGATCGTGGGCATGCAGGCGCGCGCCGTGGAGCCCAGGTCGTGCGGGTCCACCGGCACCGCGCGCCAGAACATGAGCGGCACGCCGCACTCGGCGCACCCGCGCTCAAAGACCTGACGCGCCGCGGCCACGCCCTCCGGGTCGTCGTGCGGGAGGAAGAGCATGGCCACGCCGTAGTCCCCCTCGTCGGGCAGGAGCTGGCCCTCCTTCTGCGCCTCCTTGCGGAAGAAGCGGTGCGGAACCTGAAAGAGCACGCCCGCGCCGTCGCCGGTGTTGCGCTCCAGGCCCGTGCCGCCGCGGTGCTCGAGGTTCACGAGAACCGAGAGCGCGTCGTCGAGCGTCTGGTGGCTGCGGACGCCGCGCAGGTGCGCGATCGCGCCGATGCCGCAGGCGTCGTGCTCGTACTCCGGGCGATAGAGGCCGGGCTCGTGGTTCTTCTCGCTCATGGGGCTCCCCTCTTCTGGCTTCCATGGCGAGTCTAGGGCGCCGCCGCGGCCGGGGAGAAAACCGAGACGAACTCGCTACGAGCTCGCCACCCGCGCGTCGTTTGTTTGCCATCCGCGGGACGCGGACCGGAAACGGGCGAGAAACCTTGGGGCGAGAAGAGCGCGGCGGCCGATAAGAACGTGCGGCGTCCGGTCGCTTCCGGCCCGAGAAGCGTCCGGAAGCCGCACCTGCCGCGGGGACGTGCGGCAACCGGACGGTTCTTCTCGCCCGGCGAGCGGATTTCTTGCGCACGGGCATGTTGCGTCCCGTCTCCCCGCGCGATTCGCTACCATGTATGGGAACGGTCTCGCGCAGGAGGGAGCCCGCATGCTCGAGGACTACGCCAAGGCCCGCAAGCTCGGCCTCAAGCAGGTCGAGCGAGACGTCTCGGACGGCCGCTACCCCTATCCGCCCGCCCTCGACGACATCCTCAAGAACCAGGGCTATCAGGGCGAGGTGCCCGTGGGCCTCGCCGAGATCGACCTCGCGCTGATCGCCGGGACCAAGACTCGCGGCCGCCAGAACATGTTCTCGAGCGGGTTTTACCCCATCGCCGAGCCGGGCTCGGAGTTTGCCTCCAAGTGGAGCGACCTCATCGACTCCCAGCGCGCCGAGGGCCTGCGCGACCCGATCGTGGTCTACGAGTACCTCCAGCGCTTCTACGTCCAGGAGGGCAACAAGCGCGTCTCGGTCTCGCGCTACCTGGGCATGCCCACGATCCTGGCAAACATCACCCGCGTGACGCCCATGCCCTCCGACGAGAAGGGCCTGCGCGTCTACCACGAGTTCACGCGCTTCTACCGCGTGTGCCCCATCTACGGCATCACCTCGTCCGAGGAGGGCTTCTACGCGCACCTGGCGGCCCTGCTCGGCCAGGACCTCGAGACCCCCTGGCCCGATGACGTGGTGCGCGACCTGAGGGCGCTTTTCGACGGCTTTGCCGCCTCCTTCCACGCCCACGGCGGCGACGCGCTCGACCTGCAGGTGGGCGACGCCCTCGCCTACTACGTGAGCATCTTTGGCTTCGAGCATGTGCGCGGCCTGTCCCCGCGCGACGTCGACGCCCAGGTGAGCAAGATCTGGGACGAGTTCGTGGTGGCCCAGGGCGAGGGCGCCCGCGCCTACCTCGAGGACCCGAGCGCGGACCGCACTGCGCCGCTTCCCAAGCTCAAGAACCTCGCCAAGAAGGCCGTGCTCGCCAAGCCCTTCCGCGTGGCATTCATCTACGACCGCAACCCGCTCTCCTCGGGCTGGATCAGCCTGCACGAGCGCGGGCGCATCAAGCTCGAGGAGCGCCTCGGCGGGACCGTCGCCACCCACGCCTTCACCGACCGCAGCTCCGACGCCGCCTTCGACCAGGCCGTCGAGGAGGCGATCGAGCACAAGGCGGACCTCATCGTCTCCTGCGCCCCCACGCAGATGCGCCAGGCGCTGCGCGCCGCCGCCGAGCACCCGGGCCCGGCCTACCTCAACTGCTCCGTGAGCCTCTCGCACAGCGCGGTGCGCGGCTTCTACGGGCGCATGTACGAGGCAAAGTTCCTGCTCGGCGCGCTCGCCGCGAGCCTGGCGGGCCACCACAAGGTGGGATACGTGGCGGAGTCCCCGGTCTTCTCGACCGTGGCGGAGATCAACGCCTTCGCCATCGGCGCCCAGATGGTGGACCCCTACGCGACCGTCTACCTCAAGTGGTTCTCGGCCAAGGACTACGACTGGCGCCGCGAGCTGCGCGAGGAGGGCGTCCACATCATCTCCGGGCGCGACTACGCCAACCCGCTCGCGCCCAAGGAGTCCTGGGGCCTCTACCGCGTGGAGGAGAACGGCGCCGAGACCCACCTCGCCGAACCGGTGTGGAAGTGGGGCCGCTACTACGAGATGCTCGTCCGCTCCATCAGAAACGACACGTGGAAGAAGGAGGGCGAGAAGATCCAGGGGCAGTCGCTCAACTACTGGTGGGGCATGTCCGCCGGCGTGCTCGACGTGCGGCTCGCAGACGAGCTGCCGCGCGGCCAGCGCATGCTCGTGGACGTGCTGCGCCAGTCGGTGCTCTCCGGGCGCGTGCACCCCTTCACCGGGGAGCTCCGCGCGCAGGGCGGCGACGTGGTGCAGGGCCCGGAGGCGGGACGGCTCACGAGCGAGCAGATCGTTCGCATGCGCTGGCTCAACGAGAACGTGGCGGGACGGCTGCCCGAGCAGCGCGAGCTCGACCGCGACGGCCTCGTCGAAGTGGAGGTCGCGGGCGTGATCCCCGTGGACCCCTCGACGGTGCTGCTCAAGGACACGGCGCGCTAGGGGGCGGCGGGCATGAGGATCCTCGCCATCGCGGACGTGGAGGAGGGCTGGCTCTACGAGCGCTGGGACGCCGAGCGCGTGGCCGGCGTCGACCTCGTCGTGTCCTGCGGCGACCTGCCGGCGGTCTACCTCGAGCACATCGTGACGCTCGCCAACGTGCCGCTGCTCTACGTGCCGGGCAACCACGACACTGCCTACGACGCCCACGCGCCCGAGGGCTGCGTGTCCGTGGACGGGCGCGTGGTCGACGTCGGCGGGCTGCGCGTCATGGGGCTCGGCGGCTCGATCCGCTACAACCCCGAGGTGCACGGCTACACCGAGGCCGAGATGGCGCGGCGCGCGGCGCGGATGGCGCTTCTCGCCAGCGCGACGGGGGGCGTGGACCTGCTGGTGACCCACGCCCCGGCGCGCGGCTACGGCGACCTCGACGACCTGCCGCACCGCGGCTTCGAGGCGTTTGGGACCCTGCTCGAGCGCACGCGCCCGCGCTACCTGCTGCACGGTCACGTCCACATGGAGTACGGCCGCATCGAGCGCGTCCGCGAGCACCCCTGCGGCACCACGATCGTCAACTGCTGCGGCTCCTACGTGCTCGACGTCCCGGATGGCGTCATCGGCGGCCACGGCGGCCTCTTCCCCGTGGAGAGCGTCTAGCGGCAGGCGCCCCGTGAGGGTATGTACACCCAGCCATGAGGGTATGTACACCACCCAGGCGGCGCGTTCTTCTCGGCAGTGCTTTGACCTGCGGTTTTGCGGCCTGCACTCGACGGCTGGGTGTACATACCCTCGGGGGCGGGCGTATATACCCTCGGGAGCCAGGCGAGAAGGCGGGCGAGAAGGGCGGCCCCTCCCTGGCCGCCCGACGCCGTCACACGGCCTTGACGCCGCGCTCGCCGGTGCGAATGCGCACGCACTCCTCCACGGGGTAGACGAAGATCTTGCCATCTCCCACCTCGCCGGTGCGCGCGACCTCGCAGAGCAGGTCGATCAACCCGTCAACCTGCGCGTTGTTGACGACGAGCTCAATTTTGACCTTGGGGATCATGTTGAGCATGACGGGTTTTCCGCGGTAGTACTCGGTCCAGCCGTGCTGGCTGCCGCACCCCATGCACTCGTAGACGGTCATGCCGTGGACGCCCTTCTCGTTGAGCGCGTCCTTGAGCTCCTCGAGCTTCTCGGGCCGAACGATCGCGGTGATCTTTTTCATGGTGCCTCCTCGGGCGGTTGACGTGGTCGGGTCGATCAGGAGTCGAGGCCGGTGAAGGCCGGATAGGCGCTCTCGCCGTGGGCCGAGACGTCCAGGCCCAGCGCCTCGTCGCGCTCGCTCACGCGCAGACCGCCAAACGCGGCGCGCACCGCGGCGACGAGCAGCAGGTCAAGCACCACGACGATCGCGAGCGTAACCAGGATGCCGAGCACCTGGCTCACGAGAAGGTCGGGGCTGCCGGTGTAGAGCAGACCTCCCACGCCGGTCCAGGAGAGCTCCGGAACGCAGAAGAGACCGGTCAGCACGCCGCCGAGCAGGCCGCCCACGCCGTGGCAGCCAAACGCGTCGAGCGCGTCGTCATAGCCAAAGCGCGCCTTGAGCCTGGAGATCGCGAGGTAACAGACGGGCGAGACGAGAAGGCCCATGAGCACCGCGGCCCACGGCTCCACAAAGCCCGCCGCCGGCGTCACCACGACGAGGCCCGCGACCAGGCCCGTGCAGGCCCCCACGAGCGAGGGCGTGCCGGAGGCGACGCGCTCCACCACGAGCCAGGACGCCAAGCCGGCCGCGCTGGAGACCACCGTGTTGAGGACGGCCAGGGCCGCCACCTCGTCGGCGGCGAACTCCGATCCGCCGTTGAAGCCAAACCAGCCGAGCCACAGAAGCCCCGCGCCCAGCGCGACGAAGGGCACGTTGTGCGGGCGATAGCTCTTGAGGCCAAAGCCCTTGCGGCCGCCGAGGGCGACGCACAAGATCAGACCCGTGACGCCGGAGCTGATGTGGACCACGTCGCCACCGGCAAAGTCGAGCGCGCCGATGACGTCGCCGATCAGCGACCCCTCGCCGCCCCAGACCATGTGCGCGAGCGGCGCGTACACCACGAGCGACCACGCGCCGACGAAGGCGAGCACCGCGCCAAAGCGCATGCGGCCGGCGACCGAGCCGGTGACGATGGCGGCGGTGATCATGGCGAAGGCCATCTGGAAGCACACGTCGACGAGGCTCGGATAGACGGCGTCGGCGGGCACGCTCGCGGCCTCGGACAGCATGCCGGAGACCAGGCCGACAAGCCCCAGCTGGTCGAAGCCGCCAAACCACGAGAGCGAGCCGTCGCCGCCGTAGGCAAACGACCAGCCGGCGACGACCCACGTGAGCCCCACGATGCCGATGACGGCAAAGCACATGAGCATCGTGTTGACGACGTTCTTGCGCCGGGCCAGGCCGCCGTAGAAAAACGCGAGCCCCGGCGTCATGAGCAGTACGAGCATGGTGCAGACGAGCATGAAGGCGGTAGATCCGCTGTCGTACATGGTTCCCTCCCCCTGTCGTGCGGACGTGACGGGGCGATGGTGGCAGGCTTCAGGTTGCTGGAGACGGGCGGCGAACGGGAGTTAACGAGCCGGCGCATGGACCGTAACGTTGGACGCAGGCCCGCAACGCGCCGCCACGCGGCGGAAACCCGCGGGCAACAGACGGGCTTGTCGCCAGGGTGTGCACACCAGCCCTTGAGGGTATGTACACCTCACCATCGAATGCGGGCTGTAAAATCGCAGGTCAGAGCGTTGCCGAGAAGAACGGCCGGGCCAGGAAGGTGTACATACCCTCACGGCAGGGTGCGTCTGTCAATTGGGGACGTGTTATTTCGTGCGCATAACCTGTCCCAAATCGTCTGCACAAAATAACACGTCCCCAATTGACAGCCCCAATTGACAGACGCGGCGAGCGGTCGGATTGTGGCGGCGGGCGGCAATTCGTACTTCTCGCCCCCGCGCGCCCCATGCCGTGGTATAAGTCTGCCAACAGTAATTGGAAACGTTTCCATGAAGGCGAGAAGGACGAGGCCATGGACATCCGCGACATCGCAGCGAAGTCGGGCTACGGCGTGGGCACGGTCTCGCGCGTCATCAACGACCAGCCCAACGTGAGCGACCGCGCCCGCGAGCGCATCCTCGCCGTCATGGCCGAGCTCGGCTACGAGCCCAACTCCAACGCGCGCTACCTCAAGATGCGCTCCCAGACGCCCGTGGCCGTCTTTGTGATGGGCGTCGGAAACCGCATGTTCGACGACATCCTCGGGCCCCTGCAGGCCGCGCTCGCGCGCGAGGACGAGGAGCTCGTCGTCACCTACCTCAACGGAGACGTCGACGAGGTCCGCGCCGCCGTCGACTACCAGCAGGCGCGCCACCCCAAGGGGATGGTCTTCCTCGGCGGCGAGCTCGAGAGCTTCCGCGCGTCCTTCCACGAGATCGAGACTCCGGCCGTCCTGGTGACCGCGGACGCGAGCCAGCTCGGCTTTGCCAACCTCTCGAGCGTCACCATCGACAACGTCGCCGCAGCGAGAAGCGCCGTGGGGCACCTGCTGGAGCGCGGGCACCGGCGCATCGGCATCGTCGGCGGCAACCGTGCGAGCGGGCAGATCGGCGAGCTGCGCCTGCGCGGCGCCGAGCAGGCTCTGCGCGAGCACGGCATCGAGCTCGACTACGAGCGCGACTACGAGCCCTGTGACTTCATCGAGATCGGCGGCTACGAGGCCACACGCAGGCTCCTCGAGCGCACGGGCGACCTCACCGCCGTCTTCGCGCTCGGAGACGTCGTCGCCTTCGGCGCGCTGCGCGCCATCGTCGACCGGGGGCTCAGCGTGCCCGGCGACGTCTCGCTCGTCGGCTTTGACGACACCGCCTTCTCCCAGTACGCCGTCCCCCGCATCACGACGATCCGCCAGGACGCCGCACGCCTCGCCGAGCGTGCCGCAAAGCTCCTCCTGGGCGCCCTGCGCGACGGCTCCCCGGCAACCCACGAGCTCGTGGACTTCGAGCTCGTCGAGCGAGAGAGCGTCCGCTCCCTCTGACCCGCGATGGCGGCGGGACGTCCCGCCGCGAAAGGAGGACGCATGAGAACCTCGGGCATCCTCATGCCCATCACCTCGCTCCCCTCCCCCTGGGGGGTGGGCACGCTCGGAGGCGAGGCGCGCGCGTTCGTCGACTTCCTGGCACGCGCCGGCGTGTCGATCTGGCAGGTGCTCCCCATCGTGCCCACCGGCTACGGGGACTCGCCCTACCAGTCCTTCTCGACCTACGCCGGCAACCCCTACCTCATCGACCTTGACGACCTCGCGGCCGAGGGCCTGCTCGAGCGCGGCGAGTACGCGGGCGTGGACTGGGGGTCAGATCCCGAGCGCGTCGACTACGGAGCCCTCTACCGCGGTCGCTTCGACGTGCTGCGCCGCGCCGTGGAGCGCCTCCAGAAGACGCGCCCGGACGAACTCGCCCGCTTCTGCGAGCGCGAGGCGACCTGGCTCGACGACTATGCCCTCTTCATGGCCCTCAAGGACCTCCACCACGGCACGCCCTGGCACACCTGGCCGGACGGGGTGCGCCTGTGCCGCGCCGACGCGCTCTCCCGGGCGCACGAGAAGCTCGCCGAGGACGTCGCCTTCTGGCAGGGCGTCCAGTGCCTGTTCTTCTCGCAATGGGAGCGCCTGCACGACTACGCGCGGGCCGCGGGCGTGCGCATCATGGGCGACCTCCCCTTCTACGTGGCTCTGGACAGCGCGGACGTCTGGAGCCATCCTGAGCAGTTCCAGCTCGACGCCGACCTCAGGCCCCGCGAGATCGCCGGCGTGCCGCCCGACGGCTTCTCCGATATCGGCCAGATCTGGGGCAACCCGCTTTTTGCCTGGGACCGCATGAAGGCGGACGGCTACGAGTGGTGGTGTCAGCGCGTCGCCTTCCAGCTGCGGCTCTACGACGTCCTGCGCATCGACCACTTCCGCGGCTTCGACTCCTACTTCGCCATCCCCGCGGGCGCCGTGACGGCGGCGGGCGGTCGGTGGCGCAACGGCCCCGGCATCGACCTCTTCCGCGTGCTGGAGCAGCGGCTCGGCCGCTGCGACATCGTGGCGGAGGACCTCGGCTACCTCACCGACTCGGTGCGCCGCCTGCTCGAGGAATCGGGTTTTCCCGGAATGAAGGTCCTCGAGTTCGCCTTCGACACGCGTGATGGCACGGGCGCCGCGTACCTGCCCTTCTCATATCCCGCCAACTGCATCGCCTACGTGGGCACGCACGACAACGACACCGCGCTCGGCTGGCTCGAGACGGCGCCGGAGGGTGACGTCGCCCTCGCCCGCGAGTACCTGCACCTCGACCCGGCCGAGGGCGAGGGCTGGGGCATGATGCGCGCCATCTGGGCGAGCCCCGCCGACACCGCCGTGGTGCAGATGCAGGACCTGCTGGGACTGGGCAGCGACGCGCGCGTCAACACGCCGTCCACGCTCGGGGGCAACTGGGTCTGGCGGGCGCGCCCGGGATTTGCGAGCCGCGAGCTCGCCGACCGCGTGCGCCGGCAGATGGAGCTCTACCACCGACTGCCGCCGATCAAGGTCGTCCCCGACGACTACGCGCGCAGGGACGCCGCCCCCGTCGGCGGTGCCGGGATCATGAGAACTGGACAGTTCCGTTTCCACATATAGAGACGACGCGAGAACGGGAAGGAGAATACCGATGGATATCGAGAAGAACCTGGGCCGGGCACTCGCTGAGATGGGCGCCACGCTCGACGACGCCACGAACGCGCAGATCTTCTGCGCCCTGCTGCGCACGGTGCGCGACCTCCAGACGGGGATGCCCCCTGCTACGGGCGACCGCAAGCTCTACTACTTCTCCGCCGAGTTCCTGGTGGGGCGCCTTCTGCGCGCCAACCTGGTGAACCTCGGCCTGGCAGATGAGGTCGAGCGTATCCTCTCCGCCCACGGCACCACGCTTTCCGCCGTGGAGGACTGCGAGCCCGAGCCCTCGCTCGGCAACGGCGGCCTCGGGAGGCTCGCCGCGTGCTTCCTTGACTCCATCGCCTCGCTCGGGCTGCCCGGCGACGGCGTGGGCCTCAACTACCACTACGGCCTCTTTCGGCAGGACCTCTCCGAGGGCGTTCAGCGCGAGGAGCCCAACCCCTGGATCGAGCCCGAGTCCTGGCTGATCGACACGGGCACGTCCTTCTCGGTCCCCTTTGGCTTTGGCCCACTCACGGCACGGATGTACGACATCGAGGTGCCGGGCTACGAGAACGGCGTGGTCAACCGGCTGCACCTCTTTGACGTGGAGGAGCCCTCGCCGGCCCCCGAGAGCGGCATCGCCTTTGACAAGGGCGACGTCCAACATGGCCTCACGAGCTTCCTCTACCCTGACGACTCCGACGAGGCCGGCCGCCTCCTGCGCGTCTACCAGCAGTACTTCATGGTCTCCGCCGGGGCGCAGCTCACCCTCGCTGAGCTCGAGGGTCGCGGATACGCGCCCGAGGAGCTCGACCGCCACGTTGCCGTGCACATCAACGACACCCATCCCTCGATGGTCATCCCCGAGCTGGTGCGCCTGCTCGTGGAGCGCGGCATCGCGTTCGAGGACGCCGCCGACATCGTGGAGCGCACCTGCGGCTACACCAACCACACCATCCTCGCCGAGGCGCTCGAGACCTGGCCGATGGGCTACATCGAGCAGGTGGCGCCCGGCATCGTGCCCGTCATTCGCAAGCTCGACGCGCTCGCCCGCACGCGCTCCGAGGACCCGGCCGTCGCGGTAATCGACAGTGACGACGTCGTGCACATGGCCGCCATAGACGTGCACTTCAGCCACGCCGTGAACGGGGTGGCCGCGCTCCACACGCAGATCCTCGTGGAGTCCGAGATGCGCCCCTTCGCCGAGCTCTACCCCGATAAGTTCTCAAACAAGACCAACGGCATCACCTTCCGCCGCTGGCTCATGGATTGCAACCCGGCACTGGCCGCCCTGGTGACCGACGCCATCGGCGACGGGTGGGTCCGCGACGCCTCCAAGCTGGAGGACCTTCTCGCCCTGAGCGGTGACGCCGGCTTCGTCCAGCGGCTCCTGGGGGTCAAGGAGGGCAACAAGGGGCGCCTGGCGGCGTGGCTGCGCGCCGAGAAGAACATCGAGGTGGACCCGCACTCGATCTTCGACATCCAGGTCAAGCGCATGCACCAGTACAAGCGCCAGCAGATGAACGCCCTCTACGCCATCTGGAAGTATCTTCAGATCAAGCGTGGAAACGTTCCCAACAGGCCGCTCACCATGGTCTTCGGCGCCAAGGCGGCGCCGGCATACACCCTGGCCAAGGACACGATCGCCCTGCTCCTGGCCCTTGGTCGTCTCATCGCGGAGGACCCTGAGGTCGCGCCGTGGCTGCGTCTCGTCTTCGTGGAGAACTACAACGTAACGGCGGCCGAGCACCTCATCCCCGCCGCTGACGTCTCCGAGCAGATCTCGCTCGCGTCCAAGGAGGCGAGCGGCACCTCCAACATGAAGTTCATGGCAAACGGCGCGGTGACGCTGGGGACCCTCGACGGCGCCAACGTGGAGATCGCGGAGCTCGTGGGCAGGGAGAACATCTATCTCTTCGGCCGCTCCTCCGACGAGGTCATCGGCCTCTACGACCGCGGCGACTACCGGCCGTGGGATCTCTGGGGCTCTGACGGCGAGCTCGCGGAGGTGCTCGACTTCATCTGCTCGCCCGAGCTGCTCGCGCGCGGCGACGCAGGCTGCATCACCCGCGTCTACCGGGACTTTATTGCCAAGGACTACTTCATGGCGCTGCTCGACGCGCGCGACTACGTTGCGGTGAAGGAGCGCTGCCTCGCCGACTACGAGGACCGCGCCGCGTGGGGCGAGAAGACCCTCGTGAACGTGGCCAAGTCCGGGTTCTTCTCGTCCGACCGCACCATCCGCGAGTACGACCGCGACATCTGGCACCTCTCGTAAACATGATCCAAAAGGAGACTGTCCCCTTTTGGATCACTTTGAACCAGGAAAGGAGAACGCATGACGCTCATCAACGGTAACGAGGAGTGGTGGAAGCAGGCGGTGGTGTACCAGGTGTACCCGCGCAGCTTCTATGACGCAAACGGCGACGGCCTCGGCGACATCCGAGGCATCACCGCCCACATGGACTACCTGCGCGCCCTGGGCATCGACGCGATCTGGCTCTCCCCGTTCTACCCCTCCCCGCTCGTCGACGGCGGCTACGACGTGGCGGACTATCGCAACGTCGACCCGCGCCTGGGCACGCTCGAGGACTTCGACGAGATGGCCGCCGCCGCACACGCCGCGGGCATCAAGGTGATCGTGGACATCGTCCCCAATCACACCTCCACCGAGCACGAGTGGTTCAAGGCCGCGCTCGCCGCCGGCCCCGGCTCCCCGGAGCGCGACCGCTACATCTTCCGCCCCGGCCGCGGCGAGAACGGCGAGCTGCCCCCCAACGGCTGGAAGTCAACCTTCGGCGGCCCCGGCTGGGAGCCGGTGGGCGACGGCGAGTGGTACCTGCACCTGTTTGCCGTGGAGCAGGCCGACCTCAACTGGAAGAACCCCGAGGTGCGCGAGGACTTCAAGAAGACCCTGCGCTTCTGGAGCGACCGCGGCGCGGACGGCTTCCGCATCGACGTGGCGCACGCCCTGGCCAAGGACCTCGACAGCCGGCCGCTCGACGAGTGGCCCGACAACCTCGACGAGGGCGAGCCCGGCGACGAGAACCCCCTGTGGGACCGCCCCGAGGTCCACGAGATCTACCGCGAGTGGCGCCAGGTCTTCAACGAGTACGAGCCCGCGCGCTTTGCCGTGGCGGAGGCGTGGGTCGTGCCGGAGCACCAGTGGATGTACGCCTCCACCGACGAGCTGGGCCAGGTCTTCAACTTCGAGCTCTCCAAGGCGGGGTGGTTCGCCGACGAGCTGCGCCGCGCCATCGAGGAGGGCCTCGACGCCGCCGAGCGCTCCGGCTCCACCACCACCTGGGTCCTCTCCAACCACGACATGGCGCGCCACCCCACGCGCTACGGCCTGCCGCAGGTCCGCTCCGCGACGCACCACCAGCTCGTGAACGACTGGCTGCTCCGCGACGGCACGACCTACTACGAGGACCGCGAGCTCGGCACCCGACGCGCCCGCGCCGCGCTGCTCATGGAGCTGGGCCTGCCCGGCTCGGTCTACCTCTACCAGGGCGAGGAGCTGGGCCTCTTTGAGGTGGCCGACATCCCCTGGGACGCGCTCGAGGACCCCGAGGCCACCATGACGAGCCACGGCGACGCCATCAAGGGCCGCGACGGCTGCCGCGTGCCGCTGCCCTGGAGGGCCGTCGACGAGACCGGCGACTTCGGCTTCTCCGCTCCGGCCGATCATAAGCCCGCGCACCTGCCGCAGCCCGCGTGGTTCGCCCAGCACGCGGTAGACATCGAGGAGACCGAGAAGGACTCCATGCTCAAGTTCTACCGCCGCGCCCTCTCCGCGCGCGCCGAGCTCCTCACGGCCACCGGCGACACGTCGCTTTCGTGGGCGGACGGCTACGACGACCAGGTCATCGCCTACACCCGCCCCACCGCCGACGGCCGCGCCCTCACGAGCGTGACCAACTTTGGCCCAGAGCCCGTGAAGCTCCCCGCCGGCGAGGTCCTTCTCGCCAGCGCACCACTCAATGACGGCAAGCTCCCCACCGACACCACCGCCTGGGTAATCCGCTAACCCCTCAACCAGAACCTGGTCACCCGACAACGGGCAAAGACGCGCCGCCCCGAGGTTTCTCGGAGAGAAGTTCCGCGAAGCGCACTTCTCGCAGAGAAACCTCGGGGCGGCAACACGCGTATGCGCGCCTAGTCCACCCGCTCGAGGCGGTACATGAAGTTCTCGTACGGGCCGGCGGGCACCGTGAGCGGCAGGCCCATGTCCATCAGGGCGTCCGCGGAGTACACGGTCCCGTTGCTCACCATGCGGTAGCGCGCGCCGGGCGTGAGGCCGCGCGGCACGACGTAGTTGGCCTTGCCGTAGCCGTCAACGCGCGTCACGACGGCGCACACGAGCGCCTCGCGGCCGTCCTCGGAGACGAACTCCCAGGAGGCCACGTCGGCGTCCTTGGGGTCGGAGAGGCGGTAGAGCAGGCCCTCGCGCACGAGGTGCTCGATCTGGCGGTAGGTCTTGACCTGCGTGCGGATGATCTCGCACGCGCGGTCGTTCAGCTCCATGAGGTCGAGCTCGTAGCCAAAGGCGCCGCCGGCCATGGCCACGGTGCCGCGCGCGCCGAGCGGGATGGTGCGGCCCGTGATCTCGTTGGGGCAGGCGGAGACGTGGGCGCCCACCGCGGAGCAGGGGTAGCCGAAGGAGGTGCCGTACTGGATCTCCATGCGGTTGCGCGCGTCGGTGTTGTCCGAGGTCCAGATCTGGGGCGTGTAGTGGAGCATGCCGGCGTCAAAGCGGCCGCCGCCGGCGGAGCAGCCCTCGATCAGCAGGTCTGGGTAGCGGCTCACGATGCGCTCGAGCAGGTCGTAGAGGCCGAGCATGTAGTCGTAGAGGACCTTGCCCTGGTCGCTCGCCGCGCGGGAGTGCACGTCCACGATCGAGCGGTTGTAGTCCCACTTGACGTAGTCGATCCCGCCCTGGTCGAGCACGGCGCAGAGCTGCTCGAAGAGGTTGTCGCGCACCTCGGGCCGCGAGAGGTCGAGCACCAGCTGGTCGCGGCCGAGCACCGGGTCCTTGCCGGGGACGGAGAGCGCCCAGTCGGGGTGCGCGCGGAACAGGTCGGAATCCTCGTTGACCATCTCGGGCTCGACCCAGATGCCAAACCCCAGGCCCACCTCGTTCACGCGGCGCGCGAGGTCCGCCACGGTGCCGCCGAGCTTGGCCATGTTGGGGTGCCAGTCGCCCAGGCCGCGGTGGTCGTCGTTGCGCGCGCCGAACCAGCCGTCGTCCATGACGAGCATGTCGAGGCCCAGCTCGGCCGCCTTCTTGGCGAGCTCCACGAGCTTGTCGCCCGTGAAGTCGAAGTAGCAGGCCTCCCAGGAGTTGATGAGCACGGGGCGCGGGCTGTCGCGCCAGGGCCCGCGGCACACGTGACGGCGGATGCAGCGATGCAGGTTGTGGGAGATTCTCTCGAGGCCCGCACCGGAGTAGGTCATGAGGACCTCCGGCGCCACGATCTTCTCGCCCGGCTCGAGCGGGTAGGAGAAGAGGTCGGAGGCCAGGCCCATCTGCATGCGGGTCTGCTCGTACTGGTCGCGCTCGACCTCGGCGAGGAAGCTGCCGCTGTAGACGAAGCTCATGGACCAGCAGCGGCCCGCGGTCTCGGTGGCGTCGTGGTCGCAGAGGATCATGACGGGGTTGTACTGGTTGGAGGACATGCCACGGCGGCTGCCCACGCTAAAGGAGCCGTTGGTCACCGGGCGGCGAGAAGGACGGCGCTCCATGGCGTGGCGCCCGTCGAAGGTGATGACGTCGAAGTCGCCGGAGACGAAGTCGAGGCAGGCGGTCTGGGCCTTCTCCACGGTGACGCGGCCCGTGCCGTTGTTGCGGATCACCGCCGCGCGCGTGATGACGTCGATCTGGGGCAGCACGCCGTAGAGCAGCTCGACCTCGAGGCCCAGGCGCTGGTCCGCGAGGGTGATCGAGAGGGTCTCGGCGCCGTCGGCCTCGCCATCTGCGTAGGCGGCGGGAAGGCCCGGCAGGCCGTACTTGCCGGGGCGGATCTCGTGGCAGACGTAGCGCAGGTCGCAGCCGAAGGTGCCGTCGGCGCCACGGACCATGAGCAGGGGGCTTCGCATGTCGCCGGTGCCCTGGAAGGCGTACTCCTGGGGCAGGACGTCGAGCGAGTAGGTGCGGTCCGCGACGTCGTGCGGGCAGCCGCACATGCCGCTGCGGTCGGCGTAGGTGACGAGGTAGGAGAGGTCGCCCTCGGCGCGTGCGCCGTAGTAGAGGTGAAGAAGGTAGCCGTGTTCGTCGACCTTCATCTGATAGGTGGAGCCCACGGTGTGGATGGAGAAGGTGCGTGCAGAGGCGTCGAACTTCAGTGACATGGCTCCTCGATTTCTCTTTGCGCGGTGATGGCCGGGCAGAGTGTAGCGCATCTGTGACCTGCGGGGGGACGCCCGGAACCCACCACAAAATGGATGGATTCCGGGCGCCAGGGGGAAAGCGTGTGGGCGTGCGGTGCGCTCGGAACTACTTCACGGCACCGTTGGTGACGCCGCCGATGATCTGCTTCTGCGCCACGATGTAGAAGATGATCATCGGGAGCATGGCGAGCAGGTAGGAGGCGAAGGCGAGGTTGTAGTTCGTGGCAAAGGCGGTCTGGAAGTTCATCTGCGCGAGCGGCAGGGTGTTGACGCCGGAGCCGCCCATGATGACCAGCGGGGTCATGACGTCGTTCCACACGGCCAGACCGGTGATGACGGCGACGGTGGCGTGCATGGGCTTCATGAGCGGGAAGATGACCTTCCAGTAGGTGGTCCAGGTGCTGGCGCCGTCGACGCGGGCCGCCTCCTCGAGGGCGGTGGGGATGTTCCTCAGGTAGCCGGTGTAGAGCATCATGTTCATGGGCATGTAGAACACGACGTAGAGGACCATGACGCCAACCATGTTGTCCAGGTGCAGGATGGCGGTCTGCTTGACGAGCGGCATCATCAGGATGGCGAAGGGCACGTACATGCCGGCCACGATGAAGTAGTAGGACGCCTTGAAGAGCTTCTTGCGGTCCATGTTGCGCCCGATCGCATAGGCGGCGAGGCTGTGGACCAGGACCGAGATCACGACGGCCGCCACGGTGATGATGAGCGAGTTCATGAACGAGTTGAAGAAGTCCGTGACCTGGATGGCCTCGATGAAGTTGTCGAGCGACCACGAGGACGGCAGCGACAGGATGCCCGCGATGTCGTTGGTCATCTCGGAGGGGTCCTTGAAGGCGATGACCACGGCCATGTAGAGCGGGAAGATGATGGTGATGAGGCCGACGATGAGCAGGATGGTGATGGGCCAGTTGACCCGCTCCTTGACCTTGGCAGGAACAGTGTTGTTAGCCATTAGAGCTGCTCCTCCTTACTGTTCAGGAACTTGGTCTGGGCGATTGAGATCACGGCGATGACGATGAAGAAGATCACGGCGTTGGCGCACTGGAAGCCAAACTGGCTGTTGTTGAGGCCGTTCTGGTAGATGAGGTACGAGATGGACTCGGTGGACTGCGCCGGGCCGCCGGAGGTCATGGCCACGATCTGGTCGAAGGTCATGAGCATGTCCTTCATCACGAGGACCATGTTCGTGGTGATGGACGGCATGATGAGCGGGAACGTGAGGTAGCGGAACTTGTCCCAGCCCGTGGCGCCGTCGAGGGCGCCCGCCTCGTAGACGTCCTCGGGAACCGAGGAGAGGCCGGTGATGTAGATGATCGTGGTCTGCGCGCAGGCCTGCCACACCAGGACCACGACGATGGCCACCCACGCCCACTCCTTGCTCGCGAGCATCGAGGTCGTGCCCGTGATGGCCGGGACGATGTAGGTGAAGAAGTAGGAGAACACGTAGCCGACGACGAGGCCGCCGAGGATGCGGGGCACGAAGTAGATGCCGCGCAGGGCGCTCTTGAACTTGATCTTGCTCGACAGGCCGATGGCCAGCATGAGCGAGATCACGTTGACGAGGATCGTCGAGACGACGGAGATCTTGAACGTGAACAGGTACGAGTTGCCCACGCGCGCATCTTGGAACAGGTCGATGTAGTTCTGCAGGCCCACGATCTCGAAGGCGCCGTAGCCCTTGGAGTCCGTGAAGCTGTAGAAGAAGCCCGTGAGCAGCGGGACGGTGTTGAACGCGATGAACAGGATCAGAACCGGGATCAGGATTGCGAGGAAGGTGCGGTTCCTGTCAGATCCCGCCTTTGATGCGGCGATGCTTGCCATGTGCTTCCCTCCTTATCCCTGGTTGGCCATGTACTCGGCGTACTTGCGGATGACGGTCTTGTTGTAGCGCTGCCAGAGGTTGTCCCAGTTGGCGAGGAACGCGTCGACGTCCTTGTCGAGAAGGAAGGCCTGGAGCTGGGCGTCGCACGCCATGCCCGAGGGGTAGGAGTGGTCGGGGTAGTCGATGACCTTGCCCTCGTCCAGGAAGTCCTGGATGTCGTCGAACAGCGGGTCGAGCGTGAAGTCGCCCTCGATGCAGGGGATGGCCTTCTGGTCGTCGCAGTAGGTCTGGAGGTTCTCGGGCTCGTTGAGGAAGTCGATGACCTCGTAGATCTGCTCGCGATGGTCCTCGTTGGCCACGGTCATGTTCCAGCAGAGGTCGACGCCGGAGACGATGATGCGGTCGTCGGGGTTGTCGCAGGCGGGCATCGCAAACAGGCCGATGTTCATCTCCGGGTTGGCGGAGAGGATCTGCGGGACGGCGAACGAGCCGCAGGGGAACATCGCGGACTGGCCGCGCGCAAAGGCGGTGCAGGCGTCCTCGTAGCTGTAGGCCATCGGGCCGTCCTCGGCGTAGTCGAGGAGCTTGAGGAGCTTCTCGGCCGGCTCGCGGTAGTAGTCGGCGAACTTGGCCTCGCCGGCGTTGACCTTGCGGATGTGGTCGGAGGGCACGAGCTCCACGAGCATGGAGTTCCACGGCGAGAGGATCGTCCAGGTGTCGAGGAAGCCCAGGTAAAGCGGTAGGACCTCTCCCTCGGCCTTGATCTTTTCGCAGAGGTCGATGAACTCGTCCCAGGTCTCCGGGAGGTCCCAGCCCTTCTCGGCGAACATGTCCTTGTTGTAGAGCATGCCCGCGGCGTTGGCGATGTAGGGGACGCCGTAGATGCCGTCCATCGGGACGTAGGTGACGCTCTTCATGATCTCCTGGTAGGCCGGCTGGACCTTCTCCATGCCGGGATAGCCGGAGACGTCGGCGAGGATGTCGGAGTCGACGAAGTCGGCGTAGGAGGCGTCGCCGCCGATGGCCACGACGTCAGGGTAGTCCTCGCGGACGAAGCGCGTCTTCATGATGGTGACGGCATCGTTGGGGCTCGTGAAGTTGAGGTAGATGTGGTCGTTGGTCTCGTTGAACTCGGCCATGAGCGCCTCGAAGATGCTCACCGCCTCGCGCTTGTACGAGACGAACTCGACCTCGGTCCTTCCGTCGGAGCGCTCGCCCTCGCAGCCCGCGAGCGCGAGCCCCGCGGCAACGGCGCCCGCGGCGCCCAGGAAGGAGCGGCGTGTCAGTGTTCTTCTCATTTGCTCTGCTCCTCCTTCCCTAGTGGGCGATGGCGAGCTCGGACTGCTTGTCGAAGAGGTGGATCTTGTCCACGTCGACGGCGCACTTGATCTGGGAGCCGGTGCGCACGGTGCTGGCGGCGGAGAGGTGCGCGGAGATCTGGCCGCCGTCGACGTCGGCGTAGATCATGGCCTCGGAGCCCAGCAGCTCATAGACCGTGACGCTGGCGGGGAAGGTCTCGGAGAGGGTGCGGCCTTCGGCGTACTCGTGCTCCTCGACGACGTCCTCCGGGCGGATGCCCATGACGACGACCTTGCCCACGTAGCCGCCGTCCTTGAGGGCCTGGGCCTTGGGGCCGGTGAGGGTGATGGTGTTGGCGCCGAAGGTAAGCGCCACGCCCGCGCCCTTCTCGCTCACCTGGACGTCGATGAAGTTCATCTGCGGGGAGCCGATGAAGCCGGCGACGAAGAGGTTGCAGGGCTCGTTGTAGAGCTTGGTGGGGGTGTCCACCTGCTGCATGACGCCGTCCTTCATGACGACGATGCGGGTGCCGAGCGTCATGGCCTCGGTCTGGTCGTGCGTGACGTAGATGATCGTGGCTCCGAGGCGATCGTGGAGCTTGGAGATCTCGGCGCGCATCTGGACGCGGAGCTTGGCGTCGAGGTTGGAGAGGGGCTCGTCCATCAGGTAGACCTTGGGCGCGCGGACGATGGCGCGGCCCATGGCGACGCGCTGGCGCTGACCGCCGGAGAGGGCGGACGGCTTGCGGTCGAGGAGCTTCTCGAGGTCGAGGATGCGGGCGGCCTCGCGGACGGCCTTGTCGATCGTGTCGGCGTCGACCTTGCGGAGCTTGAGCGGGAAGGCCATGTTCTCGTACACGGTCATGTGCGGGTACAGCGCGTAGGTCTGGAAGACCATGGCGATGTCGCGGTCCTTGGGCTCGACGTCGTTGACCACGCGACCGTCGATCTTGAGGGTGCCGGAGGTGATGTCCTCGAGGCCGGCGATCATGCGCAGCGTCGTGGACTTGCCGCAGCCGGACGGGCCGACGAAGATGATGAACTCCTTGTCGGCGATCTCGAGGTTGAAGTCCTTCACCCCCTCATAGCCGTTGGGGTACTTCTTCCCTACGTGTTCCAGTGAGAGACTCGCCATTGCGAAACCTTTCTCCCTGCCCGACGCCGCGGCGCGGCACTTCCGGGCCCCACCTTACGTTGGCTTAATTCTAGGCTGACACTTTTGCGCGCTTTTATATGTATTTTGGTATGTTTTCTATCTATCTACGTGTTTGCGCTGGTAATCGTCTTGTCTTTTTCTTACGCGAGAAGTTCACCATTTCGCCCAGCGGAATCGATTCCCGGGCAAGCGGTTTTGATGGTTTTTGTTTCCGCAGGTCAACGAGTTATCCAGGTCTCCCGTGAAACAGAAATCGATTCCATATTTGCTCAGATTAATTTGCCTTTATGCGTCTTCTTATCAAAACATGTATAGCTGGAATGCGTTATACTGTGCAAAATGCGTCATACGTCTGAGCGCACCCTCGGCCGCTCGGCACGGCCGACGCGAGGAAGGGGCGGGAGATGCCCGCGCACGAGCTTGAGTTCTCGACGTTTCCCAGCGGTCACTACGTCGACCTGATGCCGTACCAGTACGGCCGGGAGACCTGCACGCCCGGCCACGCCTTCGGGCCCGCACGGCGCAGCCACTTTCTCTTCCACTACATCATCTCCGGGCGCGGCCTACTCATGTCCACGGACGACAAGGGCGCCAAGGCCGACCACCGCCTCGGCGAGGGCGAGGGGTTTCTCATCTTCCCCGACCAGGTCAACACCTACGTGGCGGATCTCGACGACCCCTGGGAGTACGTCTGGGTGGAGTTCGACGGCATCCACGTGAGAGACGACCTCGAGGCCGTCGGGCTCACGCCCTCCTCCCCCGTCTACCGCTCGCGCTCCAGCGAGCTGCGCGACCTCATGGTCGACGAGATGCGCCACCTCGTGAGCAACCGGGACGCCTCGCCGCTGCACCTGATCGGCCACACCTACCTCTTCCTTGACTATCTGCTGCGCTCCGCCGACCACCCAGCGGAGCAGGTGACGGGCAAGCTTCAGGGCTTCTACATCCGCGAGGCAGTGGACTTTGTCAAGGAGCACTACCAAGACGACATCACCGTCGAGGACATCGCCAGGCGCACCGGCCTCAACCGCAGCTACTTTGGCAAGGTCTTCAAGGCGGCCACGGGCAAGTCGCCGCAGCAGTACCTCATCGGGTACCGCATGTCCAAGGCCTCCGAGCTGCTCAAGCTCACGTCGCTGCCGGTGGCCGAGGTGGGGCGCGCCGTGGGCTACCCCAACCAGCTGCACTTCTCGCGCGCGTTCAAGGGAGCGTACGGCGTGTCGCCGCGCGAGTGGCGCCGCCGCAACGCCCTGACCCTGTGAGCCGGCCACCTGCACGTTGGGGACAGTCCCCAACGTGCTGCTAATTGGGGACTGTCCCCAACGTTCAGGTCCGAGCCGAACGTCCCGGCGCGCGGGCCTGCGCGGGGCCCGTGCCGAGAAAAACGTCCGATTGCTGCCGCTACGGGCGGGCGGCCGATATACTGGCGGCGAGAGAAAGGACTCCCATGCTCGCCGACTACCACGTTCACACAGGCTTCTCCGACGACTCCGTCTACCCGCTCGAGCAGGTCGCGCGCGACGCGCTGCGCCTGAACCTCGACGAGGTCTGCTTCACCGAGCACGTGGACTACGGCGTCAAGCCCGAGTGGGACCAGCCGACCGGCGCGCGCTTCGAGGACGGGCACCCGGTCACCAACTGCGCCTACGACGCCTACCTGGCCGAGCTCGACCGCGTGCGCGACGAGCTGGGGGACCGCATCTGCCTGCGGGCGGGCCTGGAGCTGGGCGTGCAGCGACACACGCTGGGCGAGAACCGCGCGCTGCTCGAGCGGCTGACGGGACGGCTCGACTTCGTGATTCTCTCCATCCACCAGGTGCGCGACCTCGAGTTCTGGAACGGCGACTACCAGCGCGGGCGCACGCAAGAGCAGATCCACACCGCCTACTACGAGGAGATGCTCGCCGTGGCGGAGGCCTTCGACGGCTACTCCGTGCTCGGGCACCTCGACCTCATCCGCCGCTACGACCCCTTCGGCGACTACCCCTTCGAGCAGGTGCGCGACGTCGTGGCCGAGATTATGCGCCACGTGATCGCGGACGGCAAGGGCATCGAGGTCAACACGTCCGGCATCCGCTACGGCCTGGGGGACTTCCAGCCCAGCCGCGAGATCCTCGAGCTCTACCGCGACCTCGGCGGGCGCATCGTGACCGTGGGCTCTGACTCTCACACGCCCGAGCACCTAGGCTCCTACCTGCGCCTCGCGTACCGCGAGCTCGCCGAGCTCGGCTTTGAGGGCGTGTGCACGTACGAGAAGGGCGAGCCGCGCCTCGTGCGCCTCTGACGGCACTTGACAATGACGTCAGGTTATATTGTCAAGTTGACAATGGCGTCAGGTTATATTGTCAAGCCGCCGGAGCAGCCGCCCATCGCGACGATGCGGTCGTAATAGCCCAGACGGCGGGCGAGGCTGGCGTCGAAGTCCTCCACGAAGCAGCGCGCGAAGAGTGCGTCCAGCACGAAGAGCAGCGAGAGCCCCGTGCCGAAGGGCGAGACCTTGCGCGCGTGATCCTCGTCCGGGGAGAGCGCGAGCTTGACCGTCGCGAACTCGTCGAGGGGCGTGGGCGCGGCCGACGCCACCAGCACGACGGGCACCCCGCGCCCCGCGAGCTCCCGCGCCGCCGGGCGCGACACGAACCCGCGGCCGCCAAAGGAGACCAGGACCACCACGTCCTTCTCGCCCGCAGAGGCCGCCGCGAGACGCTGCTCGTACTCGTCCACCGGCACGCTCACCGCACGCCCCACCTCGGCCATCTGAAAGCGGAAGTTCTGGGCGAAGGCGACGTTTCCGGCCGTGGCGAGCACCGTCACATGCTCCGCACCCCACACGAGCGCCGCCGCGCGGTCGAGCGCGGAGGGGCCCAGCACGTTTGCCGTGGAGGCGAGCGTCTGCGCCAGGTCCTTCTCGATCGCCTCGATGACCTGGGCCCCGTCTTGGCCGGCACGCACCGGGAAGTTGACGTCCACGCCGGCGCTCTCGCGCCTGAAGTCCGCGAGCGCGCTCGCCACGCGCACGCGGAGGTCCGCCAGGCCCGGGCAGCCGAGCTTCTCGCAGAGCCGGTACACCGTCGACTATGAGACGTGCGCCCTCGAAACGAGCTGCTTGGAGCCTTCGGCGAGAAACGCCTCGGGGTCGGCGAGGATGACGTCGGCCAGGGCGCGCTCGCCGTCCGAGAACCCCTCCCCCATCCGCAGGCGAGTGAGGACGTTCATCGCGGCGCCCCCTCGAGGCAGCGGCCGCGCAGCTCGGCGACGTCGGCGTCGCTCACGCCCAGCGCGTCATGCACGTAGCCCATCACGCCGCCGAACTCGCGCGTCACCGCGGCCACCGCCGCGCGAATGAAGCGCAGGTTGGCGTCGGTGCGCTCGTCGGCCGGGTCGGGGTTGAAGCGGTTGGTGGCGAGATAGTCCCCCTCGACCGCCTCCCAGGGCACGCCGAGGGCCGCCTCCACGAGCATGCTGCCCATGCCGCAGCGGTCGCGCCCGAAGTGGCAGTGCCACAGGACCGAGCCGTCCGTGGTCTCCAGCACGCAGCGCAGCAGCGCGCGATAGGCCTCGATGCCGGACTCCCCCAGCAGGATGTGCGGGTAGACCATCTCCATGAAGCGCGCAGGGTCTCCGTCGTCTGCGCGCGCGGCTTCCAGCTGGGCGCGGGCCTCGGCGTTCTGCGAGATGCCGGCGACCGTGCCTCTGAGCGCGTCGGCGTGCACGTAGCGGACGCCGGGCAGGCTTTCCACGCCGTCCGGGTACTCCGCGAGCTCGTCCTCGCCGCGCAGGTCCACGACCGCGCGCAGGTGGTAGTCCTCGATGAGCCGGCGGCGGTCCGCCGTGGTGGCAAAGTAGAGCGTGCCCGAGCGCAGAAGCAGGCCCGGGCGCACGCGCCGACCGTCGGCCGCGGGCAGCCCGCCCAGGTCGCGCGTGTTGGGCAGGCCCTCGAAGTCGATGCGGCCAAAGTTGGGCCGGGCGTCCGTGAATTGCATGAGAACCTTTCGTCGTCTGTGAATTGGGGACAGTCCCCAATTTACATAAAACTTTTGTGTGAATTGGGGACTGTCCCCAATTTACAGAGTCGCCGGAGGCTCGCCGGTCTCGAGGATCTGCTCGAGGGCCGCCTCGTCGAGCACCGGCACGCCGAGGCTCTCCGCCTTCGTGAGCTTGGAGCCGGCCGCCGCGCCCGCCACCACGTAGCTCGTCTTCTTGGAGACCGAGCCCGTGACCTTGGCGCCGAGGGCCTCGAGGGCGGCCTTGGCCTCGTTTCGCTTGAGACGCTCGAGCGTACCCGTGAGCACGAAGGTGAGCCCCGAGAGCGTCTGCGGGCGCTCGGGCTCCGCGCGCTCATCCTCGAGCACCACGCCGGAGGCACGCAGGCGCTCCACGACGGCCACGTTCTTCTCGACCGAGAAGAACCCGCGCACGCTGGCGGCAATCTTGGGGCCGATGCCGTCCACCGCGGCGATGTCCTCCTCGGTGGCCGTCGCGAGCGACTGCATGGACCCAAAGTGCGTCGCGAGCTGACGCGCGACCGTGGCGCCCACGTGGCGGATGCCCAGGCCAAACAGGACGCGCGCCAGGCCGCGGCGCTTGGACTCGGCCACCTGTGCCATGATCTTGGCCGCGATGACCGGGCCGATCACGATGTCGGAGCCGTCCATGGCCTGCCGTCCGGTCCAGACCTCCGCGAGGTCCTTCTCGGTGAGCCTGTCATAGAAGTCCGCCACGTCCGCGAGCAGCCCCTGTTCGACCATGCGTGCCACGATCTCGTCGCCCAGGCCGTCGATGTCCATCGCGTTGCGGCTGCCCCAGTGGATGAGGCGCTCCACGGCCTGCGCGGGGCAGTCGATGGAGACGCAGCGGTAGGCCACCTCTCCCTCCTCGCGCACCACGGGGCTGCCGCAGGAGGGGCAGGTCTTTGGCATGCGGAACTCGGGCGCGCCGACCGGGCGCAGCTCCAGCACCGGGCCCACGACCTCGGGGATGACGTCGCCGGCCTTGTGGACCACGATCGTGTCCCCCACGCGGACGTTCTTGCGCTCGATCTCGTCCACGTTGTGCAGGGTGGCACGCGCGATCGTGGAGCCGGCCACCGTCACGGGGTCGAACTCGGCCACGGGCGTGAGCACGCCGGTGCGTCCCACCTGCACGCGAATCTCGCGCAGGACGGTGCGCTTCTCCTCCGGCGGGAACTTGAACGCGATGGCCCAGCGCGGCGCGCGCGCCGTGAAGCCGAGCGCCGCCTGGCTCGCGAAGGAGTCCACCTTCACGACCACGCCGTCGATGTCGTAGTCCAGCTCGTCGCGATGCGCGAGGGCGTTCTCGCAGTAGGCGTGGACCTCCGCGGCGCTCATGCAGCGCGCGGCGCGGTCGTTCACGGCAAATCCGCAGTCGCGCAGCCACTGGAGGAAGTCCCACTGGGTGTGGACGTCGATCGGAGCCTCGTCGGCCACGGCGTAGATGAAGGTCTCGAGGTCACGATGTGCCGTCACCTTGGGGTCCTTCTGGCGCAGGCTCCCCGCGGCGGCGTTTCTCGGGTTGGCGAAGGGCGCGGTGCCGGCGGCGTCGGCGGCCTCGTTCAGGCGCGCGAAGGAGTGGCGCGGCATGTAGACCTCGCCGCGGACCTCCACCGAGCGGCCCAGGCCCCCCTCGGTCAGGCGCGCGAGGCCGGCCGGGGCGAGCGCGCGGGGCACGTCGGCGATCGTGAGCACGTTGGCGGTCACGTTCTCTCCGGTCGTGCCGTCGCCGCGCGTGGCGGCCCGAACGAACTGCGCGTCCGCGTAGGTGAGCGCCACGCCCAGGCCGTCGATCTTGAGCTCGCAGGTGTAGGCGGCCGGGTGATCCGGCGTGGCGCCGAGGGCCTCGTCGGTGCGGGCGAGCCACTCGTCGAGCTCGGCGAGGTCCATCGCGTCGTCCATCGAGTACATGCGCGCCGCGTGCGTGACGGGCTCGAACTGCTCGGACACGTAGCCGCCCACGCGCTGGGTGTAGCTCTCGGTCGTGACGAGCTCGGGGTGGGCTGCCTCCAGGGCGAGCAGCTCCTGGAGCGTGCGGTCAAACTCCGCGTCGCTCATCTCCGGGCGGTCGAGCGCGTAGTAGGCGTAGGCCGCGTGGCTGAGGATGCGGTTGAGCTCGGCGTGCCGGGCGCGCGGCGGCTGCGGGGCGGCCACGGGCTCCACCGGGGCGTCATCGCCAAACAGTGACGCCTGGACCTGCACGTTCTTCTCGTCTGCCATGGGAGCTCCTTGCCAGCCTCGCGGTTCTTCTCGGCCCATCATGGTAGCGCATGGACGCGTGGCCGCCGACCACGCGACGCGGCGCCTCCGGGCCCCGTTGCCGCGAGGGGCCCGGGCCCGAAGGCGCGCGGCGGATGCCGTTCCTACGCCAGGTCCTCCCCGTTGGAGGCGATGACCTTCTTGTACCAGGCAAAGCTCTTCTTGCGCGAGCGCGCGAGCGTGCCGTTGCCCAGGTTGTCGCGGTCCACGTAGATGAAGCCGTAGCGCTTCTTCATCTCGCCGGTGCCGGCGGAGACGAGGTCGATCGGGCCCCACATGGTGTAGCCCATCAGCGGCACGCCGTCCTCCTCGACCGCGAGCCGCATCTGCTCGATGTGGTCGCGCAGGTAGTCGATGCGGTAGTCGTCCTCGACGTAGCCGTTCTCGTCCGGCTCGTCCACGGCGCCCAGGCCGTTCTCCACCACGAAGAGCGGCTTCTGGTAGCGATCGTAGATCTCGTTGATCGTGGTGCGGAAGCCCTTGGGGTCGATGGGCCAGCCCCACTGGGTCTCCTCGAGGTAGGGGTTGCGCGCGCCCATGAAGAGGTTGCCCTCGACCTGCTCGGCCGGGTCGGTGGAGACGCAGCGCGTGTTGTAGTACGAGAAGGACACGAAGTCCACCGTGTGAGCGGCGAGGATCTCCTCGTCACCGCGCTCCATCTTGGGCATGACGCCCTTGCGCTCGAGGCGCTTGAGCGCGTAGGGCGGGTAGGCGCCGCGAGCCTGGACGTCGATGAAGAAGTAGTTCTCGCGCGCGTACTCCATGGCCGCCCAGACGTCGTCGGGGCTGCAGGTGCGCGGGTAGACCGAGCCGGAGGCCAGCATGCAGCCGACCTTGTTCTCGGGGTCGACCTCGTGGGCGATCTTGGTGGCCAGGGCGCTCGCCACAAGCTCGTGGTGGGCCGCCTGGTACTTGATGGCGTCGTGGTCCTCGCCCGGCTCGAAGCAGATGCCCGCGCCCATGAACGGCGCGTGAAGGATCATGTTGATCTCGTTGAACGTGAGCCAGTAGCGGACGAGCCCCTTGTAGCGCGTGAAGAGCACGCGGCAGAGGCGCTCGTAGAACTCGATCATCTTGCGGTTGCGCCAGCCGCCGTACTCCTCGATGAGGTGCATCGGGCAGTCGAAGTGCGTGATCGTGACGAGCGGCTCGATGTTGTGCTCGCGGCAGCAGCGGAAGAGGTCCTCGTAGTAGGCCAGGCCCTCCTCGTTGGGCTCGAGCTCGTCGCCGTTGGGGAAGATCCGCGTCCAGGCGATGGACAGGCGGTAGCACGTGAAGCCCATCTCAGCGAAAAGCGCGATGTCCTCGCGATAGCGGTGGTACATGTCGATGGCGCCCTTGGCCGGGTAGAAGTGCTCGTCGTCAAAGGCGAACATCTTGCGCTCGCCGGTCACCACGGCCGCGCGGTCCGGGCCCACCGGCGCCACGTCGACGTTCGCCAGGCCGCGCCCGCCCTCGTCGAAGCCGCCCTCGCACTGGTTTGCGGCCGTCGCGCCGCCCCACAGAAAGCCCTCGGGAAAGCCCATGAGTAGCTCCTCTCTGTCCGGTTGCCCGCCCGTGCGGGCCTCTATGCCTAGTGTGACGCAAGTGAGCCGCGAGTTCGCCGGAAAAGGCTCGCTATCGCGCGCGACGATCCAGTGCGGCCAGCGCTCGGCCGCCGAGGACGAGCTGGCCCGCGAGCACGACGGCCGCGACGGCCCACAGCAGCGGGTAGCCTCCCGCCGCCACGAGCTGGCCGCCGAGGGCGCTGCCCACGCCGCCGCCCGCAAAGACGCCGAGGCCGATGAGGCCCGTGCAGAGCCCCGTCTGCGCGGGGTCCGCGTCCATGGAGAGCGAGACCAAGGTGGGCTGCGTGAGGATGTAGCCAAAGCCCAGGGCGCCCGCCGCGAGCAGCGCCGGCGCCCACGAGCCCGTGACGCTCACCGCGAGCAGCGCCGCGATGGCCACAAGGCCGGAGGCCTCGCCCACGTAGACGACGCCGCGCGGGCCATGGGCCGCGCCGATGCGCCCGGAGACGGTGCCGCCCACGAGGCACATCACGCCGTAGAGCATCATGATGAGCCCCGCCTGCGTGGAGCCGAGGCCGCAGCGCTCGGCCAGGAACGTCCCCATGAAGCCGTAGACGCCCAGGAAGACGAGACCCGTGGTGCAGGCCACGAGGTACACGGTGCGATGGGAGCCAAAGAAGATGCGCGCGGCGCGCGCGAGGAAGGGGCCGGTCGGGGCGGAGGGGTCGACGGCCTCTGCCCGCGCGCGTGGCGAGGCGTCCGCGGTGCCTCCGCACGTCGCGGGAAGCCGCCACAGGAGGGCAAGCGCCACGAGCGCCAGCACGCCGAAGCACGCGAAGGCGGCGCGCCAGCTCATGAGGTCGCAGATGATGCCTCCCAGACCCGAGGAGAGTCCCTGCCCGGTGAAGGTGATGCCCATGAGCACGCCCACCGCGGCGCCTCGACGCTCCGGGCCCACCACGTCGCCGACGAGCGCCTGGGAGACGGCAATGATGCCCGCCGCAAAGCAGCCCGTGAGCACGCGCGCCGCCACCAACAGCGGCAGCGTGGGCGCCACGGCGCAGAGAAACGTCCCCGCGGCGAGTCCGGCCACGATCACGTGGAGCACGCGCAGACGGCCAAAGCGGTCGCCCAGCGTCCCGCACACGGGCTGGAGCAGCCCGTAGGGCACGAGGTAGGCCGTGAGCACGATGGCGGCGGCAGACGCGGCCACGCCCAGCGCGTTTGCGATGGCGGGCAGCGCCGGCGAGACGAACCAGTTGTCTGCGGCAGAGACGAGCCCGCAGAAGCCCAACGTGTAGACCACACGCTTCTGCTCGGAAGTGAGATTCATCGTCAGTCCTTCGTGACGCCCGGTCAGCGGCCGGACCATTGTATGACTTCGTCGGCGCTGGGCAGCGCCGGTCTTGCGTCGGGCCGGCTTCAGATCGAGGGTCCTGGCGGCCCCGCCCCTGCAATTCTTGCCTTCGATCCATATCCGGCGGGCTCGCGGAACAAAACCCGCCTTCGATCCATGAGTTTTCAGCGCCACATGCGGACGGCCCCGCGCATCGTCCCAGTTGGCCGTTGCGCGGGGCCGTCGAAACGGCGAAAAAGTCCCAAAATCGTATGGATCGAAGCGCGGTTTTGTTCCGCAGTTCCGCCGGATATGGATCGAAGACCGGTTTTGCAGACGATTACGCCACAGCGGCCTCGTACCCGGCGTCGACGACGGCCGCCACGAGGGCCTCGTCGGCCACGGAGTCGGCGGCCTCGACCGTCGCGGTGCCCGCCTCGAGGCTCACGTCCACGGAGCTCACGCCTTCGACGCCCTCGAGCGCCTTCTTCACGTGCGCGACGCAGTGCTGGCACATCATGCCGGTCACGTTCAGGGTCTTGGTCATGGTGGGTTCCTTTCTCTCGGCTGATTCGACGACGTCAACGGACACGCTCTCTATCTCGACGACGGCAGGCGCCGCCGGCGTTACCCGCTCGCCGGGCTTCCAGGTGCGAAGCCGCAGCGCGTTGCTCACCACGAAGACGGACGAAAAGCCCATGGCCGCAGCGCCGATCATCGGGTTGAGCGTGACTCCCCACGGCGAGAGCGCCCCGGCTGCCACGGGGATGCAGATGGCATTGTAGAAGAGCGCCCAGAAGAGGTTCTGCTTGATGTTTCTCATCGTGGCGCGGGAGAGCTCCATGGCGGTGGCCACGTCGGCGGGGTCCGATCGCATGAGCACCACGTCGGCCGAGGAGATCGCGACGTCCGTGCCGGCGCCGATGGCCACGCCCACGTCCGAGCGGGCGAGCGCCGGCGCGTCGTTGATGCCGTCGCCGACCATGGCCACGACGTGCCCGGCCTCCTGCAGCTCGCGGACCTTGGCCTCCTTCTGCGCGGGCAGCACGCCGGCGATGACCTCGTCCACGCCCACCTGGCGCGCGACCGCCGCGGCGGTGCGCTCCTGGTCGCCGGTGAGCAGCACCGTGCGGGCCCCCATCGCGCGCAGCCTCGCGATCGCCGCGGCGCTCGTGGGCTTCACGGGGTCCGCCACCGCGATCATGCCCAGGGCGCGTCCGTTCGCAGAGAAGAAGAGCGGCGTCTTGCCGTCGTCGGCGAGCGCCTCTGCCGCGGAGGCGAGCTCGCCGAGCGCCACGCCACGGGCGGCCATGAGCCTCGCGTTGCCCGCCAGCACCGGGGTGCCGTCCACGAGCGCGGAGAGCCCGCCGCCCGGGACCTGCTCGAAGCGCTCCACGCGCGCTCCCCCATCGGCGCCCGGGCACCGCTCGTCCGCATACGCGCAGATCGCGCCGGCTAGCGGGTGCTCGCTCTTGCGCTCGAGTGCGGCGGCCGCGCGCACGAGGTCCCTCTCGGAGACGCCCTCGACGAGGCGAACGTCGGTCACGCGGGGCTCGCCGGCGGTGACGGTGCCGGTCTTGTCCAGCACAATGGCATCCACCCTGCAGGCGGTCTCGAGCGACTCGGCGGACTTGATGAGGATGCCGTTGGCCGCGCCGCGACCGGTTCCCACCATGATGGCCGTGGGCGTGGCCAGGCCGAGCGCGCACGGGCAGGAGATCACGAGGATCGAGATGGCGTGCGTGAGCGCCGTGGCCACGTCACCCGCGAGCGCGAGCCACGCCACGAACGTCACAGCCGCGATGACGATGACCACCGGAACGAAGACACCCGCGATCTTGTCCGCCATGCGCTCGATGGGCGCCTTGGAGCTCGTGGCCTCGTCCACGAGGCGGATGATCCCGGCGAGCGTTGTGTCGTCGCCGACGGCGCGCGCCTCCACGGCGATCCATCCGCGCGTCGAGACCGTGGCACCGGTCACATGGTCGCCCGGGCCCAACTCCCGAGGCACGGACTCGCCCGTGATGGCCGACTCGTCGACGGCGGCCGCCCCCTCGAGCACGACGCCGTCCACCGGGATGGAGGCGCCGGCCCGCACGATCACGCGCTCCCCCACGCGGACGTCCTCGGTGGGGACCTCCACCTCCGCGCCGTCGCGCACGACGACGGCCGTCTTGGGCGCGAGGTCCATGAGGGCGGCGATGGCGTCGGTCGTGCGGCCCTTGGCGCGCGCCTCGAAGAACTTGCCCAGCGTGATGAGGGTGAGGATCATGCCCGCGGAGTCAAAGTAGAGGTTGTGCGCGGCGGCGTGCAGCGTCACCGCGTCTCCGGAGCCAACGGCCCACGCCATGCGATAGAGCTGAGCCACCGACCATGCCGCCGAGGCCGCCGAGCCCAGCGCGATGAGCGAGTCCATGTTGGGCGCGCGGTGCGCCAGCGTCTTGAAGCCGGTGATGAAGTAGTGCCGGTTGACAAACAGGATCGGCGCGCAGAGCAGAAGCTGCGTGAGGCCCTGGGCCATGAGGTTGGCCTCCCCCGCCAGGAAGGGCGGCTGCGGCCAGCCAAACATCGGGCCCATGGCGACGTAGAAGAGCGGCACCGAGAAGACCGCCGAGACCACGAGCTGGTCGCGCTTCTCGCGGATGGCGCGCTCGGCGGCCGCGCCCGGTCGCTCCTCCTTTGCCGCGGCGCCCTTCTCGCCCGCGCGGGACCGGCGCTCGGCGCCGTAGCCGGAGCGCTCGATGGCCTCCACCACGGCGGCGGCCGTCTCGGGCGAGCCGTCGTAGTCGAGCTCCATCGAGTTCTTGAGCAGGTTCACGTTGGCGCAGGCCACGCCGGGCACCTCACCCGCCGCCTTCTGCACGCGCGCCGAGCACGCCGCGCAGGTCATGCCCGTTATGTCAAAGGTCTCCCTCATCGCCGCCTCCGTCTGCGAGTTGGGGACAGTCCCCAAATTACAGAAAACTTTTATGTGAATTGGGGACTGTCCCCAACTTGCAGGTCACATGAACTTGCGGAAGAGGTCCATGACCTCGTCGGTGACCTCGGTGTCTCCCGCCTGGATGCGCTCGACCACGCAGGTCTCCAGGTGGTCGCGCATGACCTCGCGCGAGATGGCCTTCACGGCTGACTCTACGGCCGCGAGCTGCGTGAGGACCTCGCCGCAGTAGCGGTCCTCCTCCACCATGGCCCGAATGCCGTTGAGCTGGCCGATGGCGCGGTTGATCCGCCGCGTGACGTCGCGCTTGAGCTCCGGCGCGCGCGGCGTGTGCTTGAGCGCCCCGCAGTGCGGGCAGGCGTCCTTCTCGTCCATGCGGCTCCCTTCTATACCCTGTGGGGGTATCACTTGCTGAGAAGTGTATACCCCATAGGGGTACCTGTCAAACGGAGGACCCGGGCGTTGTACGCAGCTGCAGTCGTTGTGTACAGTCACGGGCGTTGTGTACACTGCTGCTGAACCGCGGTTCTTCTCGCCACCACGTCTACCAGCGGTTTTGCTGAGAAGAACCTCGGATCAAACTTGCAATTGCGTACACACCGCCGAGAAGTGCGCACATCGCGGTCGGAAAAGGTCCCAAACAAGGAGGTCGCCATGCAACTTGAGACGCCCCGCCTCATCCTGCGACCTTGGCAGGAGTCGGACGCGCCCGCCCTGTTCCGCGTGGCCAGCGACCCCGAGGTCGGCCCGCGCGCCGGCTGGACCGCGCACGAGAGCGTCGAGGAGAGCCTCCAGATCATCCGGACCATCCTTGGCGCCCCGGAGACTTACGCCATCGTGCTCAGGGGGCGCGATACGGAGGACCCGGTGGGGTCGGTCGGCCTCATGATCGGCGAGGCGTCGACCCTGGCGAGCGGCAGTCGCGAGGCGGAGATCGGCTACTGGCTGGCGCGCGACCACTGGGGCCGGGGCTACATGCCGGAGGCGGCGGGCGCCCTCATCGAGCATGCCTTCTCCGACCTGCACCTTGACATGGTGTGGGCGGGCTACTACGAGGGCAACGAGCAGAGCCGTCGCGTGCAGGAGAAGCTCGGCCTTGCGCCGAGCCACGTCCACACGGCCTCGGCGCCGCGCCCAATCGACGGGTGCACCCGCGTGCACGTCACGCGCCTCACGCGGGAGGCATGGGAGGCTCGGCGCGCCTGACCCGACGAGTCGCACAGCCCCTGACGGCGCCCGCGGAGACTACGAGCGGCGAGCGAGCCCCATGCCGGCGAGGGTCATCACGAGCGCCCCGGCGGTGGCGACCACGCTGGAGGCACACGGCTGCAACATCATGAGCACGATGCCGAGAAGAACGCACGTGCCGCAGAGCAAGGCGCACAGCAGCCCAAGTCTGCGCAGGTAGGAGGCATCTCGTCCCAGCAGGCTCTCGAACATGGCACACCTCCGGCTTATCGTGGGCGAACTTTGGGTCCAAGATAGCCGGCAAGCGTAAGCGCCCGGTAAGCGCCGTGGCAGGTTCGTGCACGGAAGTTGGGCGGTCTTCGCGCAGCGTCGCATGACCGGGCGGTCGCGTGGCCATCCCAACGGCGACGCCCTGAGCGATGCCCCACCAATGGCTCAAATCGCCCCGTCTGACGCCGCCCGCCCTCCCGCTCGTCGCGCTCCGCCGCCCAGGCGCAGGGTCCGACCGCCTGCCGAGAATAACGCGGGTCTCGCACTGCGGCGGCCTCCCATGACCTGCGCGTGTCAGCTCCCCGGGGGACCCCTGGCAGACGCGGGGCCAGCTCCGGGGCGTAGGCTTCCCGCAACCGTTTGCTTGATGCGAAGGAGCCGCCATGAACAGGGACCTCAACCAGACGCTCAACTGCCTCTTCACGCTCGCTCTTCTCGTCCTCAACCGGGAGGAGGACGCCTGGCGCGACAGCTCGCCCGCCTACTCCCGGCAGATGAGGGAGGCCACGCTCGTCACCCTGCGCGACTACGGCCTCGTCAACTACGCGGACGGCAGCGATGGCGTCTTCGTGACCGAGGAGGGCAAGCGCGAGGCGCTCGGGGTGATCAAGTACCTCCAGCTCGCACTCGGACCCGCCCTCGGCGCCACGCACGACGAGATCAGGGGCTCCTGGCCGCGTCTGTTCGCCGACCAGTCCTCCGCGGGCGCGGGCCCGCTCACGATGTCCGAGTTCGTGGCGGCGGTCGCGCCCGGCGGCAGGCTCCCGAGTCCGGCGGGCACGCCCTTCTCGCCCACCGTGCTCGCCGACCCGCCCGCCTCCTACCATCGCGACCAGGCAAGCGAACAGTCGCTTCTGCTCCACCTGCAGCTCGCCCTCAACGAGCGAGGCTCCTACTGCGGGTACTTTGGCGGCTTCTACGGCGAGGCGTACGGGAGCCGCGGCCTCGCCCCGTGCTGGAGAAAGGTCGTGGTGCCTGCCGGGCTCACCTTCCTGGACCTGCACCTCATCATCCAGCGCTGCCTCAGCTGGACGGACGAGCGACCGTTTGGCTTTCTGCTCTCCACCAGTCGGGGCAACCTGCTGATCGGCGAGCCCGACGTGCGCGGCGCCATCGCGCGGCCCCAGACGCGCAAGAAGAAGTTCATGGAGGTGAGGGCCTCGACGATGCGCCTGGGCGACGTCTTCCCGCGGACCCACGAGGCGACCTACGCCTACGGGGAGGGGGCGCCCTGGGAGGTGGCCATACGCGTCCTCGAGACGCACGACGGCCTCACGGGCCTGGGGCCGCAGCTCATCGACGGCGTGGGGGACGCGCCTCCCGAGTGGGTCGTGGGCGCGGACGGGTTTGCCGCGTTCGAGGACGAGCTCTACCGCAGCAGCCGCAACGTCATCCGGGCGCTCTCCGAGGCGTCCGAGAAGAACTTCGCGCCATTTGCCCTCGGGGTCGCGCGGGAACGGCTCGCCGGCTTCGAGCAGGACCGTGCCCGCTGGCAGACGCTTCTCGACGATCTTGCCGAGAAGGGCGCACCCCCGCAGCTCGACGACGATGATGACCTCAGCCGCTTTGCCGGCTACGAGACCTGCGAGGATCCCGTCGAGCTTGACGACGACGCCTACGACGATCTCCCCCGGTAGGGCCCCGACGCGGTAAGCTCTTCTCGGCATCCGTCGAAAGGACCCGCATGAACGACTTCACGTTCCTCCTCCCCACCAAGTTCGTCTTTGGTCGCGGCGTCACCGACCGCGTGGGCGCAGAGCTCGCCGCCGCGGGCTACCGTCACGCGCTCGTGATCTACGGGCAGGGCTCGGTCATCCGCACCGGCACCCTCGACCGCGTGCTCGCCACGCTCGACGCCGAGGGCATAGAGCACACCGAGCTCGGCGGCGTCCGGCCCAACCCCGAGGTCGGCCTCGTGAGGGAGGGCGTGGAGCTCGCGCGAGCATGCGGGGCGGACCTCGTCCTCGCCGTGGGCGGCGGCTCGGTCATCGACACCGCCAAGGCCGTCGCCGTGGGAGTCCCCTACGAGGGCGACGTGTGGGACCTCTTTGCCAAGCGCGCGAAGATCGTCGCCGAGGGCAAGCTGCCCGTGGCGTGCGTGCTCACCATCCCCGCCGCGGGCTCCGAGTCCTCGGCGAGCTGCGTCATCTCCAACGACGAGCTCAAGCTCAAGCGCGGGCTCTCGAGCGAGCTGCACCGCCCGGTCGTGGCCTTCATGGACCCCGAGCTCGCCTTCACCCTGCCCGCGTACCAGATCGCTGCCGGCGTCACGGACATGATCGCCCACATCATGGAGCGCTACTTCTCGAGCGTGGGCCCGGTCCCGGTGACCGACAACATCGCCTGCGGCATCATCCACGCGCTCGTCGAGGAGGCGCCGCGCGCCCTCGCAGACCCGCGCGACTACGACGCGCAGGCCAACATCATGTGGGCGAGCACCCTTGCGCACAACGACATCGCCGGCGTGGGGCGCAACGCCGTTGCCGGCGGGCGCGCGGGCGGCTGGGAGTGCCACGGTCTCGAGCACGAGCTCTCCGCTCACCACACCGGCATCACCCACGGCGCCGGCCTCGCCGTGGTCTTCCCCGCGTGGATGCGCTACGTGTGGCGCAGCGCCCCGGAGCGCTTCCTGTCCTTCGGCCGCTCCGTCTTTGGCATCGAACCGGTGGACGCGGAGGCAGACGGCGTGGACGTCACGCCCGAGGAGGCCGTCGCGGACGCCGTGACCGCCACGATCGACGAGCTGCAGGCCTTCTTCGTCTCGATGGGCATGCCGCGCACCCTCGGCGAGCTCGGCGTCACGGCAGACGACATCCCCGCCCTGCTCGAGACCCTCGAGCAGAACAAGGGCGCCAGGTTCGGCGACCTCCAGCCCCTCACGATGGACGACGCCCGCGCGATCTACGAGTCCTGCCTGTAGCGGGCGGCGCGCCCTTCTCGCCCGGCGTTGAGTGGGCCGGCAGCCGACGTCCCAAAGCGTCCGCGGCCGGCCCGCACTTCTGTTCATACCTTGATTTTCCCCCTCCACGCCCCCGCCCGGCGATAATGGAAACGTTGTGCCGCCTCGACAAGGGAGTCCCATGGAGGACCTGTTCACCAACCTCATCAGCCAGTTCGGCTACATCGGCGTATGGTTCCTCATCTTCTTCGAGAACGTCTTCCCGCCCATCCCGAGCGAGCTCATCCTGCCGCTCTCGGGCTTCTTCACCACCACGACCGACCTCACGCTCCCCGGCATGATCATCGCCGCGACCGTGGGCTCGATCACCGGCGCCTACATCCTCTACGGCGTGGGCCGCATCCTCTCGCGCGAGCGCCTCATGACCTTCTTTGGCACGCGCCCGATGCGCCTTTTGGGCTTCAAGCCCGAGGACATCTCGAGCGCCGTGGACTGGTTCGACCGCAAGGGCCAGGTCACGGTCCTCATCTGCCGCTGCATCCCCGTGGTGCGCAGCCTCATCTCCATCCCCGCCGGCACCGCCAAGATGAACGTCCTCAAGTTCTCGCTCTACACACTCCTGGGCTCCGCGGTGTGGAACACCGTGCTCTGCTCGCTCGGCGCCGCCGCCGGCAGCGCGTGGGAGACGGTCACCGAACAGGCCGAGTGGGTCTCCGACGTGGTCAAGTACGTGATCATCGCCATCGTCGTCGTGGTGGTCATCTTCTGGGTGGTCAAGCGCATCATCCCTGCCCTGCGCGAGGGCACAGGCGAGAAGGACGCGTAGATCGCCAGACCCGCCGCACCCAAGAGACCCCGGTGCCAGACATGCGCCGAGCGAGAGCCGGCGGCGAGCGTCTCACTGCCAAACGTCGCGCCACCCGCCAAACGTGTCGCGTAGCGCGCTGATTGTGTCACGGCGCCGCCTCCCCCTCCCCGACCCCCTATCATCGACGGTAGGGACCGCCCGGAGGAGGACGCATGAGGCACGCAGACATCATCGCCAAGCTCACGCTCGAGCAGAAGTGCGTCTTGCTGCAGGGCGCCAAGCCCTTCGGCACCTGGCCGCTCGATCGCGCGGGAGTCCCGCAGATGGAGTTCTCGGACGGCCCGTCCGGCGTGCGCCACCAGGCCGGCGAGCACGCCGACCACCTGGGGCTCTCCGGATCGGAGCCCGCCACCTGCTTCCCCACTGCCGTGACCATGGCAAACACCTGGGACGAGGAGCTCGAGGAGCGCGTCGGCGCGGCAATGGGCCAGGAGGCCGCCGTCCAGAAGGTGGGCACGCTGCTCGCGCCGGGACTGTGCATCAAGCGCAACCCGCTCTGCGGCCGCAACTTCGAGTACTTCTCAGAGGACCCGCTGGTCTCCGGCAAGATGGCCGCCGCCTTCGTTCGCGGCGTCCAGTCAAACGGCATCGCCGCCTGCCCCAAGCACTTTGCCGTGAACAGCCAGGAGACGCGCCGTCAGGCGTCCGACTCCGTGCTGGACGAGCGCACGCTGCGTGAGATCTACCTCGCGGGCTTTGAGACCGTGGTGCGCGAGAGCGCGCCCCAGACCATCATGACCTCCTACAACCTCGTGAACGGCACCTATGCCAACGAGAACAAGCACCTGCTCAAGGACATCCTGCGCGACGAGTGGGGCTTCGACGGCGCCGTCGTCACGGACTGGGGCGGCTCCAACGACCACGCGGCGGGCGTGGCGGCGGGCTCCACCTTTGAGATGCCGGCGCCGGGCCTCGGCGAGGCGCGCCAGCTCATCGAGGCCGTCCGCTCCGGCAGGTTGGCCGAGAAGGACGTGGACGAGCGCGTCGACGAGGCCATCGAGCTCGTGCTCGCCACGCGCGCCGGCCTGGAAGCGGCGCCGGCGGCCTTTGACGCCGAGGCCCACCACGCCCTCGCCCGCGAGGCCGCCGCGGAGGGCTGCGTCCTGCTCAAGAACGAGGGAGGCCTCCTGCCGCTCGCGCCGCGAACCCGCGTGGCCCTGATCGGCGACTTTGCCAAGACGCCGCGCTATCAGGGCGCCGGCTCCTCCGCCGTCAACAGCACGAAGGTGGTCAGCCTGCTCGAGGCGATGGGCGAGACGGACCTCGAGCTCGTGGGCTACGAGCCCGGCTTCGAGCGCCACGGCGGCGAGAGCCGAGCCAAGCTCGACGCCGCGGTCGACCTGGCACGCCGCGCCGAGGTGGTGCTTCTGGCCCTCGGCCTCGACGAAGTCGCCGAGACCGAGGGGGCGGAGCGCCGCACCATGGCGCTCAACGCCAACCAGGTCGAGCTGCTTCACGCCGTCGCGCAGGTGAACCCGCGCATCGTGGTCCTGCTCTCCGCAGGCTCCTGCGTCGAGACGGACTGGGTCTCCGACGCCCCCGCGATCCTCTACTGCGCGCTCGGCGGCCAGGCAGGGGCAGGCGGGGCGCTCGACGTCGTGACGGGCGCCGTCTGCCCCTCGGGCAAGCTCACGGAGACCTGGCCGCGGCGCCTGGCGGACGTCCCCTCCTCCGCGAGCTACCCCGCCGAGGGCCTGCGCGCGGAGTATCGCGAAGGCCTCTACGTGGGGTACCGCTACTTCCAGACGGCGCACGTACCCGTGGCCTTCCCGTTTGGCTTCGGCCTCTCCTACACCAACTTTGCCTACTCCGACCTCAAGGCCACCGATCACGGCGCGACCTTCACGGTCACCAACACGGGCTCGTGTGCTGGTGCCGAGGTGGCCCAGCTCTACGTGGCCAAGCCCGAGCACGAGGTCTTCCGCCCGGAGCAGGAGCTCAGGGGCTTTGCCAAGGTGGAGCTCGCCCCGGGAGAGTCCCGGACCGTGGAGATCGCCCTCAACGAGCGGGCCTTCTCCTACTTCAACGTTGCGACCGGGCGCTGGGAGGTCGAGGGGGGCACCTACGAACTGCGCGTCGGCGCGTCGAGCGAGGACGTCCGCCTCGTTGGCCGCGTGACGCTTGCCGGAACGGGTGCGCCCGACCCCTATGCGGACGTCGACGTGACGCCATACGAGACGGCCCGCGTGAAGCACGTGAGCGACGCGAGCTTCGCCGCGCTTCTCGGCCGCCCCGTGCCCGACGACGCTCCGCGCATAGAGCCCAACATGTGCTTCCGCGACCTCAACCACGGACGCTCCGCCATCCTCTGGGCAGTGTGGCTGGTCCTGAGGTCGCGCGTGCGCGCCATGGAGCGCAGCGGGGTCTCCGACATCAACACCCTCTTCATCTGGAACATGCCCCTGCGCGCCATGGGCATCATGACGGGCGGCATCACCGACAAGGGCGTGGTCGACGCGCTGCTGCGCGAGGTCCGCGGCTTCGGCTGGGGCGGCGCCGTCCTTCTCGTCCTGGCTCTCGCGCTGGGCTGGGGCCCGCTGGTCGGGTGCCTGCTGTGGCTCGCGTGGATCGTCGTGCCCCTCGTGGGGGCGGTTCTCCTCAACCTCGTCCGCAACGCCGCCCTTGCCCGCAAGCTCTAGACGTGGCAAAGGGGCAGTCCCTTCGTCACACTACGAAGGAAGGATCGCATCATGAGCTTCAAGAGCTGGACCGAGAATCACCAGGGCATCTGGGAGTTCATCAAGTTCAACGTCCTCTCCAACATCTCGACCATCGTGCGCATCGCGCTGACCGCCGCGGGCACCGCGATCTTCGTCGACGCGCTCGGCCTCACGCAGCCGTTCCAGCTCCTGTTCTTCGACTATCGCGACACGGGCGTCGGCGCCTTCGTGACGTTTCTCATCGCCGAGGTCATGGCGCAGGTCGTGAACTTCTTCGTGCAGATGAAGTGGGTCTTCAGGTCCGACGCCTCCTTCCGCGACACCGCCTGGAAGTACGCGGTGCTCGCCGTGCTGATCGTGGTCGTGAACCTGCTGCTGCCCAACTACGTCATGAGCTTCTGTCAGCAGAGCCTCGGCATCGACGCCACGCTCGCCGGCACCATCGCCTCGGTCGTGAACACCCTGCTCGCCGTGGTGGTGAGCTTCCCGGTCCTCAAGTTCTGGATCGCGCCGGGCAAGTAGGCGCCGGCCGCCGCCCGCAGCCGGGTTTGGGCACGAGCCCGGTATAGCCGCATACCACTACAGGTTGATGCCAGAGGTTCTTCTCGGCACAAGATGCTGTGTTTTACTGTGTAGTTTGCAAGGTGACAGCCTAGGCTAACTTATTCTCATCACAAATCCTTGACACATCTGGTAGTTTGAAGTGTGCCGTTACCCAAACGGCGACACAACGACCACGTCAAAGGAGCGTGAGCAGTGAGTCAGGAAGCATGGCAGGGCTTTGTGGGTGGCAACTGGGAGCACGAGATCGACGTTCGTGACTTCATCCAGAAGAACTACACCCCCTACGACGGCGACGAGTCCTTCCTCGCCGGCCCCACGGAGAACACGACCAAGCTCTGGGATGAGGTCATGGACCTCTTCCAGCAGGAGCGCGAGGCCGGCGGCGTCCTCGACATGGACACCGACCTCGTCTCCACGATCATCTCCCACCCCGCGGGCTACATCGACCAGGGCCTCGAGAAGATCGTGGGCCTTCAGACCGAGAAGCCGCTCAAGCGCGCCCTCATGGTCAACGGCGGCATCCGCATGGCCGTTGCCGCGTGCAAGCAGAACGGCTACGAGGTCGACCCGGAGATCGTGAACATCTACACGAACTACCGCAAGACCCACAACGCCGGCGTCTTTGACTGCTACACGCCCGAGATGCGCGCGTGCCGTCACAGCCACATCATCACCGGCCTGCCCGACGCCTACGGCCGCGGCCGCATCATCGGCGACTACCGCCGCGTCGCCCTCTACGGCGTCGACCGCCTCATCGAGGAGAAGAAGGCCGAGCACGCCGGCACCCAGAAGACCATGAACGAGGCCACCATCCGTCACCGCGAGGAGCTCGCGGAGCAGATCCGTGCCCTCCAGGAGCTCAACCAGCTCGGCAAGATCTACGGCTTCGACATCTCCAAGCCGGCCAAGAACTTCCAGGAGGCCGTGCAGTGGCTGTACTTCGGCTACCTCGCCGCGGTCAAGGAGCAGAACGGCGCCGCCATGTCCATCGGCCGCAACTCCACGTTCCTGGACATCTACGCCGAGCGCGACCTCAAGAACGGCACGCTCACCGAGGCCGAGGCGCAGGAGATCATCGACCACCTGGTCATGAAGCTCCGCATGGTCAAGTTCGCGCGCACCCCCGAGTACAACGAGCTGTTCTCCGGCGACCCGCAGTGGGTCACGGAGTCCATCGGCGGCATGGGCGTCGACGGCCGCTCCATGGTCACCAAGACCGCCTTCCGTTACCTCCACACCCTCGAGAACATGGGCACCAGCCCCGAGCCCAACCTCACGGTGCTCTGGTCCACGCGCCTGCCCGAGGCCTTCAAGCGCTACTGCGCCAAGATCTCCATCACCACCAGCTCCATCCAGTACGAGAACGACGACCTCATGCGCGTCTACCACGGCGACGACTACGCAATCGCGTGCTGCGTGTCCTCCATGCGCATCGGCAAGGAGATGCAGTTCTTCGGCGCCCGCGCCAACCTCGCCAAGTGCCTCCTGTACGCCATCAACGGCGGCCGCGACGAGAAGACCGGCGAGCAGGTCGGCCCGAGGTTCCGTCCGGTTGAGGGCGACTACCTCGACTACGACGACGTCATCATCAAGTACCGCGACATGATGCAGTGGCTGGCCGAGGTCTACGTCAACTCCCTCAACATCATCCACTACATGCACGACAAGTACTGCTACGAGCGCCTGCAGATGGCCCTGCACGACGAGCACGTCCACCGCTGGTTCGCCACGGGCATCGCCGGCCTCTCCGTCGTGGCCGACTCCCTCTCCGCGATCAAGTACGCGAAGGTCAAGGTCATCCGCGACGAGACCGGCCTCGTGACCGACTACCAGGTCGAGGGCGACTTCCCCAAGTACGGCAACGACGACGACCGCGTGGACCAGATCGCCCACGACGTGGTCGAGGTCTTCATGAAGTACGTCCGCGAGACCGACACCTACCGCAACTCCGTTCCCACGACCTCGATCCTCACGATCACCTCGAACGTGGTCTACGGCAACGCCACCGGCAACACGCCCGACGGCCGTCGCGCCGGCGAGCCGTTCGCCCCGGGCGCCAACCCGATGCACCGTCGTGACACCCACGGCGCCGTCGCCTCGCTGGCCTCCGTCGCCAAGCTCCCGTTCAAGGACGCCCAGGACGGCATCTCCAACACGTTCTCCATCGTTCCCAACGCCCTCGGCAAGGATGGCGAGGTCATGTTCGGCGAGCTCGACCTCGACGCTCTCGGCGTTGACATCCAGATCGAGAACCCGGCCCCGGACTGCGGCTGCTGCTAGACCTGTAAGTTGGGCGCAGCCCCCAATTTGCAGATTCGGTAATTGTCACCGTCTGAGTGGCAATTATCGAGTACACTGTGAGAAAAAGGGGGTCGCCCCTCGCGGGCGACCCATACGAGAAAGGAACTCACATGAGCGCTTCTGCCGAGCAGGTCGATAACCTCGTCAGCATGATCGACGGCTATGTCGAGGAGGGCGGCCACCACCTCAACGTCAACGTCTTCACCAAGGAGACCCTGCTTGACGCCCAGGCCCACCCCGAGAAGTACCCGCAGCTCACCATTCGCGTCTCCGGCTACGCGGTGAAGTTCAACTCCCTCACCAAGAAGCAGCAGGACGACGTCATCTCCCGTACCTTCCACGAGGCGATGTAAGGTCAACCTGACCTGTCCGTAAGGCGGGCGGGGAGGTTGCTTCGCAAAGTGCTTCGCGCCTCTGGCGCTCAGATACTTTGCTCCGCAACCTCCCCGCCCGCCTCTGTCTATCATGGTTGTATGACGAATCTGGGTGGAAGGTGCGGATGTGACTGTGGGAACCGAGGATCGTGCTCGCGACGTTGACGTGGGCGGAAGGGTGCACTCAACCGAGAGCTTTGGCACGGTGGACGGGCCCGGCACGCGGTTCGTGGTGTTCTGCCAGGGCTGCCCGATGCGCTGTCAGTACTGCCACAACCCCGACACCTGGGAGTTCGCCCGCGCCGACGGCACCGGTCCCGGCACCAGCGTGACCGTGGGCGAGCTGCTCGAGCGCTACGAGCGCAACCGCCCGTTCTACAAGCGCGGCGGCATCACCGTCACCGGCGGCGAGCCGATGGCCCAGCCCGACTTCGTCGCGGCGCTGTTCCGCGCCGCCCACGCGGCGCCGGCCGGGCGCATCCACACCTGCCTGGACACCTCCGGGGCAACCTACTCCGCCGCGGGCGCCGCGCGCTTCTCCGAGCTGCTCGACGCCACCGACATGGTGCTCCTGGACATCAAGACCTCCGACGCGGCTCGCCACGAGGAGCTCTGCGGCCTGCCCGCAAGCCATGCCCTCGAGCTCGGAGACGAGCTCGCGCGCCGGCGCATCCCCACGCTGATCCGCCACGTGGTCGTCCCCGGCATCACCGACTCCGAGGAGGAGGTCGCCGCAGTGGGCCGCATCATCGGGAACTGGGACAACGTCGTGGGGCTCGACCTGCTCCCCTACCACACGATGGGCAAGCCCAAGTACGAGAAGCTCGGGCTGGAGTACCCGCTCAAGGGCGTGCCCGCGATGAAGCCGGCGCGCGCCAAGGAGCTGCGCCAGATCGCACTCGACGCCCGCGCCGCCCGTCGCGCCGAGCGCGGCAGGTAGGCCGGACGCCCGGGCGTCGCTACGCGCGCTCGGCGATCTCCTTCACGAGGCGCTCGGTCTTCTCCCAGCCCAGGCACGCGTCCGTGATGGACTGGCCGTAGGTGGACCCGGTGACCGGCTGGTTGCCGTCCACGAGGTAGGACTCGACCATGAAGCCGCGCACGAGACGACGGATCGTGTCCGAACGGCTCATCGAGTCGAGGACCTCGTGGCAGATGCGAATCTGCTGGAACGGCCGCTTGCCCGAGTTGTCGTGGTTGCAGTCGATGACCGCGGCGGGGTTCTCAAAGCTCGCCGCCGTATACTTCTCCGCCAGGCGCTCGAGGTACTCGTAGTGATAGTTGGGGTAGTTGATGCCGTCGAGGCCCACGTAGCCACGCAGCACGGCGTGGGCGAGCGGGTTGCCCGTGGTCGAGACCTCCCAGTTTCGGAAGATGAAGGTCTGCGGCTGCTGGGCGGCATAGATGGAGTTGAGCATGACGTCGGTGGAGCCACCCGTGGGATTCTTCATGCCCACGGGCATGGGGACGCCGGAGGCCACCAGGCGGTGCTCCTGGTTCTCGACGGAGCGCGCGCCCACCGCGATGTATGCCAGAAGGTCGATGAGGTACTGGTAGTTGGTGGGATAGAGCATCTCGTCCGCGGTGAAGAGGCCCGTCTCCTCCACCACGCGCAGGTGCATGCGACGGATTGCCTTGACGCCCTCGAGCAGGTCGTCCGCCGCCTCCGGGTTGGGGTTGTGCAGCAGGCCTTTGTAGCCCGTGCCCTTGGTGCGCGGCTTGTTGGTGTAGACGCGCGGGATGACGACGAGGCGGTCCTTGACGGTCTCGGCGAGGGCGGCCAGGCGGGTGGCGTAGTCCAGCACCGAGTCCTCGCGGTCGGCCGAGCACGGGCCGATGATGAGCAGCAGGCGCTCGTCACGTCCGGAGAGAACGTCGGCGACGCTCCTGTCGAAGTCGGCCTTGCGGGCGGTCATCTCGGCAGAGAGCGGCATCTCGGCTCGAATGTCCTTGGGGATGGGCAGGAGACGCTTGAACTTCATGGACATGGGTACCTCCGGGCGTGTGAAACGTGCCCGTATAGTATCGCGCGCCCAGGGGCGCGCCGCAACGGAGCGTCACGCGCGGGCAATATCATGGCCACAGACGAGGCGCGATCGGCACGCTGCGGAAGGAGACTGCAAAAGCGCTCTACGATCCATATTCCGCTGCCCGTGAAAGCAAAAGCCGCCTTCGATCCATGGAAAAATCGGCCTCGGCGCCTTGCCGCAAACGCCTTCGAGGGCGTTTGCGCAGGATTCGCTCACCGGCAGCGTTCTCATGCCGGCCATATTGCCGAAAAACTCATGGATCGAAGCCCGCTTTTGTTTTCCGGAGCCGGCAAATATGGATCGGAGACCTGTTTTGCAGACGTGCCTGCCGCGGGAAAGGGCCGTCGCGCTACGCGTACCCCAGGTCGCGCATCTGTCGGCGGAAGTCCTCCTCGAAGTCCTGCCGCGCACCCCAGTTGAAGTTGAGCAGGCCGTCTCCGGCACCCGACGCCACCGCATCCACGCGCGAGGACTCGGCGTCGCCCGAGACCATGACCGTGAGGCTCGCAAAGCTCCCGATTCGCATGAAATACTTCTCCGCCACGATCACGCGCACGGAGCAGTCATCCCACGTGCGACCCATCTCGCCCGCCTGCTCCACGGTCGTGCCCAGACGCCCGATGGCCTGCGACGCCATGCTCGTCGCAGCGGAGACGCCGATCTTGGCGCTCATGCTGATCACGGGTCCTCCCCTCCTCGGCAAACGGGGACGACCCCAGTCTGGCATATCGCTAAGATGGTGGCGACGCAGATGACGGCGCGTCGGCGAGCGGCGCCGAGGCGCACTCGAAGGAGGAACCATGCCCTGCACCACCATTCTCGTTGGCAAGAAGGCCAGCTACGACGGATCCACGATTGTCGCCCGCAACGAGGACTCGTCCAACGGCGAGTTCTGTCCCAAGCGCCTCGTCGCACGCGAGGCCCCTGCCGCCGGCACCGTCTACAGAAGCGTCCTCTCGCACCTCGAGATCGAGCTCCCCGAGCCCGGCATGCGCTACACGGCGCTTCCCAACGCCGACCTCAAGGAGGGCCTCTGGGAGGAGGCCGGCTTCAACGAGCGCAACGTCGGGATGAGCGCCACGGAGACCATCACCTCCAACGAGCGCGTGCTCGCGGCCGACCCGCTCGTGCGCTACGACGCCGAGGCGGGCGCGCTCGGCGGCATCGGCGAGGAGGACATGGTCACGCTCGTGCTTCCCTACGCCACGAGCGCCCGCGACGGCGTGGAGCGCCTGGGCGCGCTGCTCGAGCGCTACGGCACCTACGAGATGAACGGCGTCGCCTTCTCCGACGCCGACGAGATCTGGTGGCTCGAGACCGTGGGCGGCCACCACTGGATCGCGCGGCGCGTGCCCGACGACTCCTACGTCACGATGCCCAACCAGCTGGGCATCGACGACTTCGACCTCGACGACGCCTTCGGCGCCCAGGAGGAGAGCCTCTGCTCGGCGGACCTGCGCGAGTGGATGGCAACAAACCATCTCGACCTCACCATCGGCATGCGCGGCGCGCACTTCAACCCGCGCGACACCTTCGGCAGCCACTCGGACTCCGACCACGTCTACAACACGCCGCGCGCCTGGGCCATGCAGCGCTTTCTCAACCCGCACGCCGGCAACTGGGACACGGCCGCGCCCGCCGAGGACTTTGGCCCCGAGAGCGACTGCCTGCCCTGGTGCCGAGAGCCCGAGCGCAAGATCACGATCGAGGACGTCAAGTACGTGCTGTCGCTCCACTACCAGGGCACGCCGTACGACCCCTACGGCTCCGCGGGCACCGAGGCCACGCGCGGCCGCTACCGCCCGATCGGCATCAACCGCAACAGCCAGCTCGCGGTGCTCCAGCTGCGCCCCTACGTGCCGGCGGAGCGCGCGGCGCTGCAGTGGGTCGCGTACGGCTCCAACGCCTTCAACGCGCTCGTGCCGCTCTACGCGGGCGTCACCGAGACGCCTGCCTACTTCGAGGACACGACCACGCGTGTGACCAGCGAGAACTTCTATTGGGCCAACCGCCTCGTCGGCGCGCTCGCCGACGCCGCCTACGGGGCGTGCCTGCCGCACGTCGAGCGCTACCAGGAGGCCCTCACGGCTCGCTGCGCCGCGATGGTGCGCGCCTGCGACGAGCAGGGCGGCGACCTCGTGGCCTGCAACGCCGCCATCGCCAACGAGTGCCGCCGTCAGACCGAGGGCCTTCTCGACAAGGTGCTCTACGAGGCGAGCATGCGGATGCGAAACGGCTTCTCGCGCAGCGACAACTAGCCTCTGTCGAGCGGCGTGAGCGCGAGACGGTCGTCCGGCCCCACCGCACGGATAACGCGGCACGGGACGCCCGCCGCGAGCATGCCCGCGGGTACGTCGCGCGTGACCACGCTGCCCGCCCCGATGACGGCCCCGTCCCCGATGGTCACGCCGCCGCAGACGGTGACGTTGGCGCCGAGCCACACGTTGTCGCCAATGGTGATGGGCGCCGAGGTCTGGATGCCCTCCATGCGCTGCTCGGGGTCCACGGCATGGCCCGCACAGGCGAGCACGCAGCCTGGCGCGATGAATGTTCCCTCGCCGATGCGGATGGGCGAGGTGTCGAGAAGGACGCAGTTGTAGTTCACGAGCGCAAACCCGCGGAAGTGGACGTTGAAGCCGTAGTCGCAGCGAAAGACGGGCTTGACCGTGGCGCGCGGGTGCCAGGTGCCGAAGAGCTCGCCCAGGATGGCGGCGCGGCCATCGACGTCCGTCGGGTCCAACTGGTTGAAGCGCCAGCAGAGCTTCTGCGCGCGAGCCTGCAGGTGGTTGGGCACGTCGAGGTAGCTCACGGCATAGGGCTCGTCCGAGCGCATGAGTTCGAGCGCGGTCATGGCGGCTCCGTTCCCGCTTGATGCGAGGATCCGAGGATGCGGGTCATTTCGCACCTCAGTGTAGCGGAGCGGGCGGAGAGCCCGCTCGTCCCTCGCGCCTACCTTCATGGCGACGTTGGCTCGAGAGGTCGTCCGACGGCGTTCCGTACGTGCGCCTCGTTGGTTCGTCGGGCACCAACGCCGCCCACGACGAGTGCAAGACCGCTCGCCGATAGATGCGTGCGTGAGGCGTCCTCCTTGGCCAGCCCCACCTGCGGGGCGAAGCTCCACGTCAGCCGCAAGGCAGACGGGCGACTCATTGGCTCGATACACTCGAAGCATAACGGTATAGCACGATTTTTGCAGTGTTTTTATGTTCATACAGCTTAGAAACGGGTCATAATGGAAGACGGACCGGAGTTTGAGCGGAACCGCAGGAAAAACGAGTCGAACTTCAAGAAGCACGGAGTTACCTTTTGGGAGGCGCGCGAAATCTGGAACGATCCCCTGCACTATCGCGTCAAGGTGGCAGATGATCCTGAGAACCGATGGCTGGTCGTTGGCCGAGTAGCCCGTTCCCGATACCTTTCGGCGATCATCACCTATCGCGGCGGCCAGGAGGAACGAGTCCGAATCATCTCGGCGCGAGCGTCAAGCAAGGCGGAAGTGGGGCGATACCATGGCTGAGAAGGCAACCTCAGACCGCATCGACGAGCTCTTTGACAGCGGCAAGGAGGTCCTCCCCTACGCCGACGAGGCGACCTTCGAGCGCCCTCGTCAGGCCCAACGCCGCATGAGCGTGGACATGACCGCCCACATGGTCTCCCGCCTGGACAGATACGCCGAGGAGTACGGCGTGACGCGACAGTCTCTGGTGAAGATTTGGCTCGCAGAGCGGCTCAACGAGGAAGATGACCGACGAGCCCGGCGTCACAGCGCAACGGGATAGCGTCTCCATTGCGCCGCGGCACCAGGCTCGCTCGTGCCACGACCCGCGGTCCGTGACGTCCCGCTACCGGCGTCGTGCCCGCACGTCGGCGTCGACGCCCGTGCGCCACGCGTCCGAGATCCCCGTCCCCGGGGCGCTCGCGCGCACCTGCGCGACGGCAGTCGCCATGGCCTCGTAGAGCACCTCCGTACCGCGTGCGTCCGCGAGATAGTCCGCCGCGTGCTCCGGGGCGATTCCCAGCTGTCCCGCCTCGGCGGCGGCGTCGATGTTGGCGCCGATGAAGAGAAACTCCCAGCCCCGCTCGCGCCGACGCTCGATCATGCGCCTGACGCGCGGGTAGGTGAAGCGCCGGCTCGCGTTCTCCATGCCGTCGGTGGTGACGACAAAGAGCACCTTGTCGGCTCGGTAGCCCTCCGGGAGCACGTCCTGCACCAGGTCGACGTGCTTGATCGCCCCGCCCACCGCGTCGAGAAGCGCCGTGCAGCCGCAGCAGCGGTAGTCGCGCCGGGTCAGGCGCGGCACCCGTCGGATGTCCAGGCGGTCGTGCACCACGCGCGACTCGTTCGAGAAGAGGATCGTGGAGACCGTGGCCTCCCCCGGCTCCTCGCGGCTCCTCTCGACCAGGCTGTTGAAACCGCCGATCGTGTCGTCCTCCAGACCCGCCATCGAGCCACTCGCGTCGAGGATGAAGACGATCTCGGTGCGCCCCGTGTCTTTTCCCATCTCTGCCTCCTTCGTCGCAACTGCCTTCGACTGGGAGGTTACGCGGCCGACGCGCGCCAGAGGTAAACCGCCGGGGGACATCTGCCGGCAGGGCACCACCCGCACGTTGGGGACAGTCCCCAACGTGCAGGTTCCCAACGTGAAGGTTACGAGGAGCCGATCAGCGGCTGGTCAAAGGAGAAGAGCGCCTCGTTGACGGTCATGACGTCATGCACGCCGCGCGCGAGGTAGAACTCCACGATCACGTCGAACCTGCTGCTTCGCGAGAGCGCGAGCCCCGCCCGGGCAAGAAGCGCGCGCGTCTCGCCCAGCGAGAGCCCGAGCGCCATCGCCAGCGCCACGGCCGTGGGCTTGCTCGGGCGATAGTCCGCGCGGGAGCGAATCTTGGAGAAGAGCTGCCGGCTCAGGTTGGCGCGCTTGTAGACCTCCGCGTCCGTGAGGCCACGCTCGTCGATCAGGGCGAGAAGGGCCTGAGAGAAGGACGCGTCGAGGTGCGCCAGGCGCTCGACGAGCTCGTCTTTTGACTCGGGCGCCGCGGCGCATCGGGCGACAGCGCGGGGAGCGGGGGCCGAGCGCCCGGTCATCGGCGTCGCCATGTCGAGCTCGGCGCGGCGGTCGCACATGAAGGGGCTCTCCTCCACGTACGCGTCTCCGATGAACTCGCGCAGCTCGCCCATGAGCGCCACGCCCGCGGCCACGACGTCGCGCGAGAACACGACGAGCGTCACGTCAACGTCCGGGCGGCGGTCGAGAAACGCCGCGGCCTCCTCGCGCGCGACCTCGAGCGCCTCCGCGACGGGGTACCCGTAGATGCCAGCGGATATGAGCGGGAAGGCGACAGACTCCGCCCCGAGCCGCTCCACCTCGGCAAAGACGCTCTGATAGCAGCGACGCAGCAGCGCCTCCTCGCCATGGCCCCCGCCGCCCCAGACGGGACCGACCGCATGGACGACCCAGCGGCACGGCAGGTCAAAGCCGGGCGTCGTCACGGCTCCGCCCGTCGGGCAGCCGCCGATCGCGCGGCACGCCTCGAGCATGCGGTCAAAGCCCGCGGCTGCATAGAGCGCCCCGCACACGCCCCCGCCGGGAGCCAGGCGCTCGTTGGCGGCGTTGACCAGCACGTCCGCGCCCATGCGCGAGATGTCGTTGCGAACGATGGAAAACGGCATGGTCGCCCTCCGCTCAAAACGTGGCCTCTCGAGCCACATCGTACCCGTCGTGGGCGCGCCCGCGGACGATGGCGCGCGCCGGCGGCGAAAACGAGACCGTCCGCCGACCGCTCGCACCTCCCCACGAGAGCCCGCGACCCCGCTGCCTGCCGCTGAAAGCTCCCCGGGAGCTCGGAGGCAGACGCGCGTCAGCGACACCGCGCTATCCTCCCCTTCCACCTGCCGCGAGAGGGCAGACGCCGCAAACGAAGCACAAACGTCCCCAGGCGGACGTCCACGACCTGACGTGCCCCACACGGGGCGGCGGGCGGCGCAGGAGAAGGGAGGGAACGCGTCCGCCACGCAGGCGCGCGGCTCGCATCGCGCACATCAAGAGAAAGAGGGCACATGAGGACTGCAAGAGCGAAGGGAAGGCCGCGAGGGCCCGCGGGGGCCCGGCGTCCTCTGCGCGAGCGCGCCCGCGCCGCGCTGATGACGTTCGCGCTGCTGCTGAGCACCCTGTTGGGAGCGCTGAGCCCGGCTGTGGCCTGGGCCTTCGGGTATGGCCTGGACATGGACTTCGACCCGATCCCCATCAACTACATGGCCGAGGACGAGCTCGAGGACCCCGACTACTCCTGGTCCATCGGGTTCGACGAGGTCGTCGACTACGAGGGCTTCCAGTGGTACGACGACCTCAGGCCGTTTCTCGCCTACTCGTCGGCTGCGGAGGAGAACCCCAACAGCCACCAGAACATCGGCAAGCGCGACGGAGGGTGGCGCGTCGAAATCACCGAGGACACGCCCAAGGGAACCCCCATCTGGCTGCGCTTCACCGGCGGCAGATACAACGGGCAGGACATCGACGCCGTCGTGAGCATCGTCGACTGGACCTGGAAGGACCTCCCCGCGCACCTCGCGGGCCTCAACACCGGCATCTCGGTCCTGAAGGGCTACAAGTCCGTCTCTGACGACCCCGAGGGCAAGTACTTCCAGACGTTCAACTTCTATTCGATGTGTCTCGCCGAGTTCGTGGTCGACGTGCAATTTGTTCTCACCGGATCGGACACGCCCGTCCAGATCAAGGGGCACCTCACGACGACCGACCTCGACTTCGGCCAGAGCTTCTCGTTCTCCGGCTCAGTGGTCCAGGCAAACATCGCGAAGGGCAACGAGGACCTGAAGATCAACGAGGAGGGCAACCTCGTCTACACCGAGAAGCTCTTCGGCCTCGACGACAGCGACCCTGAGCACTGGCACAAGGGCATGGTCGAGGGCTATTTCGACACGACCAGGGACGGCGGCCACTACGGAGAGCCTCTGCGCTTCTACTTTGGTACCTCGTACGGCGCCGGGCAGACGGCGGAGTCGATCTTCTTCCTCTCGACCGACTTCCTGACGGCACCGCCGACCAATCCAGACCACCCGGTCGACCCGCCCGTCAAGACGGCCGACCCCGCGTCCGGAGTCTCCGTGGGCGACCACGTCACCTTCGACGTGGACGTGACCATGCACGAGGAGGCGAGAAACTGCCGCTGGGGCTGGCACTACACCACCTGCCAGATCGTCGACGTGCTGCCGCCGCAGATGCGCTACGTCGAGGGCACGGGCCGGCTGCTCGACGAGGAGAGCAACGACGTCACCCATCTCGGCAAGGTCATCTACGACGGGGACGACTCGGAGCCCAACGAGAACACCGTGCGCTTCGAGTTCGACCGAGAGGCGCTGAAGGACCTCGACCTGCTCGGCCAGCACTACCACTTCGTCTTCGACGCCGAGCTCACCGAGTACCCCGACCCCGACGAGATGGCACCGAGCACCGACCCGCTCAAGGTCCACAACAACTGCTACGTCGAGGTGAACGGCGACAAGAACCCCGGCGACGAGATCACCGTCGAGCTCCTCGAGCCCCAGTTCTCCGTCGACAAGTCCGCCGACGACTACGAGTGGGAGGTCGGCGACGTCGTCACCTACACGGTGCGCTACCAGCAGACCGTCCCCAACGCGCAGAGCCGCCACACCGTCGTCTCCGACAACCTGCCGGAGTATCTCGAGCTCATCCCCGAGAGCGTCCAGGCCACCGGCGTCAAGGACCTCCCGGCGGTCGAGACCAACGGCAACGAGTGGTCCATCGGCTTCGACAAGTTCAACTACGGCGACGAGCTCGTGGTGACCTACCAGGCCCGCGTGCGCCAGTCCGGCAACGGGCACGAGGTCGTGAACCAGGCCTCCATCCACGCCGCCAACGCGCCCGACGAGGACGACCCCGAGGAGATCTGGGCCAACACGGCCAACGTCGAGGTCGAGAAGGGCGTGGACCGCTACGAGGGCTACGTCGGCGCCTCCGACCAGGACCCCGGCTTCTTCGAGTACACGGTCACCTTCCGCAACGCACAGGCAGGCACCGTCGCCAACGACGTCGTGATCACCGACGACAGCCTCCCCGAGGGGATGAGGCTGGGACGGAACAACGACGGCTCGCTCATGATCGTGTCCGTCAGGCAGGACGGGGCCGAGGTCACGATGAGCCGCGACCAGGACAAGTACTCCGGCACGCTCGCCGACATCCAGTACCGCGTCGGCGAGGCCGAGGGGCAGGACCCCTTCGACGGCGACTTCGAGCACGACCAGACGGTCACCGTGACGCCGGCCTGGGAGATCTCACCCAAGGGCACCGGCTGGGAGATGCACCTCGACCACCTCGCCTACGGCACCGACGTCACGCTCGTCTACCGCGCCTACCCCGAGGACTCCGTCTCCGGCTGGGAGATCGAGAACAAGGCGGAGATCACCGCCGACAACAGCCAGCCCGACGACGACACCGCGGTCGTATGGGTGAACCAGCCCCACTTCGCGATCGACAAGCAGGCGTCCAACGACGCCTTCACGGTCAACGACGACGTGCTCTACGAGGTCAAGGTCACCAACTCCACGCCCGGCACGCTCGCCCGCAACGTCGTGATCTCCGACCTCGCGCACACCCAGGGCGTTGAGCTGCTGCACGACACCATCAAGGTGTACGACAGCGAGGGCAAGGACATCACCGATTCCTGCACCATCTCCTACAAGCACAACCCCTACGACGGCGAGACGTTCATCGTCGAGACCAACCGCGACCTCATCGCGGGCATGACCGACGAGATGCGCGACCTCTACGAGCAGCTCCAGGCGACCACCACCGAGGCCGACTTCAACGAGGTGCTCGCCCAGATCAAGCAGGCGATCGCCGACGGCAAGGGCGCCAACCACGATGAGGTCACCGTCGCCATCCCGGGACGGCCGGTCTGGCGCGACGGCGGCATCGTCTGGCTCGACGGCTCCAACCCGCTCGACATCGACCAGCAGAGCCCGCGCCCCGGCTCGCTCTCCTGCGAGACTGAGATCGTGGTCTGCTACCGCGTCAAGATCGAGGACGCCGAGCTCGCCGGCCAGACGGTCGACAACACGGCGCTCGTCGTCTCCGACGAGCCCAACACCGCCACCACCGACGACGAGGTCGTCGACGTCAAGGGCCCGAGGCTCGTGATCGAGAAGTCGTCCGACAAGGACACCTACCAGGTCGGCGAGACCGGGCACTACACGCTCGTGGCCACCCAGACCCGCGAGGACTGCGTCGCCAAGGGCGTCATCGTCTCCGACCTCATGGACGAGCGCGACGTCGCCTCCATCGTCCACGGGTCCGTGCGCGCCACCAGCCCCGACGGCCAGGCCATCGACGCCGAGCCCGAGTACGTCAGCGACGACTCCGGCAAGATCGTGGGCTTCACGCTCGAGACCGGCGTCGACCTCGCCGACGAGGAGTCGATCACCGTCACCTACGACGTCACCTTCGAGAAGGCCGGCACGACGCTCCACAACGTCGCGCAGGCAAACGCCACCAACACCGTCGGCGGCACGGACGACGAGCTCGTCAAGGTCGTCGACCCCTACGCCGTCGTGACCCTCGAGAAGTCCGTCGACCGCGACACCGTGCGCGTGGGCGAGTGGGCCACCTACACGCTCAGCGCCACCGTCGCAGACCATCCCGCAAAAGACGTGGTCATCACCGACAAGAGCCTCCCCGAGGGCATGCCCGTTGACCTGCGCGGCGTCACGCTCGAGGTCAACGGCGTTGACGTCGACGACTTCCAGCTTGACGTCGAGGGCAACGGCTTCGCCGCGCACCTCGGCGACCTCGGGCCCGGGGACGTCGCGCGCGTCACCTACCGGGCTCAGGTGCGCGACGAGGCGCTTCTCGGCACCTCCGTCGTGAACACCGCCACGCTCACCTCGTCCACGCTCGAGGAGCCGCTGCGCGACGACGCGAGCGTCACCGTTCCCCTGGACGAGCCGGCCGTCACGCTCGAGAAGTGCGCGAACCGCGAGAGGATCCACGTCGGGGAGACCGTCTCCTACGTCGTCGAGGCGACGGTCCCCGAGGACTCCGACGGCGCTCAGGCGGTCGTCGTCTCGGACGCGAGCCTGCCCGAGGGCATGCCCGTCGACATGGCGAGCATCCGCGCCTGGCTGAACGACCGCGAGGTCACGCCCGTGAACGCGCAGATCGAGGGCAACGCGTTCTCGATCCCCTTCGGGGACCTGCGCCCCGGCGAGACCGTGCGCGTCTCCTATGACGCCACGGCAGAGGCCGAGGAGCTCACGGGGACCGACGTGACCAACGTTGCGACCCTCACCTCCGAGTCGATCGACGAGCCGCTCGAGGCCACGGCGACCGTGAGCGTCGTCGACGCGTCGCAGACCATCCTCGACAAGACGGCCTCCGCCGCGAGCGTCAAGGTCGGCGAGGTGATCTCCTACGCCGTGAGGGCCGTCTGTGGCACGGACCTCTCCGGCGCGACTCTCGTCGACGAGGGCCTGCCCGAGGGCGTGCAGATCGACCCCGCAACGATCCGCGTCTCGATCGACGGCAACGCCCTGGACACCACGCCCTCCGTCGAGGGCACGGGCTTCTCGCTCGCCCTGGGAGGGCTGCGCTCCGGCAACGTGATCGAGGTCGCCTACGAGGCCGTGGCGCGGGAGGGCGCGGAAGGGGCCGCGGCGACCAACGTCGCCCGCCTCTCCTCCCCTGACCTGCCCGAGCCGCTCGAGGACGAGGCGACGGTAGAGATCGTGGGCGAGCCCGCCTCCCCCGCCGGCGACGAGGAGCCTCCCGAGGCGACCGATGCCCCCGAGGCTCCCGCGACCCTCGAGAAGAGGGCCGACAAGGGCGTGGCACAGGTGGGCGAGACCGTGTCCTACCTCGTGACCGCCACCGCCCGGGCGGACCTCGCCGAGGCGAGGCTCTCCGACTCCGGGCTGCCCGAGGGCGTCGTCATCGACGAGCAGAGCTTCGAGGTGCGCCTCAACGGCGAGCCGTGCGAGGGCGTCATCCCCACCCTGGAGGGCACGGACCTTGTGCTCGAGCTCGACAAGCTCGCCGTCGGCGACGTGGTCGAGCTTGCCTACGAGGCACTCGTCGAGGACGAGGCGCTCGCAGGCGAGACGCTCGTCAACACGGCCCTTCTCGAGGGAGAGGGGCTGGAGGAGCCGCTCGAGGCCACCGCAACCGTCGAGGTCGCAGGCGAGGTCGAGGCTCCCGGCAACGACGCGCCGGCAGATGACGAGACGGATGACGCCGGCCCCGCGTCGGGCGGCGGGGAGTCCTTCCCCAACACCGGCCAGAGCGGCGCGGGAACGCTACTCATCGTCTTTGGCGTGGGCGTGGCGATAGCCGCGACCGTCGTTCGGGTCCGGCAGGGCCCGCGGCGCTGCCCGAGACGCTGACGGCGCACGACACGGAGAACACCCCTCATGACGTGGGTCCCGGCCCGAGCGATCGCCCGCCGGGCCGGGACCCGAGAAAGGAGGCAGCCCATGAGGCTCGCGCGAGCCGCGTGCACCTTCCTCATCACCGTGGGCGTCTCGACCGCCGCCCTCGGAACGGCAGCCATAGCCCGTGACGGCGCCGTCGCCGCCAGCTACCGCGAGCTCGCGCGCCAGGTGGCGCCGGTCGAGGACGAGACCGGTGCCGCCGAGACGCCCGGGGACGCGCAGGCCGTGGCATGGGACGTCCTTCTCGCCCAGAACCCCGAGGCCTGTGCCTGGCTGCGCGTTGACGGGACCACCGTCGACGTGCCGGTGGTCGCGGCCCGATCACGCGACCCGGACGCCTGGCTCTACACCGACCTCTGGGGGCAGCCCTCGGAGACCGGCACGCCCTACCTCGACCATCGCTGCGAGGCGGAGGGCGAGGCGATGGTGGTCTACGGTCACCGCACTGCCTATGAGAGCTACCTCTTCCATGACGTGTCCCCGCTCTTCGAGCAGGAGGCGCTCGATGCCGTGGGGATGGCAACCTGGGAGACGCCCGCAGGAGCGACGGCCTTCGAGCCGCTCTGCGCCGCGAGCGTCGACATGGCGGACGCACGCTGGCAGCGCTTCTCGTTCCCTGATGCCGAGGAGCTTCGCTCGTGGCTCGCCTGGGCCTGCGGCGAGGCGAGCGCCGCGCACACGGGCGCGGACGAGCTCGTCGCCGCGGCCGAGCGCGCCCTCGTCCTCGTGACCTGCAACGGCCGCGCCTTCTATCCGCAGACCCGCACCGTCGCCGTCTTTGTGGCGTGATGCCGCAGCGCTCTCTTCGCAACCCGATAACTCTTATCTAACTTAATATTTATCTGTTAGGATGGAAGACGTGGTCAAGAGGCGCGAGGTCATTGACTGTCTCAGGAGGGCAGGCCTTCACCCCACGGGCGGCACCAATCATGAGCACTGGACCGACGGAACCCACTTCACGCAGGTTCCCCGGCACCGCGAGATCAGCAACCAGCTCTTCGCGAGAATCAAGCGGCAGGCGGGCATCACCGACGAGACGAGGGATGACGAGCATGTTCTTCATGGCTGAGTTCGAGCTCTTTGAGAGCGAGGGGACGATCCTCGCCCTTCCCTTTGGCCTTGAGGGCGGGACCGAGGCGCCCACCTTCGAAGAAGCCGCTGCCATGGCAGCCGATTGGCTGAGGGGGGAGGTGGAGCACTGGCTCATGGCGGGCGCGTGCCCCCCCTCTCCCACACTGGGAAACGAGCCCCTCCGCGGCGGGAGCGTCTGTCTCATCGGCGTGAGCTCCTCGCTTGAGGCCATTGACACGATGACGGCAAGCGAGGCGGCACAGGCGCTCGGGGTCTCGCGACCGCGCATTTCGCAGATGATCAAGTCAGGCAGACTCGAGGGCTTCACGAAGGGGCACGCAACCTTCGTCACCGTGGCGAGCGTCCGCGCGCGTCTCGCCGCACATCCCCGCGCAGGGCGCCCACGCCGCCAGCCCGAGCCCCCTCGCGCATAGCGGCGCCCCGCGCGGCCTTGTCGCGCGGGGCGCAGGCAGAGCAGGGACCTGGCGGCCTCCGGGCGTCGTGCCTACGCGAACTCGGGGAGGTAGTCCTTGTGGGCCTCGCAGAGCTCGTCGAAGACCGCGTTGGCCACGGCGTCAGAGTCGCAGAGCTTGTTGGCCACCAGCGCCGCCACGGCCACGTCCTTGTTGCCGGTCACGGCGGCCTCGGCCACCATGCGCTCAAAGCTCTTGATCATCTGGATGGTGCCGTTGATCGCGGGCGAGAGCTCCCCCACCACGATGGGCTTGGGCCCGTCGCCGGTGATCACACAGGCGCACTCCACGGCGCTCTCGTAGGGCAGGCTCGTGACGGTGCCGCGGTTCTGCACGTCCACGTACTGGACGTCTCCGCGGTCGTTCACGATGGAGTCGATCACGGAGCAGGCCGCGTCGGAGTAGTGGGCACCGCCGCGCTCCTCGAGCTGCTTGGGCTTGACGTGCAGCTCGGCGTCCTTATAGAGCTCGAAGAGCTCGGCCTCCACCTGCTTGACCACCTCGGCGCGCACGCCGTGCGCCTCGTAGTCACGCTCGAGCTGCTCGAGCTCCTCGCGCGTGGAGAAGTAGTAGTTGAGGTAGGACACCGGGATGGCGTGCAGGCCGCGCACGAGGCGGTTGGACCAGGGGATCGCCATGATGTTCTTCATGGTGCCCAGCTCGTCGACGGGCAGCGTGCAGTAACGCTCGAGCACCTCGTCGAAGCGGCTCTTGCCGTCGATGAAGACGTCGGTCACGAAGAAGTGGTGGTTGAGGCCGGAGAGCTCCATGCGCACCCGGTCGGGATCCACGTCCATCCACTTTGCGATGCCAAATCGCATCGAGATCGGGCAGTTGCAGAGGCCGATGATCTTCTTCCAGCTGGTGTAGCGCAGCACGGCCTCGGTCACGATGCCCACCGGGTTGGTGAAGTTGACGAGCCAGGCGTCCGGGCAGAGCTCCTCCATGTCGCGGATGATGTCAAAGATCACCGGGATGGTGCGCAGGGCCTTGAACATGCCGGCCGCGCCGTTGGTCTCCTGGCCGATGAGGCCATGCTTGAGGGCGATGCGCTCGTCCTTGATGCGGGCGTCGAGCTGCCCCACGCGAAACTGCGTGGTCACGAAGTCCGCGCCGGCGAGCGCCTCGCGGCGGTCGAGCGTGAGGTGCACCTCCATCGGCAGGCCAGCGGCCTTGACCATGCGCTGCGCGAGGCCGCCCACAATCTTGAGCTTCTCCTCGCCCTCGGGGACGTCAACGAGCCAGAGCTCGCGCACCGAGCAGGAGTCGTAGCGCTTGATGAAGCCCTCCACGAGCTCCGGGGTGTAGCTCGAGCCACCGCCGATGGTGACGATCTTGATGGGACGGCGCTCGACGGCGCCCGCGTTCTTCTCGGCCATGTCCTGGCTCCCTTCTGTCGGAAAACCTCGTTGAGTTCTCAAAAGGGCGCTACCGTCTCCGGCAGCGCCCTTCAAAGTACGATGTGCATGCGGTTGTGCGATGGGTGGCCCGACGCGCGGGTCCCTCCAGTGGGCTACTCGGCCACCTTGGCGCGCAGCTCGATGAGCTCGCGATAGACGTTCGCGAAGTTCTGCGCCATGAGCTTGCAGGTCTCGGCGCCGGCCATCTGGTCCTCGGCGTGCAGGAGCAGAAGCGGGGTGCTCTTGCGCTCGCCGTTGGCCTCGGCCGTGAGCAGCTGCATGTGAACGTCGTGGCCACCGGCGTAGGCCTCGTCGCCCTGCTTGACGAGCTCGGCCGCCGCCTCGAAGTCGCCCTCCTGGGCCTTGGCAATCGAGTTGATGTAGCAGGACTTGGCGGTGCCCACGCAGCTGATGATCTGGAAGCAGATCATCTCCATCTCTTCGTCCATGGGTGTCCCTCCCCTTCTCTCAGTCGTGATCTTGGTCGGAACTAGCCGAGAAGGGCGGCGACGTCGTCAAGGATCTTGGCGGCGTTCATGCGGCCGTAGTCGACCATCGGGATGACGGTGACGGGGCAGCGGCCGTTGACGGCCTTCTCGAAGTCACCCTTGGCGTAACCGATCTGGGGGCCGAGGAGGATGACGTCGGCCTCGTCGATGTGGTCCATCGCCTCATTCATGGGACGGGCCTCGATGGTCACGTCCTGACCGCGCGACGCCGCCTCCTTCTGCATCTTCTGCACGAGCAGGCTCGTCGACATACCGGCGTTGCAGCAGAGCATGATCTTCATGGGACGCTCCTTTCCATGCGGGGCTCTCGCCCCATCTGGCCCTTTCGGGCGTGACGTGCAGGTACCAACGAACAGTCTAGTTCAAGCCTCGATTAGGCCGCAGGCGCAGGGAGATGTGAGTTCGCCTGCGGCCCCGGGGAGTGCGCGAACGGTCCCGGCTACTCGGAGGCCATCTCGAACTGCTTGCGCTGCGCGGCCTCGGAGGCCTTCATGAAGGGCAGGTAGACGACCACGAAGATGGCGAGCAGGATGACCTGCAGGACGGCGGCGCGCCAGTCCATGCCGGTGGAGAGCAGGCCCGAGGCGATGATGGGCGTGGTCCACGGCACCTGGATGCAGGTGGGGTTCACGAGGCCGATGACCGTGGCAAAGTAGCCGACGAGGATGCCGATGATGGTGTTGAGCACGAACGGAACCATGAGCGGGATGTTGAACACGATCGGGTAGCCGTAGATGACCGGCTCGTTGATGTTGAAGATCGCGGGCAGGATGCCGAGCTTGGCGATCTCCCTGGAGGGCTTCCACTTGCCCCAGATGAAGGTGGCGATCAGCAGGGCCAGCGTGCAGCCGGAGCCGCCCATCAGCGCGTAGACGTTGATGACATTCATGTTCAGCCACACGTCCGGGCGAGCGAGGACGGCGTCCATGCCGCCGGTGGCGTAGAGCTCCATGGCCTCGGTGAGGACGATCGTGAGGACGGGCTCGACGAGCACGCCGTTGATCGTGGACTGGTGGATGCCGAGGGTGAACAGGAAGACGCCGAGCGAGTAGATCACGACGAGGCCGATCGGGTTGGTGGTGAGAGCGCGCAGCGGGGTCTGGATGAAGGTGTTGATGAGGGCGGTGATGTCGGTCTGGAAGCCGGCGAAGAGAATCATCGCGAGCAGGCCGAAGGCGCCCAGGGTGAGCAGCATCGGGATCAGGACGTTGAAGGACTTCTCGACCGCGGGGGGCACGCCCTCGGGCATCTTGATGCGCAGCTTGTCGACGCCGGACACCTTGATGAAGAGCGTGGGCGCGACCAGGCCGATGATGATGGCCGTGAACATGCCGTTGGTGCCGGTGTAGCTGGTGATGAAGGCGCCGGTGACCGCGGCGGAGGTGACCTCCTCGGTGACCAGCGGCGAGCTGGCGGCGAGGGTGGCCGTCACGGTCTGCGGCATCATGATGAAGAACACGGAAAGGGCGACAACCACGCAGGAGATGGGGTTGTCAAAGCGCTTGTTGGTCGCAAGGCTGTAGGCGACCATGCCGCACAGCAGGATTGCGGAGACCGAGAGCGCGCCCTGGGAGAGCGCGGCGCCCCAGTACTGGGCCGTCGCCAGGATGTCGGCGTTGGGGAAGATGCCCGGGCTCGCGGGGTTGACGCTCCACAGGAACGTGAAGAGGACGTTATTGAACAGTGCCGCAAGACCGGCGAGGATGAAGACCGGCATGATGGTGGCAAAGCCGTCGCGCAGCGAGCGGAGGTGCACCTGGTTGCCGATCTTTGCGGAAACCTCCGAGAACTTGTCAAGGAAGCTCTGACCGTTGGCCATTGTTTTCACTCCTTACATTTGGATAGTGCCTGCTTCAGACGCTCCCTCTCCCTGAAGAGCGCGTCCCTTGCAACAAGAATGGTCGTGCGCCGCCGGGCGGCGCGAGGGATACGCCGGCGAGAAGGACGGAGGCTGGCTTCACCGTCCTTCTCGCCCGCGCAAGAAGGAGGACTTACTTGACGACGTGCGACGTCGCGACCTCGGTGAGCCAGGCGGCCGACTTCTTGGGCCTGCGCTCGTAGTTCTCCATGAGGTCGACCTCGACGAAGCCGTAGCGGTTCTTGTAGGCGTTGGCCCAGGACCAGTTGTCGATCATGCCCCAGTAGTGGTAGCCCACGCACTTGGCACCGTCGTTGATCGCACGGGCGATCCACTCGAGGTGCTGGCGGACGAAGTCCACGCGGTAGTCGTCGATGACCTGCTGGGTCTTCGGGTCCTTGTTGAGGTACTCGCGCTCGATGCCGATGCCGTTCTCGGAGACGTACCACTCGAGCTCGGGATACTCGTTCTTGCACTTCATGCCGAAGTCGTAGATGCCCTTGGGGTAGATCTCCCAGCCGCGGGACTCGTTCATCACGCGCTCGGGCCAGATGTAGGGCTCGGCAAAGAGCGGGTTGCCCCACTCGTCGTGGGTCTTGGAGGGTGCCTGGACGCGGCTCGGCTGGTAGTAGTTGCAGCCGATCCAGTCCACCACGCCGCTGGCGAGGACCTGGTCGTCATAGGGGCGGATGGGCAGCACGATGCCGAGGTCCTCGGTCAGGGTCTTGATGACGTCCTCGGGCAGCGCCCCCTTGGTCACGAGGTCGAGCCACCAGCGGTTGGTGAGGCCGTCGTTCATCCGCAGGGCCTCGAGGTCGGCCGGCGTGGGGTCGTCCTTGGTGTAGGAGGGGCTGAAGTTGCAGATCATGCCGATGCGCGCGTCCGGGAGCATGCGGCCCTCGGAGACGGCCTGGTGGTAGCGGGCAACTGCCAGCGCGTGGGCAACCGAGATGTTGTACTGGGCGGTGCAGGCCTCCTGGAAGCTGTGGTGCTGCGGGTACCAGATGGGGTGCCAGTAGCGGTTCTCGGGCTCGACGATGGGCTCGTTGAACGTGAACCAGCAGCGGACCTCCTGGCCGAACTCGCAGAACGCCTTGTAGGCGTAGTTGGCGTAGGCCTCGCAGACCTCGCGGTTGAGCCAGCCGCCGCGGCGGTAGAGGTAGGTGGGCAGGTCAAAGTGGTAGAGGTTCACAAAGACCTCGAGCCCGGCCTCCTTGGAGGCGGCGAACAGCTCGTGGTACCACGCCGCGCCCTCGGGGTTGATGTTGCCGTCCTGGTCGAGCAGGCGGCTCCACTGGATCGAGGTGCGGTAGTTGTCCATCCCCATGCTCTTGAGAAGGGCGAGGTCCTCCTTGTAGTGGTGCATGAAGTCGTTGCCCACGTACGAGCCCACCTGGTTGTAGAACGAGCTGATGTCCTCCATGGACCAGGTGTCCCAGAGGTTCTCCAGTTTGCCGCCCACGCTCCATCCGCCCTCCGTCTGCGGACCGGACATGGCTGCACCGAAGAAGAAGCCCTTGGGCAGGGTAAGCTCTGACATACGCCCTCCATTCAATCGGTCTTCCAGTCGCGCGTGATGCCTGTTCGGCTATCACGCTTCGTTGGCATGATTATAGCGCTCTAATTATTTCTAAGGAGGGGGATTTTCTAGGTATAGAAGCGCGATGCTTGGGCCATAATAGGTACAACAGCGCTAGCAAATCGTTTCTACCAGCGGTTTATTGGCTATTTCGTGAGCGCACTGCGGTGAACGTTCGACAGTTTTTTTCGATGATTTGGCGAGAAGAACCGTTGACGGCTCATTATCTACCGTTCGCGGGCGGCAGGAGTGGCGTCCCGAGCACCGAGGGAGGTCGCCATGCTGAAGTACCAGGCCATCGCAGCGGACATCCAGCGCAGCATCGAGGCGGGCGCCCTGCGGCCAAACTCGAAGCTCCCCACCGTGGTGGAGCTCTGCGAGGCCTACGGCGTGAGCAAGATCACCATCAAGCGCGCCATCGACCTTCTCACGGACAAGGGCCTCATCTCCAGCAGGCGCGGCTCGGGCACCTACGTCAAGAACACCACCGAGCTCTTCGAGCAGACCGGCATCGAGCGCATCGACGGCACCGCGGCGGACTTCGACGACGACTCCTTCGCATTCTCGCACTCCGACCGCGCCGCGGGCTTCACCAAGGAGCACGAGGGCGAGGGCAAGAAGGTCAGCTCCGTGGTCTACGACTTCTCGATCGTGAACCCGCCGGCCAACATCGCGCGCCACCTCAACATCCAGCCGGACGACTTCGCCTACTACCACTGCCGCGCGCGCTGCCTCGACGGCAAGCCCATGGTCATCGAGTACACCTACATGCCGCTCGACCTCATCCCGGGCCTCAAGCGCTCGCAGCTCTACCTCTCGGTCTACGACTACATCCAGAACACCCTGGGGCTCAAGATCTCGAGCTTCCACCGCATCCTGCGCGCCGTGCCCGCGACCGAGGAGGAGGCCGAGCGGCTGGACACCAAGCCCGGCGTCCCCATGCTCGAGATCGCGCAGGTGGGCTTTCTCGACGACGGCACGCCGTTCGAGTACTCCATCTCGCGCTACGAGGGCACCCGCGGCGAGATCCGCGAGGTCAACGTCGTGTAGCGTCTGGCGAGAAGAACGCCCCGAGTTTGAGAAACCCCGCCCATCCGAGGCGACGCCGTCCGGCGCCGTGGGATGGGCGGGGTTTTGTGAGCGTCTCGGGAACGAGCCGTGCGACGGGGACGGTTCTGTGAGCGTCTCGGGAGCGGGCTGTGCGACGGGTGGGAATCCGCAAGCGCCAGGCGCCGCTCCCCCGCCGCGACCCGTGGCAGGCTAGTCGCTGACGCGGGTCTGGACGATGGCGCCCGCCACGGCGAGCACGATCGTGCCCACCAGGATCGGCGTGCCGTAGGCGGCGGCGAACTCGCCGCCGATGAAGCCGGAGAGCGCGTCGAAGGTCGCCATGGCGTCGCCCGGGACGGCGAGCTCGGCGAGCGGCCCAAAGGCCAACGCGGCGGCGAGCACGTTGGGCACCACGAAGGTCGCGCCGGTCCAGGCCGTGCCCCAGCGCACGATCGCGTCGGACCAGCGCACGCCGGCAAGGCCCAGCAGCACGCCGGAGACCACCATGATCAGCGCGAGGAAGTCCGCTGCCTCCTGGGGCAGCAGCATCGTCACGACAAAGCCGAGCGCCGCGCCGGCGACAAATCCCATGAGAAAGACCGCGGCCTTGTAGGCATACTTGGAGAGCAGCGCGGCCACGACGCCGAGCACCGCGGCGATCACGAGCGAGACCGGGGAGGCCTCCGTGGCGCCGAGCGCGACGTTGAAGACGCCGAGAAAGACGAGCGCGCCGAGCATCCAGAAGAAGAGCTTCTTGCCGAAGAAGCAGGCGGCGGCGCCCGCGAGGACGTTCACGAGCAGATAGACGATGACGAGTTCCATGGGGGCCTTTCGTGTGCGATATGAGGGTCAACCCTTCAATGATAGCCGCACGAGGCCCCGGGGCGAGGTTAATGCTTGCTTGAGCCCTTCTTGCCCTGCTTGCCCTGGCCCTTCTCGGCCTTTCCGCCCCGGTCCTTCTCGGCCTTGGCGGCGCGCTTCTCCTCCGCGCGGCGGGCGCGCTCGGCACGGCGGCGGGCGCGCGCCTCGGAGCTCGCCTTGAGCGAGGCCTCCTGCTCCTGCGCCTCTCGCTCGCGGAGGCGCTCGGCGGCCTCGCGCGCGTTGACGTCCTCGGCGCTGCCCGTGATCGGCGCCCAGGCGAGCGCGTAGACGAAGCCGAGCGCAAGGTCGACGACGGGAAGCCCCAGCACGGCCCAGAACAGCGTCGCCGGCAGCGTCATGCCCTCGGGCGGGCTCGGCAGCAGATAGGGCACCAGTGCCACGAGCAGGGTCACGAGGACGAGCGCGCTCGCCGCACGGCAGATCGCCTGGGCGGCGGCGGGCAGCGTCAGCCCGGAGCGGCGCACGAAGATGAGCCCGATGAGGGCGGCGAAGAGGTAGAGCGTGACCGGCAGCGCATAGGAGCCCGCAGCCTGCAGCTGGACCGAGACGTCAGCGCCCTGCGCCACGGAGTTGAGGATGACGCTGCCCAGGAGCAGCACGGACACGACGACGAGGTTGGGGTAGTACGCCCTCGCGCTCATGGCGTAGGGGACGCCCTTCCTCGAGAACGGCATCTGCAGCATCTGTCTCTCCTCTCGCGGGCGACGCGCTACGCGTCGCGCCCGTCCTTCTCGGCATCGGCGCGCTCGGCGCGGCCGACGCGCTCGTCATCGGGCAGGTACTTGGCGAAGGGGCCCCGCTTGCTCGCGTCCACCCCGGCGCAGCCCAGCGCGTAGAGAAATCCGAGCATCATGATCAAGATCGGCGCCGCCATGGTCACGTACACCACCACGACGCTGACGCCGAGAAACGCGCCCTCCGTGCTCGGCGCAAGGACGGGCACCGCCACGAGGGCGAGCAGCGCCAGCCCCGCGATGCCCGCGGCCCGGCAGGCGCGCTTGGCCGTGCGGCCCATGAGGATCTTCTTGAACCAGAGCAGCAGGAGCCCGATGACGACGCCCATGGCAAAGAGCAGCACCGGCGAGGCCAGCACCACGCCCAGCTGGACGAGGGCGGAGCTCTCGATCGCGGAGGCGACGGCGGTCGCGTCGCTCATGTGGTACCAGGCGAGAAACGAGATGCAGACGGCGGCGGCCGCGACCCACGCGACAAAGTTTCCGAAGAACGTCGATTTTCTCAAGGATGCCTCCCTGACAGACGGTAGGGGTATGCTGTTTGGTGCCTTCACGTCACAGCGTGGGTCATTATACCCCCCGAGACGGCCCGCCCGATCCTAGGGAGCGCTCATGGCAGGACAGCTCGCCGACGCCGCGCCGGCGCCTCAGAATACCCGCAAACCCAAGGGACCCATCCGCAAGAAGCTCTACTCGCTCGGCGAGGAGATCGCCAACTCCGTGAGCCACGGGGTGGGCGTGCTGCTCTCGATCGCGGCGCTCGTGCTGCTGATCGTGATGGCCGTGAGCCACGGCGGCGGCGTGCGCCTCGCGGCGGCGCTGCTCATGGGCATCTCGCTGATCGTCGAGTACCTCTTCTCCACGCTCTACCACGCGCTCGCGCCCGAGAAGGCCAAGGCGGTCTTCCGCGTGCTCGACCACTGCGGCATCTACCTGCTCATCGCCGGGAGCTACGCGCCCTTCTCGCTGGTCACGTTGGCCGACCGCGGCGGGCTTGTGCTGTGCTGCGCGGTGTGGGGCGTGGCCGTGGTCGGCATCGTCGCCGAGTGCCTGCTGCGCGAGCGCCAGCCCGCCTGGCTCACCGCCGCGGTCTACGTGCTCATGGGCTGGCTCGTGGTCTTTCACATCGGCGACCTCTGGGAGCTGCTGGCGCCGCCTGCGTTCTGGCTGCTTCTCGCCGGGGGCCTGAGCTACACCGTGGGCGCGGTCTTCTACGCCATCAAGAAGGTGCCGTACCTGCACTTTGTGTTCCATCTCTTCACGCTGGCCGGCAGCGTGTGCATCACGCTCGCCGCGCTTCTGTTCGTGGTGTAGCGCCGGCGCCCCGCGACGCGGTCGCCGAGCCTGCGGGCCGCGACGCGGTCGCCGAGCCGCCGGCCCCGCTCGATGTGAGACCGATGCCACATCCCATCAACGGGAGTATATTGTCTGCATCGACATCCGGAGATAGGAGAGAGCATGCGCATCGGAGCACTTGAGGCGGGCGGCACCAAGATGGTCTGCGCCGTCGCCACCGAGCAGGGCGAGATTCTCGAGCGGGAGTCCTTCCCCACCACCACGCCGGAGGAGTCCATCCCCTCCCTCACGAGCTGGTTCGCCGAGCGCAACGTGGACGCCCTGGGCATCGGCGCCTTTGGCCCCACCTGCGTGGACCCCAAAAGCCCCGACTTTGGCACCATCCTCGAGACTCCCAAGCTCCCCTGGCGCGGCTACGCCCTGCGCGCCGCCTTCGTCGACGCGCTCGACGTGCCCGTGGGCTACGACACCGACGTCAACGTGGCGTGCCTCGGCGAGGCCACGTTCGGCGACTCGCGCGGCATCGCGGACCTGGTCTACGTGACCATCGGCACCGGCGTGGGCGCCGGCGTCATGTGCGGCGGGCAGCTGCTCCACGGCATGCTCCACCCCGAGGCGGGCCACATGCTGCTCAATCGCGTGCCCGGCGACGAGGGCCCCTGCGTCTGCCCGAGCCACGACTCCTGTCTCGAGGGTCTGGCCGCCGGCCCCTCGATCGAGCGGCGCTGGGGCGCCAAGGGCTTCGAGCTGGCCGACCGGCCCGAGGTCTGGGAGCTCGAGGCGAGCTACCTCGCGCAGATGTGCTACAACCTGGTGCTCTGCTACTCGCCGCGCCGCATCATCCTCGGAGGCGGCGTCATGCACCAGGAGCAGCTCTACCCGCTCGTGCGCGAGAAGACCCTCCGCTACCTCGGCGGCTACATCACCGCGCCGGAGCTCGAGGACATCGACTCCTACATCGCGGCCCCGAGCCTGAGCGACAACCAGGGCGTGCTGGGCTGCGTGGAGCTCGGCCGCCGCGCGCTTGCGGCCGCAAGCGCGTAGGCGCAGGTCGCGACATCGCGTCGATCCCGGCGCCGTCCCCACGCGGGGCGGCGCCTTTTCTGCGACGGCCCCGGCGCCGGGCCGCGCGTCCTTCTCGCCCTCCACGCCGGGCCTTCCCGGAGGCGCTAAAAAATAACGGGCACGAATGGGCGCCGGGACGCCCGTCCCATCACGTTTCCGCAGTTGACGCTTTTTGCGCCCGGGCTCCGTGCCCGTTATTTTTAACGCCGTCCGCCAAGACGGATCGAATCCCGCACGAAGGGCGCCGGCGCGCTAAGATGGACGGCGAGAAAACCCGGCGCCAGCGGCGCCCGACCCAGGGAGGGCACATGGTAGACGAGCAGTTCAAGCAGCAGGTGGACGCCTACGTCGACGAGGTCTGGGAGGACGTCGTCGCCGACATCGCGCGCCTGGTGCGCCACGAGTCCGTGGAGGACCTCTCCGCGGCAGAGCCCGGCAAGCCCTGGGGCCCCGCCTCCAACGCCGCCCTCGTCGAGGCCGAGCAGATGGCCGAGCGCCTGGGCCTCGAGGTCACCGACGTCGACGGCTACCTCGGCTTTGCCGACGTCCCCGGCGCCTCCGGAGCGCAGCGCTACCTCGCTACCATCGCCCACACCGACATCGTGCCGCTGGGCCTGGGCTGGACCATGCCCACCCTCGAGGTCACGCGCAAGGACGGCTGGCTCGTCGGCCGCGGCGTCCAGGACGACAAGGGCCCCTTCGTGCTCTCGCTCTACGCGGCCAACTTCTTCGCGCGCCGCGTCGCCGCCGGGGAGACCCTCCCCTACACGCTGCGCTGCATCATCGGCAACAACGAGGAGACCGGCATGGGCGACGTGCCGTACTACCTCGAGCGCTACCCCGAGCCGCTCTTCTGCTTCTCCCCCGACGCCGACTTCCCGCTGATCTGCGGCGAGAAGGGCCTCTACCAGGGCCGCTTCACCTCCGGCCAGGTCGCGGGCGAGAAGATCGTTGAGCTCGACGGCGGCACCGTGCCCAACGCCATCTGCGGCCAGGCCACGGCCGTCGTCCGCGCCGACGCGGCGACGCTGCCCGCGGCCGAGCGCGTCGAGGTGGAGCCGGCCGGAGAGGGCCTCGCGCGCGTGATCGCCACCGGCATCGGCGGCCACGCCTCGATGCCCGCCGGCACCGTCAACGCCATCGGCGTGCTCGCGCGCTACCTGCTGGCGCAGGGCCTCGCGGGCGAGGGAGAGCGCGGCTTCCTCGAGCTGCTCGTCACCCTCACCGAGGACGCCTACGGCCGCGCCTCCGGCATCGCCGCCGCGGACGACAAGTTCGGCGAGCTCACCTGCGTCGCCGGCACCGTCCGCACCGTCGACGGCCGCTTCGTCCAGACCGTGGACTCGCGCTACCCCACCACCACGACCGGCGAGGCCATCACCGCGCGCCTCTCCGAGCTCGCCGCCGAGCACGGCTGCTCCTACGAGCAGACCTCCGGCGACGCGCCGTTCTACGTGAGCCCTGACAGCCCGGAGATCCAGGCGCTTCTCGCCACCTACGGCGAGTACACCGGCAAGAGGGCGGAGGCCTTCACCATCGGCGGCGGCACCTACGCACGCCACTTCGCGCGCGCCTGCGCCTTTGGTCCCAACGACCCCGACGAGGAGCGCCCCGCCTGGGCCGGCACCGAGCACGGCCCCGACGAGGCCATCTCCGAGAAGAGCCTGCGCCAGGCGCTCAAGATCTACATCGTGGCCATCGCACGCCTGATGGAGCTCGACCTGTAAGTTGGGGACAGTCCCCAAATCACATAGTGCGGCTCCCGGACGGTTCTGAATCTCAGAGCGTCCGGAAGCCGCACGTTTCTCAGAAAGATGCGGCGTCCGGTCAGTCCGGGCACCAAAACCGTCCGGATGCCGCACGTCCCTCGAGAGGGCGCGGGTTCCGGACGGTTCAACGAGAAGCGCCGGGCGCGCTACGCGCGCATCTCCTCGGTGTCCTCCGCGATGTCGCGGGCGATGCGGTGCAGCTGACGGTCGTTCTCCAGCGCGTCGGCGGTCTTCTCCGGCAGGTAGACCGCGAGGCGCCCGCCGAGCGTACGGAAGGTGGCCCAGCCGTCGGCGCCCACCTCGACGTCGTCCTGCTCGCCCACGACGCACGACCAGCGCTCGCCCGCATGCCGCTCGCCCACGAACATGCGCTTCTCGCCGCCGTCGCGGTCGGTGAGGACCACGGCCACGCCGGAGCCCTCGTGCTCGTCGTCGCCCTCGCGCGTCCAGCCGATCACGTCCGGCGCGTCCAGGAAGTCGTGCTGCGGGCCGTAGGCAAAGCGGCGGCGGATCTCCATCAGCAGCGGCAGCTCGCGGACGGCGGGGATGTTGCCGTCGTTGGGCATGCCGTAGAGGTCGCCATAGAAGACGCAGGGGTAGCCGGCCTCGCGCAGCAGGATGAGCGCGTAGGCGGAGGGCTTGAACCAAGTCTGGACAAAGGACTGCAGCGCCTGGCCCGGCTGCGTGTCGTGGTTCTCGGCAAAGGTCACGGCGTGCACCGGATCGGCCTCCACGAGCGTGCCCGAGAAGAGCTTGGAGAGGTCCTCGTTGCCGTTGGAACAGCTCGCGCGGTAGAGGTTGTAGTGCAGGGGCACGTCAAAGAGCGAAAGGGCCTTCTCGGCGCCCAGGTAGGCCTGGAGCTCGCCCACGGTGCGGCCCCAGTACTCGCCCACGCAAAAGAGCTCGCGGCCGGCGTGCTTGCGCACGGCGTCGAGCCAGCGCAGGTAGAAGCCGCGATCGATGTGCTTGAGCGCGTCCAGGCGAAAGCCGTCCAGCTTGCACGCGTCCACGTACCAGCACCCCCAGCGCACGAGCTCGTCAAAGACGCGCGGGTCGTTGACGTCCACATCGGCGCCCATGAGGTAGTCGTAGTTGGCGTTCTCGGAGCGGTCCACGGCGCCGTCCCAGTGCTTGCCGTCAAACAGGAAGATGGCCTTGCGCTTGGCCTTGTCGTCCCAGTCCACGCCGTGGAAGCATGTCCAGTCCCAGGTGAAGTCCGAGTAGGCGCCCTTGCGGCCGGGGAAGGTGAAGTGCGTCCAGGCAGAGATGGTCTGCGGGGCGCCCGTGACCTGGTCGCGGTTGGAGGCGTTGACCTCGCGCGCGACGACGTCCTCGCAGCCGTCCGCGCCGAGGCGCTGGTTGAGCACGATGTCCGCGAGGGCCTGGATGCCGCTTCCCCGCAGCGCGGCGATGGCGGCCTCGTACTCGGCGCGGGTGCCGTACTTGGTGCCCACGGTGCCCTTCTGGTCGAACTCGCCGAGGTCGTAGGTGTCGTAGACGCCGTAGCCCACGTCCTCGCGGCCCTTCTCGGCCTTGTAGGCGGGCGGGAGCCACACGGCGGTGATGCCCTGGTAGGCAAAGTCGGCGGCCTGTTCGGCGATGCGGCGCCAGTGCGAGCCGTCCGCGGGCAGGTACCAGGAGAAGCCCTGGAGCATGGTTCCGTTGGTCATATCGTTTCCTTTTTGTCAAAAGGGATGTCAAAAGGGGACGTGTTATTTCGTGCAGACGTTTTGGGACAGGTTATGTGCACGAAAAAACACGTCCCCTTTGAGCACATCACTCGTCCGGGCCGGACACGAGCGCGACGCCCGCGGCTGCCGCAAGCTCCTCGGGCGTGGGCTGGCGCATGATCCGCACCGCCAGGTAGAGGCACACGCCCATGAACAGCAGATCAAAGACCACGTCGAAGGTGACGCCGAGAAGACCGCGCTCCAGGAACATCCCCACGACCTGCACGAGGTCGAAGGCGCACGACAGCGCCGCCACCACCAAAAACGGCACGATCTTCTGCGGCCGGTTGGAGCCGCGGATGCCGAGGGCGCCCGCGAGCGCGTTGACGCCGGACGACAGCCCTCCCACGACCAGAATCGCGTAGAGCATGCCGCTCACCGTGATGGGCACGCCCGAGATGACGGCGCGCTCCCCTTCGCCGTAGACCACGAGCGCGGCGCCGAGCACGAGCACGGCCACGATGGTGACCACGCCCTTGAGGATGATGATCTCTGAGAGCAGGTGCAGCATGCGCTGGTGGCGCGAGCGCAGGAAGGTCTCCCCGCGCACGCCCTCGTCGTGCTCCTCCTTGACCTTGTCGGCCAAGCGCGAGCAGATGAGCACGTAGACGATCGTGGTGGCGAGCACGATGGGGTTGAACAGGATGAACGAACCCACGCCCCAGCCCCACACGATGGCCACGAGCACCGCCAGCCCCACGAGGTAGCACAGGAACCGGTAGGGCTCCACGCGCGCCGAGTTGTTGGACGCCGCGATGCCGAGCGCCGCCGTGAGCAGCAGAAGCCCCGCGGCCACGAGGATCATCACGCCAAAGGTGACCGTGGTCCAGAGGTCGCCGCCGGGAAGGAGCCCCATGACGTTGCCCACAAGCACGGCCACGCCGCCGAGAAGAACGATGCCGCCGAGCAGTCCCATCAAGATGGAAACCATCCGAAGCACCGCCTGGGCGGGCGTGCGCGGAATCGAGGGCTCGAGGTCGCTGATGACGCTCTCTACGTCCATGCGGCGGGCCTCCCTTCTCATAACGTTGGGAGTATACCCAAAAGCGCACCGCGGGGACGCCGAACGCCTTACGCGAAGGTCGCGGCCTCGTAGTCGGTGAGCTCGGCGAGGTACCCGCGCTCGGCGAGCGCGCGCCCGACCTCGTCGAGGACCTCCTCGCTCGCGGCGCTCACGTGGTGGAAGTGATAGCCGCTCGTGACCTCGAGCAGCGGCGCGGATACCCCGGAGGTGAGCTCGGACATGAAGCGCTCCACGTCGCGACGGCTCGAGATCCCCAGCCGGGACGAGACCACCCCGTAGACGCGATGGTTCACGAAGACGTCCTCCACGCACCCGCCCAGGTCGACGATGCACGTGAGCTCGTCTGCGGTCTGGTCGGCGGCGTGCCGGCACTTGAACAGGCGCGTCGGCCGCACGGGCCCGCCGGCGAGAAGAACGTAGCCCCGGTTGGTCGACGCGATCTTCTCACCCCGCTCGCGCAGCAGTGCCATGTCCTGGACGACCACCTGGCGGCTCACGCCGCACTTCTCGGCCAGGACGCCGCCCGAAAGCGGCCCCGAGGCGCCGGCGAGCGCCGCGAGGATCCTCTCGCGCCGGGCCTCGCCGGACCCTACGCTCACGCCAGCACCTCCAGGTGCTTGAGGGAGAGGTCGAGGATCGGCGCGGAGTGCGTGAGGGCGCCGCAGGAGACGAAGTCCACGCCCAGGTCGGCGTAGGCGGAGACGTTGGCGGCGTCCACGTTGCCCGAGGCCTCGGTCTGCGCGCGGCCGTCGATCAGCGCAATGGCGGCCGCCATGGCGTCGTGGTCCATGTTGTCGAGCATGATGATGTCCGCCCCGGCCTCCACGGCCTCGCGGACCATGTCGAGCGTCTCGCACTCGACCTCGACCTTGTCGACGAAGGGCGCCGTCTCGCGGGCGCGCTCGATGGCACGCGCCACGCCGCCCGCGGCGTCGATGTGGTTGTCCTTGAGCAGCACGCCGTCGGAGAGGCCAAAGCGGTGCATCGAGCCGCCGCCCAGGCGCACGGCCTCGCGCTCGAACAGGCGCATGCCCGGCGTGGTCTTGCGCGTGCACACCAGACGCGTGGACGTGCCGGCGAGGCCCGCCGCGACGCTCGCGGTGTAGGTGGCGATGCCGCTCATGCGCTGCAGGTAGTTGAGGGCGGTGCGCTCGCCCTCGAGCAGCGCGCGCACGTCGGCCTCGACGGTGGCGAGATGCTCGCCGGGCTCCACGCGCTCGCCGTCGACCACGCTCGCGATCACGCGGGCCGCGGGGTCCAGCAGCTCGAAGACGCGCGAGAAGACCGAGAGGCCCGCGATCACGCCGCGCGCCTTGGCGATCAGGTGCACCCGGCCGGGACGCGCGTCGGGCATGACGGCGGCGGTGGAGACGTCACCGAAGGGCATGTCCTCCTTGAGCGCCGCGCGGATGTGCTCGTCCATCTGCAGCTGAACCATCGGGTCGGTCATCGTGTCTCCTCTCTGGTTGACAAGGTTGACAATGACGTCAGGTTATATTGTCAACCCGCCGCGGGTTGACAATACAACCTGACGTCATTGTCAACCCGCGCGCATGGCGGCGGCGAGCTGGGCCGCCGTGTCGTCGGCAAAGCGGTCGCGCATGATCTTGTCGGCCGCCCGCCGCGCGAAGACGAGCGACTCCAGCAGGCTGTTGGACGCCAGCCGGTTGCGCCCGTGCACCCCGTTGCAGCAGGTCTCCCCGCAGGCAAACAGATGCGGCATCGTGGTCTCGGAGTCCGAGTTCACGTGGATCCCGCCCATGAAGTAGTGCTGGGCGGGCACCACCGGAATCGGCTCCTCACGGATATCGTAGCCCTCCTCGAGACAGTGCTCCAGGATGTGCGTGAAGTGCCGCTCGATCTCCTCCCGCGGCACGCGCGCAAAGGAGAGCCACACGTGACGGGCGCCCGTTCGCTCCATCTCGGCGCGGATCGCCGCCGAGACCACGTCGCGCGGCTGCAGCTCGTCCACGAAGCGCTCACCAGCGTCGTTGAGCAGGACCGCGCCCTCGCCGCGGGCGGACTCGGAGATCAGAAACGCACGGCCGGGGCGCTCGGTCCAGAGCGTCGTGGGGTGAATCTGCACGTAGTCCATGTGCTCGAGAAGAACCCCGTGCTCGGCGGCCACGCGGCAGCCGTCACCGGTGAGGCAGGAGAAGTTGGTGGAGCGCTCGTAGAGCCCGCCCACGCCGCCGGTGGCAAAAACCGTGGCGTCGGCGCGGATCTCGAGGCGCTCGTTCTTCTCGCCCACCGCAACCACGCCGCGGCAGACGCGCCGGCCCTCGCGGTCCGTGTCCTCGATGAGGTCGGTCATGCAGGTGTTCTCGAGGATGCGCACGTTGGGCAGCGCGCGCACGCAGGCCAGAAGGTGCGTGGTGATCTCCTCGCCGGTGACGTCCTCGTGGTAGACGATGCGCGGCCGGGAGTGGGCGCCCTCGCGCGTGTAGTCGAGGCTGCCGTCCGGGCGGCGGGCAAAGCGCACGCCGCGCTTGATGAGGTCGTCGATGATCGGGCGGCTCGTGCGGATCATGAGGTCCACGCTCTCCAGGCGGTTCTCGTAGTGGCCCGCGCGCAGCGTGTCCTCGAAGAACGCCTCGTAGTCGTCCTCGTCGTGCAGGACGCAGATGCCGCCCTGGGCGAGCATGGAATCGCAGTTGCCAACGGCCTCCTTGGAGAGAAGGACCACCGAGAGCGCCCGCGGCAGGTTGAGCGCGCAGTAGAGCCCCGCCACGCCGCAGCCCACGATCACGACGTCGCACTCCGTCGTTGCATCAAACTTTTCTGTAAATTGGGGACAGTCCCCAACGTGCAGGTCGGGGGCCATCAGCGCGCCCCCAGCTCGAGCATGCGGGAGAGTGCGCGGCGGGCGGCGTCGGCGACCTCGGCGGGCGGCAGGCCCACCTCTCCGGTGCCCTCGCGCAGGCACGCGACGAGGCGCTCCACGGAAATGCGCGCCATGTCCGGGCAGACCGGGCGCGTCGCCGGGAAGTGGAAGCGCTTGCCGGTGCCGGCGCAGCGGCGCTCCAGCTCGCCGCGGACGCCGTCGACGGTGAGGATGATGTAGTCGCGCGCCTCGCCGGCCACGGCCGCGTCGATGATCTGCGAGGTGGAGCCCGCAAAGTCCGCGAGCGCGAGCGCCTGTGGCCCGCACTCGGGGTGCGCGAGGACCGGGGCGTCAGGATGGGCCGCCTTGAGCGCGGCGACCTCGGCAGCGGAGATGTCCTGGTGGATGGGGCAGAAGCCCTCGTTCAGGATGACGTTTTTCTCGGGCACCTGGCTCGCCACAAAGCGTCCGAGGTGGCGGTCAGGCACAAAGAGCACGTTCTTCTCGCCCAGCGCGCGGACGATCTTGACGGCGTTGGAGGAGGTCACGCAGACGTCCGACCACGACTTCACCTCGGCCGTGGAGTTGACGTAGCACGCGACGGCCAGGTCATCGCCGTAGCGCTCGCGGGCTGCCGCGACGGTCTCGCGGAGCACCATGTGCGCCATCGGGCAGTCGGCCGCGGGGTCAGGCATGCGGACCGTCTTGTCCGGCGAGAGGAGCTTGGCGCTCTCGGCCATGAAGCGCACGCCGGCAAAGACCAGCGTGCGGTTGGGCAGCGTCGTCGCCAGCCGAGCCAAGGCAAACGAGTCCCCCACGTGGTCCGCCAGCTCCTGGACCTCGGGCGGCACGTAGTAGTGGGCCAGGACCACGGCGTCGCGCTCCGTCTTGAGGCGCGCCACCTCGGCGCGCAGCTCATCTGTCAGCATGTCCGCTCCCCTCTTTGGCAAAGCGACAGTATGACAGCAACCTTTACAGCTGACAAGACAGTGACGAGAAGAACGCAGGCTCGAAGCCGCCCTGTAGGCGTGCCCTGAGGGTATGTACACCGACCCCTGAGGGTATGTACACCCGCCAGGTTTGGGTTGGTTGCAAACGCGCAGGTAGATAAGCTGCCGAGAAGAACCCGCGGCTCGGAGAGGTGTACATACCCTCAGGGGGCGGTGTACATACTCTCGGCGGCGCAGGGACGGCCGAGAAGGACGAGGGGACGCGCTAGTTGTTGACGCCGTGGTGGCAGACGAAGGCCTCGCGCGTGATGGGCTCGAACTTGTAGCCGCGCTCGAGGTAGTACTCGATGATCTGCGGCAGCGCGTCGGGCGTGGTGTCCTTGGTGTTGGAGTCGTGGAAGAGCAGCATGACGTTGGTGTAGCCCTCCACGCACGAGTCCGCCACGAGGGTGTCCACCGCCACGTTGGTGCCCGAGGCATCGCCGGAGCTCACGTTCCAGTCGTAGTACTGGTAGCCGCGCGCCGGCACGTCCTGGGCGAGCGCCGTCATGATGCCCGGGCAGTAGTTGGCCGAGATCGTGTTGGACGCCCCGCCCGGGAAGCGCGTGAGGAACGGCACGAAGCCGATCTGCTCCTTGACCATGTTGCCCACGGCCTCGAGGTCCGAGAAGAACGCCTCCTCGGAGACATAGATCTCATCGTAGTTGTGCGTCATCGAGTGCAGGCCGATGGAGTTGCCCGCCTCGTAGGCGTCCTTGATGTAGTGGGCCTTGTCGGGCTCGTGGCCGGTCACGAAGAAGGTGGCGTTGATGCCGTAGCGCCCCAGCACCTCGAGCACGCGCGGCGTGTTGTCGGAGGGGCCGTCGTCAAAGGTGAGGTAGACGGTCTTCTCGCCCGTGCCGTCAAAGGCCCAGTCAGTCTTCTTCTCGGGGTCGAGGGCCAGGTCGGCGGCGCGGTCGTCCGCGGGCTTCTCGGGCTCGGCGGGCTCTTCGGGGGCCTCCTCGTCCTGGAGGATCTCGACGACGCCGTCCTCGGCGGGCGTCAGCGCCGGCGCGGACGCGGCGGAGGAGATCAGCGCATAGAGCGCCCCGACGCCTCCCACCAGCGCGAGGCACAACAGCCCCGCGACGACGAGCAGCCCCCTCGCCGCCCTCTGCTGGTCTTTAGCGCTCGGCCTTCTCCCGTTGCTGCCGCGAGCCATCGCGTCCCTCACATTTCCGTTTTGTTTCCAAGTCGCAACTGCTCATTTTAGGGTAGGGGTCTGCCCGCAAATGTGCTGGTGAGCGCCCTAAATCCAATGTTGAGAGGCGGGACGGCGCGGTCCGGGCAAGAAAAGCACGGCGGCCGAGAAGAACCTCGACCGCCGTCCTGTCAGTGCAATGAGCCGCCCCGCCGCTACGAGAGCGCGATGCCCCCGAGCCAGCCGCAGCGCACCGTGGCAGTCACGCTGTACATGCTGATCCAGCTGGAGAGCGAGTCGCTTCGGACCACGCCGCTCCTGTTGTGGCGGACCGTGCCGTTGCCCACGTAGATGCCCACGTGACCGTAGATGACGGCGGCGGCGCTGTACGGCGCGGTGTTGACGGCGATGATCATGCCCGGCTGGATCTGCGACGTGGAGTAGCCGCACCAGCTGTAGTACATGTCGTCGGCGTTGCCGTAGAACGAGCCGATGCCGGCGTTGCGGAAGACGTTGGAGACCCACGCCGCGCACAGGCCCGAGCCCGGCGAGGGCGTGGAGTAGGTGGCGTTGACCACGGCGGCCGCGGGGCCGGAGCCCGTGATGACGGTGCTGCCGCCGCCCCCGGAGCCGCCGCTCTGCTCCTGCTCGCGGCGTGCCTCCTCGGCGGCCTGCTGGGCGGCGAGGAGCTCGGCGTCGCGCTGGGCCATGAGCTCCTTGACCTCGTCGGAGAGGTTGGCGACGAGCTGCTCGGACTCGGCCTGCTTGGCGCGGACGGCCTCGAGCTCGGCGGCCTGCTGGGCCTCGAGCTCCTCGAGCTCGGCCCTCTGGTCCTCGAGCGCGGCCTTCTCGGTCTCGAGCTCGGACTTCTGCTGCTCGAGCTCGGCCTTGTCCTGCTCGAGCTCGGCCTTGTCCTGCTCGAGCTCGGCCTTGAGGGTCTTGACCGTGTCGATCATCTCACGGTCGGCCTCGCTGACCTTGTCGAGGTAGTAGATGTTGCTGGTGAGCTCCTCGAAGGTGGCCGAGGAGAGCAAAAGGTCGAGCGTGGAGGTGGGACCGGCCTTGTACGATGAGCTCATCCGCTCGCCCAGCTGCTCCTGGCGCTGCTCGATCTGGTCCTGCTTGTCCTCGATCTCAGACTGCTTCTGGTCGATCTGGTCCTGCTTGTCCTCGATCTGGTCCTGCTTGTCCTCGATCTCGGACTGCTTCTGGTTGACCTGCTGGGTGAGGTCGCCCACCTGGGCCTGGGTCTGGGAGAGCTGGCCGGCCGCCTCGGCGACCTCCTCGCCCAGGGCCTCGAGCTCGGCCTGGGCCTGCTCGTAGCTCATCTGGGCTGCGTCGAGCCTCTCCTGGGTGGAGGGGGCGGCGCTCGCGAGCGCGGGGAAGAGCGCGGAGCAGGCGCCCGCGCCTATGAGGAGCCTCAGGGCGTCGCGGCGCGTCACGGAGCGCGGCGAGATGCCGGCGTCGCGAGCGGAGGCATGGTCTCGTGGCATGTGGTCTCCTTGGGTACGTATGGGGTGCAGAAGACGCGTCACAACATTCTAGCGGCAAACGCCCGCGGCCACGATATGAACATGGGGCCAAAATTGCGGGCGGGGTGGGTTTTTTCGCGGGCCCCGGCGCGGAGCGAGACGCTCGCGGCGCGATGCGCGGCACCCCCTACCGGTTCTCGATCCGCGCGACATTGCCCACCGTGATGGTGATCCGACCCTCGGCATCGGTCGAGAAGTCCAGGTAGCCCGGGCGGTCCGCCAGCTCGGAGGGGAAGGTGATCTCGACCCCCGTGTCCGTGCGGATCTTGTGGCTCTTCGTCAGGCGGTTGGCCACCCCGCGACGCACCGGCGCCTCCTCGGGCAGCCGCGCCTCGGCCACGCGCGCCTCGAAGCGCTCGGCCACGTCCGGGCGCTCGGCAAACACGGCCCGGCCCACCTCCGCGGGACTGAAGGACTCCTCGACATCGGCCGTGCGCGCCACGACCGCCTTGGCGCGGCCCACTTCCACCGCGGGCTCCAGGCCAAACTCCTCCGCCACGTCGCGCACGATGACGCTGACCTCGTCGATCACCTCGTGGCTCGAGGCCTCGCTCGTGCACTGCAAGAAGCGCTCCGGGATCACCATGACCGAGGTGCCGCCCACGCTGCGCTCCTTGTCGTGGAAGTCGATCGCGCCCGTTGCCGCGTCCACCAGCACGTAGCTCGCCACCTTCTGCGAGGGGTTGGGCAGCGTGGCGTCCACGCGCGAGATGGCGTTGGCGTCGCCCTCGACCTCGTGGACAAAGGCCTGGCGGCGCGGCAGCAGCTCGATCGCAAAGTAGCGCTTGCCGGCGTCGCCCTCGAACTCCACGTCCTCGCCGGACGCGGCGTCGGTGTCGGTGAAGTCCGCGACGAGAAGGTCGCACTGCTCGAGGTCCTCCGCGCGACGCAGCTCCTCCCAGAACCACTGGGCGATCTCCACGCTAAACTCCACGAACTCGCGCTCCCCCGCCAGGTAGCGCTGGAGCTCGACGGCAAAGCCGGAGTCCGGGGCAAACTCGCCGTGGCGGCTCTCCGCGTTGGACGAGATCTTGCGCAGGTGGCGCTGGACGAAGGACTTCGTGGACCGCACGTCCAGGTCGAGCGGACGCTCCGAGAAGTACGTGGAGCCGGAGTCAAAGTCAAAGACGTGCAGGATCGCGCGGTCTACGTTGAGCATGTGTTCCCTTCTCGCGTGATGGGGCTCGCCTGATGGAAGTGGGACAGGCTCCCGCAGGCGCCTGCCCCACCGATGGGTCAAAGGTGACTCGAGGGGCCGTCCCCCGAGGCCTACTTGCCGTCCTCCTCGCGCTCGAGCGAGGGGATGAGGTCGCGGTACTCGTTCTCGTCCGCGTTCTTGTGCGGGGACTTCTTCGCGTAGCGCTTGACGGCCGCCGCGGTCTTGTTGATCGACTGCAGCGTGCCGGCGCCGGCCACGCAGCCGCCCGGGCACGCCATGCCCTCAAGCAGGTAGCCCGGGTACTTGCCCTTGATGGCGTCCTTCATCATCTTGCGGCAGTTCTCGAGACCCTCGGCGTTTACGACGTTGACCTCGCGCTCCGGGTGCAGGTTCTTGATGACGTTGACCACCGCATTGGCGACGCCGCCCGCCACCGCGAAGCCGCGGCCGTCGGCGGAGGCCACGCCAAAGTCGGAGGCGCCCTCGCCCTCGAGCTTGGTGTACTCGTCGATGCCGGCGCCCTTCATCATGCCCGCCATCTCCTCGAAGGTGAGGACAAAGTCGACCTCCGAGCGCACGGACTTGCGCATGGCCTCGAGCTTCTTGGCCGAGCACGGCCCCACGAAGACGATCTTGGCGTTGGGGTGCTGCTGGCGCAGCATGCGCGCCGTGAGCGTCATGGGCGTGAGGGCCATCGAGATGCACTCGGCGTGCTCGGGGAACTCGGTCTTGGCCATGACCGACCACGCCGGGCAGCACGAGGTGCCCATGAACGGGATCTTCTCGGGAACCTCCTCGAGGAAGTCCTCGGCCTCCTGGACGGTGCAGAGGTCGGCGCCGATGGCGACCTCCTCCATGCCGGAGAAGCCCAGCATCGAGAACGCCTGGCGCAGCTTGTCGACGTTGCCCTTGCCGCCGAACTGGCCCACGAATGCGGGCGCGACCTCGGCGATCACCTCGTCACCGCGGTTGATGGCCTGGATGACCTGGAAGATCTGGCTCTTGTCGGCGATGGCGCCAAAGGGGCAGTTGATCAGGCACTGGCCGCAGGAGACGCACTTCTCATAGTCGATCTGGGCGCGGCCGTACTCGTCCGAGCCGATGGCGTGCATGCCGCAGGCGTCGGCGCAGGGGCGCACGTGGTGCTGGATCGCGTGGTAGGGGCAGGCGTTGAAGCACATGCCGCAGTGCACGCACTTCTCCTGGTCGATGTAGGCCTTCTTGTGGCGGAACGAGATGGCGCCCTTGGGGCAGATCTCGCGGCAGGGGTGGGCCAGGCAGCTCTGGCAGGCGTTGGTCACGCGATAGACGTTGTCGTCGCACGCGTTGCAGGCGAACTTGATGACGTTGATCAGCGGCGGCTCGTAGTAGGTCTCGGGCACCGCGGCGTCGGCGAGGCCGTCGGTGAGGCTCTCGCGCTTGTCCACGCCCTGCAGCGGCAGGCCCATGGCCAAGCGGATGCGCTGCTCGACGATGGCGCGCTCCAGGAAGACCGACTCGCGGTAGGTGGCCACGTCGCCGGGGATGATCTCGTAGGGCAGGTCGCGGATCTTGCGACGAGTGGTTTTCTCGTCGTCTTCCTTCATGTCATAGGCGATCTTGGCCACGTTGGAGAACACGTTGCGGCGAATCTCGGTCAGGTTGGTGTACACGCCACGCATGGTATCGGCCATCTCTGCCCCTCTCCTGGCTGCGGTCACGTCCGTGCCGGCGCCTCCCCCCTCAGAAGGCGCACCTCCTCGTTAGTATCGCACAGTGGGACGGATGCGGGGCGCATGTCTCGGCGGGCGCGGGAAGCGCGGGGCGCTACGGCAGCGCAACCGGCTCCGGCCACAGGCGCGCGGGCCACGCGGTCTCCAGCCGCAGCCGCTCCCCCGTCACGGGGTGGTCGAGCTCTTCGCGCCACGCATGGAGCAAGAGGCCCCGCTTCGAGCGCGCTCCGCCATAGAGCGCGTCGCCCACGATGGGAAAGCCCAGCGACGCCAGGTGCACGCGAATCTGATGCCTCCGCCCCGTCCGCAGCTCCACGAGCAGCAGCGTGCGGCCGTCCTTCTCGGCGAGCCTGCGCACGCGCGTCTCCGCCGGCTTGCCCTGGCCCGGGCGGCACGCGCGCATGCGCCGGGCGTCGTGCCGGTCTCGGCCGATGGGCTGGCGGAGGTTCTTCTCGCCCCAGGGAAAGCGGCCCGAGACCACGGCGAGATACTGCTTGCGCATGTCATGGCCCGCCACCTGTGCGTCGAGCGCCGGCTGCGTGGCGCGATCGAGCGAGAAGAGCACGAGGCCCGTGGTCTCCACGTCAAGGCGCTGCACCGGCTGGGGCCGGACGTCCGCGCGACCGGCGTCGACGAGGTGCTCGGCGACGACGTCCGTGAGCGTGCGCGCGCCCGAGCCGTCCCCGTGCACGAGGATCCCCGCCGGCTTGTCCCAGGCGAGAAGCACCTCGTCCTCGTATATCGCGCGACCCTCGTCCACGTCCCGCCCCCTCTCTGCCGCCACGTTACCACACCGCCGCCCCCGTCCGGCGGGCTGCGCGCGGCAGGCGCCCACGGGCGCGCGGCAGGCGCCCGGCATCCCGCACGGCGAGGGTATGTACACGCGCCCCTGAGGGTATGTACAGTCGCCGGCCCGCCCGTTCTTCTCGGCAAGGCCCTGACCTGCGGCGATGCGGAAGGCGTCACGCGGGGCGGTGTACATACCCTACGGGGTCGGTGCACATACCCTCAAGGGAGGGCAAGACGGGCCCCGCGCGCCACACTCTCCCGACCACAAACCAAGGTTGTTATAATAACCTTGGTTTTTGAACCGACCAAACCAAGGTTATGGGGACGCGCATGGGGACGTACGAAACGGCGTACTGGCTCACAGACACCTGGGGGATGACGCGCCGCGAGTCGCGCAGCGGAGCATATCACCCTTACCGGCCAGATTGCATCTCACACCTTGAGCTTTCGCTGCCGTCTCACGCCGTCAGCGCCGTCGCCTGCGCGGAGTCGGCGATGCGCGAGCTGAACTCGTCCCCCGGGCCCCTCACGGACACCGAGCCCCTCGCGCGCCTCATTCTTAGGGCCGAGGCGCTCGCCTCCTCCCGTATCGAGGGGCTTGAGATGCCCGCAGGACGTTTGCTCGAGTATGAGGCGCTCGACGAGCTTGGCATTCCCCATCGCGTCGACGGGACAGAGGCCGCCGTCATGGGCAACATCATCGCGATGCGGGACGGAGTCGACCGCGCCGCCGAGCTTCCGCTTCTCACGGTCGACGCGCTCTGTGCTATCAACGCCCGCCTTCTCGAGGGAACGGTCGCAGCCCCGTACGCGGGAAGGCTCCGAGGAGAGCAGAACTGGATTGGCGGAAGCAGGGTGAGTCCCCTTGGGGCCGCGTATGTCCCACCGCGTCCCGAGCTCGTGCCCGAGCTGATGGAAGACCTTATGGACTTTTGCAACAACACGGACCTTCCTGCAATCGCGGCGGCAGCGATCGCGCACGCCCAGATGGAGACCATCCACCCGTTTGCCGACGGAAACGGCCGCACGGGCAGAGCGCTCGTTCACGTTATCCTACGAAGAAGAGGCGTCGCACCGCGCGTCGTCCCGCCCATTTCGCTCGTACTCGCTACAGACCGAGAGCGCTACATCGAGCGCCTTGCCTCATACCGGACCACAACCGAGTTGGGAAGCCCGGAATCAAACGAGGCGATCGTTTCCTGGGTGACGTACTTCTCTGACGCCTGCACCATCTCGTGCGAGCGTGCGCGCGCATTTGAGGAGCGCATCGATGACATCCGACGCAACTGGAGAGATGCCCTGCGGCCGCGGGCCAACTCCGCGGCGGATCTGCTCATCGATGCGTTGCCGAGCACGCCCGTGGTGAGCGTGGAGTCTGCCGCCCAACTTATAGGGAGAAGCCGCGAGGCTGCGCGCAACGCAATCTCCTCGCTGGTCAACGTGGGCATCCTCCATCAGAGCGCGAAGAACCGGAAGAGCAACATCTTCGCTGCGCGCGATGTGCTCGACGCGTTCACGTCATACGAGCGCGCGCTCGCCGTTCCCGGCGGAGACACGGCAAGCGAGAAGGTCGCTCGTCACGTTCCGCAGCGGGCGCAGCGGCGCTGAGGAGGAGTCCGGCGGGGCGGCGGGCGCCCGGCAGGCTGCGCGGCGGGCGCCGGGCGAGGCGGGCGCGGCGCCCGGCGCGGGTATGTGCACCCGGCCCTGAGGGTGTGTACAGTCGCCGGAGGGCCCGTTCTTCTCGGCAAGGCTCTGACCTGCGGCGATACGGAGGGCGCCGGACGGGGCGGTGTACATACCCTGAGGGGACGGTGTACATACCCTCAAAAGGCGGCCTGAAGCGGCCCGGCGGCAACGTGACAGTATCGTAAGCCCCTGCCGCTCACCTGCGGTTTTACGACCGTCGGGACGCAACGCCGGGAGCGCCGCCCCGCGCGATGGGCTACGCTCGGACGTGCAGACAACCCAGAGCCGGAGGCATCATGGCCGAGAAGACCGAGAAGGACGAGAAGACCCAGGCAACCCCGGAGCCCACCGGCGTCATCTCCGCGCCCGGCGCCGCGCCCGCCGGCGCCGCGCCCGCGCCCGGCGCCGCGCCCAACCCCGACGAGACCGACGAGGACGTCGAGGCCCGCCTGGCCTACGAGTCGCTCATGCGCCATCGCAAGGCCCGCCGCCGCAAGAAGGTCATCGCCGCGAGCGTGGTCGGCGGCGTCGCGCTGATTGCCGCCATCGCCTGGGGCGTGCTCACAAGCCAGGCCAACCAGGCCGCGGAGGCTCCCCAGCTCCAGACCATGCCCGTCTTTCGCGGCGAGTTCTCGGAGTCCGTGCAGGCCACGGGCTCTGCCCAGCCGCTCTCCTCGGTGGTGGTGACGCCCGAGGTCGACGGCATCATCGAGACCGTCAACGTGGCGGAGGGCTCCGTGGTCCAGGAGGGCGACGTCCTGCTCACCGTCCGCAACGACGAGCTCGACCGCGCCGTGCGCGAGGCCGAGATCGGCGTGCGCAGCGCCAAGGCCGGCGTCTCCTCCGCGCAGGAGGCCTACAACCAGACGTACAAGGAGTACTGCAAGGGCCCCACCTACGTGGACAACGGCGACGGCACCACAACGGAGGTCCCGGCGTCGGCCACCTGGGCCGACGTCCAGCAGGCGGCCACGCAGATCGACTCCGCCAAGCTCACGCTCGAGGGCGCGCAGCAGACCTACGACCAGGCCGTGTCCACGGCCGCCAAGCGCACCGTCAAGGCGCCTGCCTCGGGCTCGGTCGTGGTGATGAACGCCGTGCAGGGCGCGGCCCTCGGCGCGGGCGGCGCGGTCAGCGGCGGGGACGGAAGCTCCTCCGGCACGCTCATCCAGATCGCGGACCTCTCTCAGATGACGGTGAAGGTGCAGGTCAACGAGGTCGACATCTCGCGGATCGCCGTGGGCCAGGGCGCGCGCGTGACCTTCTCGGCCCTGCCCGACGCCCTGCTCGACGCGCAGGTGACCCGCATCTCGACCGTCTCGGCCGCGGACCCCTACGGCTACAACTACGGCGTGGTGACCTACGACGTCGAGCTGCTCATCCCCGACCCCGTGCTCGAGCTCAAGCCCGGCATGACGGCAAGCGTCGAGATCTTGCTCCAGCACGTGCCCGACGCCATGACCGTGCCCGTCTCGGCCCTGGCGACCGACGACGGCCTGAGCTACTACGTCTACGTCATGACCGACGCCGAGGCCCAGGCCTGCGAGCGGCGCGACGTCACCGTGACCGCGCAGAGCTCCACCACCGCGGCCGTCGAGGGCGACCTCGCGGACGGCGACCTCGTGGTGCTGGACCCGTACTCGGTGACCAACGTATCCGGCGGCGAGGGCGGCGCGGCGGGCGGCGGACTCGACGCGGCGAGCGACGCCGGCGACGCGGCGGGCGAGCAGGACGGCGCGCTCGCGGCCGACGACGCCGACGCCACCGTCTCGGGCGGCGCCGTGGCCGACGACCTCGCCGTGATCGAGGGCGAGACGGACGCCGCGACCGCCGACGCCGTCGCGGCAGAGCCGGTGGCCTAGCCATGACGCCCGCCATCGACATCCGCGGCGCCTGGCGCATCTACGAGACCGCGGCCGGCTACACCCCGGCGCTGCGCGGCGTCTCGCTGACCGTGGACCGCGGCGAGTTTCTCGCCATCATGGGTCCGTCCGGCTCCGGCAAGTCCACGCTCATGAACATCCTCGGCTGCCTGGACCGCCCCACCGCGGGCACCTACCTGCTCGAGGGCATCGACGTCACCGAGCTCTCCGAGGACGACCTCGCCCATGTGCGCGCGAGCCGCCTGGGCTTTGTCTTCCAGTCGTTCAACCTGCTGCCGCGCGCCACGGTGCTGCGCAACGTGATGCTGCCGCTCGTCTACTCCGACCTGCCCCCGCGCGACCGCGAGCTCGCCGCCTGGCGGGCCCTGCGCTCCGTGGGTCTGCCCGAGGAGCACTACCTCCACCGCTCCAACGAGCTCTCCGGCGGGCAGATGCAGCGCGTGGCCATCGCGCGCGCCCTGGTCAACGACCCGGCGATCATCTTCGCCGACGAGCCCACCGGCAACCTCGACACCGCCACGGGCGAGATGGTCATGCGCACCTTCCGCCGCATGCAGGCCCGCGGCAAGACCATCGTGCTCATCACGCACGACTCAGAGGTCGCCGCCTGGGCGGACCGCACCGTACACATCCGCGACGGCAAGCTCTTCTCGGACGAGGAGGAGCGTCGCTACCTGGCGGGGCTCGCCGCCCGGGATGCGGCGGCCGAGAAGGACGGCGCGGCCGGGGGCGCCGGCGCAACTGACGCCGAGGTGACCGCGTCCTTCTCGCCCGCTGCCGGCGGCGGACACGCAGCTCCCGGCACGCCCGCGGCAAGCGGCGGACACGCAGCTCCCGGCACGCCCGCTGTCGCCGGCGCGTCAGCCCGTCGCGCGCTGCTTTTGGGGGTGCCCGCCCTATGAGAGCACGCGACCTCGCCTACGAGACCTCCACCGCCCTTCTCGCCAACCGCGCGCGGACGCTGCTCACGGTGCTGGGCATCGTCATCGGCATTGGTGCCGTCATCGCCATGACCGCGCTGATCGACGGCGTGAAGGCGCAGCTCGTGGGGCAGCTCGGCCTCAACATGTCCCGCACCGTCAACATCACGTGCTGGCCGCCGGGCAACCAGTCGCTCGACCAGGACGACATCGAGGAGATCGGTCAGGCGCTTGCCGGGAGCTACGAGTTCGTGACCGGCTTCACGTACACGAGCGCGCAGGCGTCCTCGAGCACCGCCTCGGTCGACTACCTCAACATCAACGCGTGTCGGCCGGAGTACTTCCAGGCCATGGGCTACGAGGCCGCGCGCGGCAGCCTCTTCGACGCCGAGGACTGCGAGGACGGCGCGATGGTCGTGGTGCTGGGCGGCAGCTCGGTCAAGAACCTCTTTGGCTCGCCCGACGCCGACTGCGTGGGGCAGACCGTGCGCATCGGCTCGTCGCAGTACACCGTGGTGGGCGTGGTCGACGAGGGCTTCACCTACGACAACGACACCGCCTACATGCCATCCGAGACCGCCGTGACGCGCCTCATCGGCCAGGGCGGCTACGGGAGCTGGCAGATCATCGGCTTTGCGCGCGAGGGCTCGGACATGTACGCCGTGGCCGCGGAGACCGAGAGCTACCTCTACACCCGCTACAACATCCCCTACCCCGAGCCGGACCAGACGAGCTTCTCGAGCGACGAGGGCTACGTCTACGTGCAGACCGCGCAGGAGCTCATCGACCAGCTCGACGCCACCACGGCGACCTTCCGGATGCTGGCGCTGGCTGTGGCCGGGATCTCGCTTCTGGTGGGCGGCATCGGCATCATGAACATGATGCTCACCAACGTGACCGAGCGCATCCGCGAGATCGGCCTGCGCAAGGCGCTGGGCGCGCGGCGCGGCGACATCACGGGGCAGTTCCTGCTGGAGAGCGTCACCATCTGCATCGTGGGCGGGGCGCTCGGGATTGGCGTGGGCTACGGGGGCGCGTGGCTGCTCGCGAGCGTGGCGGGCTCGGCGCTGGGGTCGATGATGGGCGCGGGCGAGGCCATCGTGCCCGTGATCTCGCCGGCGACGGTTGCCATGGCGACGGGCATCTGCGTGGGGATCGGCGTTGTCTTTGGCTGGTACCCGGCGCGCCGCGCGGCCAAGATGGACCCGGTGGAGTCGCTGCGCTATCAGTGACGGTGGGGCCCTTCTCGCCCGCCGGCCGCCCCCTTCGAGGGTATGTACGCCCCACCCTGAGGGTATGTACACCGCCCCGGCCGCACGTTCTTCTCGGCAACGCCCTGACCTGCGGTTTTGCAGTCATCGCCAAGCGGCGGGGTGTACATACCCTCACGGGGCGGTGTACACACCCTCAAGACTCTCGATCGGCGCAGGCTAGATGCGCGCTGCGACCAGCTGGTTGATGGAGACGCCTGCCTCCGCCGCCTCCATTGCGACGCGTCGATGCTCCTCCGGCGGAATGCGTAGAGAGAGGTGCCCGGAGTAGCGACGGGATCCCATGGGAAGCGGCGCCTCCCTCCCCTCCCCCTCAAGGATCTCCAGCGCCTCCCGCACGACGTCGACCATGCCATGGAGCGCCTCGTCCTGCGTGTCACCCAGGCATGAGAGGCTTGGAAACTCCAGCGTCGACGCAACGAAGCATCCGTCGGCTTCGGACCGGAAGACGCGGTACGTGTATGCGCGCGGGTCATGCATGGCGCTCACGCTCCAATCGCTCGATCGCAGACAGCAGCTGTCGGACCTGGTATGCCTTGGCGAGCTTACCGCTCTCCTGGAGGTTTACAAGCGGGTCACCCTGCCACGGCATCGAGAAGAAGTGGTGAGACCCCCGGATTCGCGGCGGACCAAAGAAATGCGTTGCAACGCGGAGGGCATCTCTGAAGCTCACGCCGCGAGGGTTTGTCCTCATGAGCGCGAGGATGGTCTCTACTGATGGCATCTCCTCAACTCATATGATAGCGTATATGGTATCAGATTTACTTGAGCTCGCAGGATGGATGGCGCACGTCCCGCCGTTGAGGGTATGTACACTGCCGCAGCCGTACGTTCTTCTCAGCAGCGCTCTGACCTGCGGGTTTACAGCCCGCACCAAGCGGCGGGGCGTACATACCCTCCAAGCACGAAGCCTCGGACGCTAAAGGGCGAGAAGCTCGCGGACCAGGGCGCGCTGCCGCAGCCGATACTCCTCGCCGTCGGGCACCTGCCGCCCCGCCTTTGCCATGACCTTGCGCACCAGCTCGTCGAGCATCAGGTCGTTCGCAAGCATGCCCGCAGCGACGGAGCGCACCATCCACCCCAGGTCGCGCGGCCCCTCGTTGCGCGTGTTGTCCTCATCGATCTTTGCCTTGGTGCGGTGCCAGAGGTAGCTGTCGTACTCGAGGATAATCCCCCACTCCGGCCAGCACAGGTCAACTGTGAGATAGGGCTTACCGAGCGCAATCTGCAGGGATGGGGGAATGTCGATACGGCAGTTGAGGCTAGGCATTGGCAGCCCGCATCCGCCAAGCTCGACGGGAAGCGTGAAGAGAAGGACCACGACGGTCTCCATCGGCGAGCGCGAGCCCTCGATCACGTACGCAAGCGCCTCCCTCGCGCGACGCGCCCCGTAGCCGTGGTTATCCGCGAAGTGGGCAACGAGATCGTCCAGCTTTGCGAGCGGAGGCCTGTTGTGAAACCCGCTCTTCGCGCGCGGGGAGCGCGCGTACCCGCCGCAGATCTCCATGCCGACGGCGGCGCCTCGCGCGGGGCTGGACCCGGCTGCCATCTGCTGCAGGCAAAAGCGCGGCGACGCAATGAGAATCTCATCGGTGAGCTGGTAGAGCGAGCCCTCCGGGAGCTCGGTCGACCACACGTGGCAGCGCAGCCGCCGCGAGCGTATGCGTCCCGTCGGAGAGGCAACGAGGATGTGGAGGGGACGATCCGCGGTAGCCTCGATGCGAGCTCCTGCGAGGTCGATGTCGGGGAGGCACGCGGCGGCGGGAAGCGACCACGCCCCGTTTGCCGGAGGGTCGCAGGGCTCGCCCAGGCGCTCGGCAAGGCCGAGCTCCGCCCAGCGCGCAAGTGCCGATATGTCGCAGATCGTAATCATGCGCCCCATGGTAGCGGGGCGGACTTGCAGGGCCCTGACGCCTGGCTGACGGCACGCTTTCGACGGGCTGACGACCGGCTTTCTGGGGCGGCAAGCGTACCTGCTCAGGAAGGCCGTGCAAAAAATGCCTGATGGAGGGCTCACCGAGGCCGAAGGGGCAAACGCCCACAGCAACCACACAATGCGGGGAGGAAGGCAGGCGCGGTGGGCCATGTCCGCTCTGAGGGTATGTACACTGCCGAGGCGGCACGTTCTTCTCGGCAAGGCTCTGACCTGCGGCGATGCGGAAGGCGTCACGCGGGGCGGTGTACATACCCTCAAAAGCGGGCCGGCCGTGCCGACGGCAGGCGAGAAGACCGGGCGAGAAGGACGTCCGCCTTAGTCCAGGCGCGCCCTCACGGCATCCACGAGCTCCGCCATCGGGACCTGGACCTGCTCGTGGCTCTCCATGTCGCGCAGCGTGGCAGCGCCCGCGGCGACCTCGTCGGCCCCGAGCACCACGCAGACGCGCGCACGCAGCTTGTCGGCCTGCTTGAACTGGCTCTTGAGCGAGCGGCCCTGGTAGTCAGCCTCGGTGCGCACCCCGGCCCCGCGCAGCGCCAGGCATGCGTCGAAGGCCGCGGCGCGCTCGTCGGCCCCGCCGGTCGACGCCACGTAGACGCAGCTCGGCTCCTCGCCGCCCATCTCCACGCCGGCGGCCGCCAGCGCGAGCGCGATGCGCTCGAAGCCCACCGCAAAGCCAAGGCCCGGCGTGGGCTTGCCGCCCTCGAGCTCCACGAGACCGTCGTAGCGACCGCCGCCGCCGATGGCGCCCACGCCCGAGCCCACGGCCTCCACCTCAAAGACCGTGCGGGTGTAGTAGTCGAGCCCGCGCACGAGCGTGGGGTCCTCCACGTAGGTCACGCCCGCGGCGTCGAGGTAGCGCTTGACCGCGGCGTAGTGGGCGGCGCACTCCTCGCAGAGGTTGTCCGGTGCGAGCGGCGCGCCCTGCATGACCTCGCGGCAGTGGTCGTTCTTGCAGTCGAAGGCGCGCAGGGGGTTGATCTGCGCACGCTCGAGGCAGTCCTCGCACATCTCGTCCGCGTGGTCGAGGATGAAGGCGCGGACCTTGTCGCGGTAGGCGGGGCGGCACGCGGCGTCGCCCATCGAGTTGATGACCAGGCGCAGGCCCTCGCGCGCAAAGCCCAGGCGCTCGAAGTAGGTCATGAGCATGATGATGCACTCGGCGTCGGCCGCGGGGTCGGCGGCGCCCAGCCACTCGACGCCCACCTGGTGGAACTGGCGCAGGCGCCCCTTCTGCGGGCGCTCGCCGCGGAACATCGCCTCGGCGTACCAGAGCTTTGCCGGGGCCGCGCCCTGCGGCACGAAGTTGTTCTCCACCGCGGCGCGCACTACGCCCGCCGTGCCCTCGGGGCGCATGGCCATGCGCTGGCGAGGCTTGAGGCCCGCCTCCGTGCCCTTCTCGAGCAAATCGCCAAAGAGCGCGCCCGAGACCACGCGGAACATCTCCTTGCGCACCACGTCCGTGGACTCGCCGATGCCGTGGACGAAGGTGTCCACCTGCTCGATCGCCGGCGTCTCGATCATGTCGAAGCCGTAGGAGCCAAACAGGTCGCGCGCCACGTCCTGCATCCTCTGCCAGGCGCGCATGTAGCTGCCGAAGAGGTCCTCGGTGCCCTGAACCTTCTGTCCCATCTGCGGGTCCCTTCTCGCATGGTTTCCAGCCTCCCAGTATAGCGCGGGCGGCCGCGCTGCCGCCACGCCGGTACCGCGCGGCCGACGCGCGCCGCCACGCCTCGCCGCTGCGCGCACCTCCCCGCGTCGTGCGCACCCCGCTTTGGCGCGCACGACGCCGAGAAGTGCGCCCGACTGCGGCTCTCCGGCTGAGGCACGCGCCCCGGCGTGCTACGCTGTTCGCGTCCGCCGAGGTAGGGAGGCACGATGGGACTGCTGGACAGGCTGCGCGGCAAGAAGGAGCCGGACGTCTGGGAGGGCGCGGCCAAGCTGCCCCCGCGCTTCTATCGCGACCAGGACGACGGCCACGTCATCGGGATGTGCCTCCTGCACGAGGACCGAAAGACGATGCTCCCCCGCCATCCGCAGACGATGTACCAGGTGAGCGACGAGGACGTCTTTGACTGGCGGCTTCTGCTCGTGAGCAACGAGGCAGGCGACCTGCTCGCCACGCTGGACTACTTCGAGGCGCTCGAGCTCCTCGAGCCGGGCGCGCTCGCGACCGACGCCACCTTCATCCTGACGCCCGAGCTGACCACCGCCCAGCTCCGCGACCTCGCCGTGCAGTCGTACTCCGCCCAGTAGCGGCCGCGCGCCAGCCGTCGCGCGGCGCGGGCACGGTGCTGCCCGCTTGCCGGCCCGCATGGGCGCTCCCGCCGGCCCGCGTGGCTCGCTTGCCGGCCTGCGTAGGCGCCCCCGTCTTGAGTGGGCAAAATGCCCGGGCCATCTTCCCTGCCGCGTCCTGCGTGGGCAACGTTTTCGCAGGTACTTCTCTCCCCCCTCGCTTGAGTGGGTACCTATACTTGCCCACTCAAGCCACAAAGAGGAGGATGCCCGAGCACCACAAGCCAGCCGGTAAGAGAATCCCCTCTGAGACGACCGCCCCGCCGGCCTCCGGCCTTCCGAGCAGGAGCTTTCGCGAAGCGCAGTCCTGCGTGAAGGTCGGAGGCCGGCGGGGCGGCATCCCCGAATCAGAGGTTCTTCTCGCCTAGCAGATCTTGACGACCCAGCCCTCGGGACCGGCGATCTCGCCGTCCTGGATGCCGGTGAGGGTCTCGCGCAGCTTGGACATGACGGGGCCCACGTGCTCCATGCCGCCCTCGCCGAAGATGACCTCGGTGTCGCCGTTCACGACCTTGCCCACCGGAGAGATCACGGCCGCGGTGCCGCACATGCCGCACTCGACGAACTCGCCCGCGGCGACCTCCTCGAACTTGACCGGGCGCTCCACCACGGTCATGCCGAGCATCTCGCTCGCCACCTGCACGAGGCTGCGGCGCGTGATGGACGGCAGGATGGAGTCCGTGGCCGACTGGGGCACCACGAGCGTGCCCTCGCGGTCGACGAACAGGAAGTTGGCGCCACCGGACTCCTCCACGAAGGTGTGGGTCTGCGGGTCGAGGAACATGTTGTCCGCGAAGCCCTCGGCGTGCGCCTGGACGCTCGGGTAGAGCGACATGGCGTAGTTGAGACCGGCCTTGATGGCGCCGGTGCCGTGGGGCGCGGCGCGGTCGTACTCGGGGACCTTCACGGCAACGGGCTTGACGCCGCCCGAGTAGTACGGGCCCACGGGCGTCACGAGGATGCGGAACTGGTACTCGTCGGCGGGCTTGACGCCGATGACCTCGCCGGTGGCCACCATGAACGGGCGCACGTAGAGCGTGGCGCCGGAGCCAAAGGGCGGGACCCAGGCCTCGTTGGCGCGCACGACCATCTTGACGGCCTCGACGAACTTGTCCTCCGGGAAGGGCGGCATCACGATGCGGCGCGCGGAGTCGGCCATGCGGGAGGCGTTGAGGTCCGGGCGGAAGCAGACGATGTCGCCGGTCTTGGTGGTGTAGGCCTTGAGGCCCTCGAAGACCTCCTGGCAATAGTGGAAGATGCCCGCGCACTCGGAGAGCGTGAGGGTGTGGTCGGTGGTGAGGCCGCCCTCCTCCCAGGCGCCGTCGCGATAGTTGCAGACGTAGCTGTAGTCCGTGGGCTGGTAGGCAAAGCCGAGGCTGCCCCAGTCGATGTCCTTCTTCTCCACTGCCATGATTGCCTCCCTGCCGGGATCGCGTGCGATATGTGCTGCGAAGACGATAAACCCTTTCCGGGCGCGGGGCGCGCCCGGTTGCGGAGGTTGTAACATTGCGGCGTAGGCACGATCCGAGAGGAACCGAGGCACACCATGCGCATGTTCCGCAACGACTACTCCGAGGGCGCGGCGCCCGAGATCATGGCCGCGCTCGTGGCGACCAACGACGAGCAGACCGTCGGCTACACCGAGGGCGACGCCCACTGCGAGCGGGCCCGCGAGCTCATCCGCTCGGCGTGCGGCCGCGACGACGTTGACGTGGAGTTTTGCATCGGCGGCACCTCGGCCAACGTCATCGGCGTGACGGGGCTGCTGCGCGACTGGGAGGGCGCCGTCTGCACGCCGGACGCCCACATCAACGTGCACGAGACCGGCGCCGTGGCCGCGTGCGGGCGCACCGTGCTGCCCACGGACGACCGCGACGGCTTCCTCACGCCCGAGGCCGCCGAGCGCGTATGGCGCTTCCAGACCTCGACGGGCCGCCACATGACGCGCCCGGGCTGCGTCTACATCTCCAACACCACCGAACTCGGCGGCGTGTGGGACCTCGCGCGCTTCGACGCCATCTGCGACTGGGCGGACGGCCACGGGCTGCCGGTCTTCCTCGACGGGGCGCGCTTGGGCTCCGGCCTCACCTCGCCTGCCGCCGGCGGCCTCACGCTGGAGCACATCGCCGAGCGCTGCGGGGCCTTTTACCTCGGCGGCACCAAGAACGGCATGCTCATGGGCGAGGCCATGGTCATATCCGACCCGCGCCTGCGCGAGGCCTTTCCGTATTTGCAGAAGGAGCGCGGCGGCCTGCTCGCCAAGGGCCGCCTGCTCGGCGTGCAGTTCGAGGCGGCGTTCGCGCCGAGTGCGGACGGCGGCGAGGCGCTCTACTGGCGGCTCGCGCGCCACGCCAACGCGTGCGCGCTGCACCTGCGCGACGGCATGACTGCCCTGGGCTTCGAGCCGTACGGCGACTCCGCGTCCAACCAGCAGTTCTTCGTGATGGCGCCGGCGCAGCGCGACGCCTTCGAGGCGGCGTGCGGCTGCGAGACCTTCTACGAGTTGCCGGACGGCCAGGTGGTCGCGCGCTTCGTCTGCTCCTGGGCCACGGGCGACGCGGACGTGGACGAGCTCCTGGCGCTCGCCGCGACGCTGGCCTAGCGTCACGAGGCCGGCGCGGCCGACGCGGCTGCAAAACCGGCCTTCGATCCATATCTGAGGCCGGCGCGGAACAAAACCCGCCTTCGATCCATGAGTTTTTGGGCCTTGAGCCCCCGTCCACAGGGCGTGCGACGACGTTTCCGCAGGAAACCGTCGCGCGCTCGCTCTTTGAAACGGGCAAGAGGCCCATTTTTCCATGGATCGAAGGCGGGTTTTGTTCCGGCGAAGCGCCGAATATGGATCGAAGACGACTTTTGCGGTCCGCCGCGCGACTCTGTGAATTGGGGGCTGTCCCCAACTTACAGGTGCAGGCCCACGAAGGTGTCGATGAGCTCGTCGGCGGCGCTCAGGTCCTGCCCGATCGCGCAGCGCGTGCAGCCAAACGTGTGGCAGCCCGCCGCCTGTCCCGCCGCGACGCCCGTCGACGAGTCCTCGAAGACCACCGTATGCGCGGCGTCCACGCCCAGAAACTCGAGCGCACGCCGGTAGGGCTCCGGGTCCGGCTTGCAGCGCGCGACCATGTCCCCAAAGACCATCACGTCAAAGAGGTCGGTCGCGCGCAGGCGGTTGAGCGCCGTGAGGACGCAGCGGGCGATCGTCGTCGAGACCAGGCCCACGGCCACCCCGCGCGCCCGCAGCCCCTCGATGAGCTCGCGCGCACCCGGCTCCAGCTCGAGGTCGGCCTCGGAGTAGGTGCGGTAGCAGTAGTCGCGCAGGCGCTCGTAGTCGTCGATCGTGTACGGCGAGCCGTGGCGCTCCAGGATCGGCGGCACCACCACGCGGTCGTCCCCGCCGGAGAGCGCGTGGAGCTCCTCCTCGGAGATGGGCACGTCCAGCTGCTCGAGCACCTCCCGCACGAGCACGAGGTTGTGGCGCTCCGTGTCGCAGAGCGTCCCGTCAAAGTCAAAGAGCACGGCGTCGATGCGCTCCGGACGCGCCATCGCGGCCTCCTTAGGTCGGCGGTCGGGCAGACGGACGATTGGTGGCAGTAGTGTAGCAGACCACCGCTGACCTGCATGTCAAAGCATTTTGACACGCCCCGTCAACCCTCCGCTCCCACCGCAGCGCTGAGGCCTCGGCTCAGAACGCAACCTCGTCGTACGCGAGGTGATTGCGCTGCTCCATCCACGAGAAGAACTCCTCGGGCGTGCGCGCGGGTATGGCCGAGCGCCCAAAGTCGCGCGCGTTCCTCGTCACGATGACGGACGCGTCGATGCTCGTGGCAACCTGGTACACCAGCGCGTCCTCGAAGTCGGGCCAGTCGGAGTCCAGCGCGCGGTCGACCTCGCGCTCTCCCGGGGCGCACACGCGCACAAAGCGCCTCAGTGCCCGCAGCGCATCTCGCGCCGCAGACACGCACGACGGGCGCCCGCCGTTGCTCAGCACGTAGAACACGTCGGTCACCTGCGATGAGCTCATCCAGAGCTCATAGTCCCCCATCTCGGCAAAGACCATGAGCTTCCGCGCAAGGCCATAGAAGTCGCCGCGTCGGGCGAGAAAGTCAACGAGCACGTTGCTGTCCACGAGCACGCGAATCATCGACCGTCCCCCATCAGGCCGTCGTCGGAAAGCCGCTCCATCCGAGCCTGTCTCACGTCCATTGCCGCAAACCGCGCGTCAAGCTCGACCTTGGGCACGGCGTCCACCGCCGCGACTGCGGCACGCAGCCGCTCTCCCCGCTCCTCCTCGGGAGCCGAGAAGGGCAGCGCGCGCCGGGAAATCACATAGTCATACAGCTCATTGATCACCTGAGAAGCATTGGTCCCCAGCTCCCTGAGCACCTGGTTGCCCAGCTCCTTCTTTGCCTGAGACATCCGCCCCGTAACCATCGCGTCCACGGTCCACCTCCTCGAAGCGTTGTACCGTACAACAACTATATCACGCCACGCCCCCCACAGCGGTAAGAGAACCCGCCCAGAGACGACCGCCCCGCCGGCCCCTCTGGCTTTCTAAGCGGAATCTTCCGCGAAGCGCAGTTCCGCGTGAAAGTCAGAGGGGCCGGCGGGGCGGCAAGCGCGCGATGGACGTTCTTCTCGCCCTACGCGTCCTTCATGATGATGTCGCGCACGATGCCGGAGACGCGGTCGCACGCGTCGAGGCAGAGCTCCATGCGGTCGAAGATGCGCAGCCACGTGACCGCGTACTTGCCGGAGGCGTCCTCCTCGTCGGAGAAGAGACGGCGCAGCGCCTGCTGGTAGACGGTGTCGCCCTCGTCCTCGACGGTGCCCACGCTGATGGCCTTCTCCAGGACCACGCGGTCCTTCTTGTAGTCGGGCAGGTGGTTGATCATCTCCTGCATCTCGTGGACCGCGTGGACCGTGAGCTCGGAGATCTGCTTGGCCTCGATGCGCAGGTCGCCGATGTTGAAGAGGTCAAGGCGCACCGCCACGCCGTACATGGAGTCAACCACGTCGTCCAGGGCGAGGGCGAGGCTGGAGATGTCCTCGCGGTCGATCGGCGTGATGAAGGAGGTGTAGAGCTTGGCCATGATGGCCTTCACGCGCTCGTCGGCCTTGGACTCGTAGACCTTCATCTGCGGGATGGAGCTCATCGAGTCGGGGAAGTTGCAGATGATGGTGTTGTACTCGTCCGCCGCCTCGACGATGAGGGCCGCGAACTCCTTGAGCATGGTGTAGAACTCGTCTTCCTTCTTGATGCGGGGCATGTGGACTCCTTCGGTTGCGTGGGGACGGGAGCGATAAGAGGCGATAAGGGCGGTCGAGAAGAACGTGCGGCCGGGCGCGTGCCCGGGACTAGAACAGCACGAGGAAGAGCTTGGCGAGCACGTAGCCGATGATGCCGCAGCCCGGGAACGTGCAGACCCAGGTGAGGACCATCTCCTTGGCGACGCCCCAGTTGACGGACTTGGGGTCCTTGGCGGCGCCGGCGCCCATGATCGCGGCGGTCTTGGTGTGGGTGGTGGAGACGGGAAGGCCGGTGAGCGTGGCGATGAGCAGGCTCGCGGTGGCGCTGACGGAGGCGGCGAAGCCCTGGTACTTGTCCAGGCGCACCATCTCCATGCCCACCTTCTTGATGATCTTCTTGCCGCCCACGGCCGTGCCGATGGCCATGACCGCGGCGCACAGCACCATGATCCAGAGCGGGAAGCCGCCCATCTCGCCCACCGTCAGGTTGAGCGAGAGCGCGATGGCGAGCATTGCGGTGGACATGAACTTCTGACCGTCCTGCGCGCCGTGCATGAGGGCCACGCCGGCGGCGCCGAGGACCTGCATGCGACCAAAGAAGTTGTTGGCCGTACGGCGGTCGGCGTTCTTGCAGGCGATGGGGATGACCTTGGAGATGATCCAGCCGGCGAGAAATCCCAGGACCGTGGAGAGCGCGAGGCCGTAGACGACCTTGACCCACTCGCCCATGTTGACGCCGTCGAGGCCGCCGGACACGGCGAGCGCGCCGCCGGTGAGGCCGGCGATGAGGGCGTGGCTCTCCGAGGTGGGGATGCCAAAGGCCCAGGCGCCCAGGCCCCAGGCCACGATGCCCACCGTGGCGGCCGCGAGCGCGATGAGCGCGGCGTGGGTGTCTCCGCCAAAGTCCACCATGCCGGAGATGGTGTCGGCGACGGCCGTGGAGATGAACGACATCGCCACGAGACCCACGAAGTTGCAGATGACGGACATGAGAATCGCCGAGTCCACGTCGATCGAGCGGGTGCCGACGGGCTCGGCGATGGCGTTGGCGGCGTCCGTGGCCCCGTTGACGAAGATGGTGCCCATGACCAGGAGCATCACGATCACAAGGAACGGGTTGGTGGAGAGGACGCCCAGGAACTGTTCGAAGCTAATCAAGTGCGCTCGCTTCCCTTACCGGCCGCGCGCGGCCAATTGTCACATCTTTGTAAATGCTTGATAAGGATAGCGTAAAGCGTGGCGCGTCAAGGGCGAGAAGGACGGTCGGTCCTGCCGCTCGCCGCTGCTTACAAAGCCCTTACATTGGGCTGCCGGATGGCTGGCGCGGGGCTGCGGAGCGGGCGTGGGGCTGCCGGGCTGCCGGGTGGCTGCGGGGCAGCTGCGGGGCTGACCGGTGGCTACCGAGTGGGTGGCGTGGAGCTCCCCGGCAGCGTCACGGATTGCAGCGCTTGCAGGGGTCGAAGCCCTGGGCGATGGCCTCCTTGCGCGCGCCCGTGAACTCCCGCTTGTTCTTCTCGCTCATCTGCTTCACCGAGGAGCACCCTGGCAGGTGAAACTTGTCGGTGTTGACGTTCAGGATGTAGGTCACCTCGGCGGAGGCCGCCGGGTCCTCGACGGGCTCGGACTCCGGCTCCGGTGCGGGCTCCGGGGCGGTGCGCCAGCTGTCGCCCGTGGCGTAGTCGATCCCCACGCCCGGCTGCACGTTGTAGCAGAAGACGTTGTAGGAGAGGCCGGCGCCCCCGTCCTCGTAGGAGATCGCCTCGAGGTGCACGCCGCGGCACACGAGCTCGTCGCCCGAAAACACGGGCTCCGCGCGGAAGATCACGTGGCTGCCCGTGCGCTCCACGTAGTCGGCGACGTCGTTCTCGTAGGAGAGCATGCCCTCCATGTTCATGTAGCGCGTGCCCGTGACAAGGTCTCTCGTGTTGGCGTTCTCGCCCGTGAGCTGGTAGGCGATGAGGTGGCAGCGGTTGTAGAGGTACTTCCCGTCCACGAGGTCGTCGTAGCGCACGGTGTGCCAGCCGGAGGGCCTGACCATGCCGATGGAGCCGCGCTCCTCGGTGGGCATGGTCTCGAGGCCCACGAGCGCCATGACCACTCCGCAGCGGCCGAGGGAGTCGAGCGGGCTGTAGCGCTCCGTGAGGCCCTCGGCGTCGGCGACGGTGAGCGTTGGGGCGTTGCCGTTGACCGCGACGACGGGGCTGCCGGAGTACTCGGGGACCTGGGAGAGGTCGAAGGTCGAGCGCTCCGGGGCAGCGGCGGGGACCGGGTCCTGGGCAGGCTCGGGTTCGGGCTCGGGCGCCGGCGCAGGTTCAGGTTCGGGTTCAGGCGCGGGCGCAGACTCGGGCCCGGAGTCCGCGTCTTCCGCCGCCGAGAGGGTGACGGGCTGCTCCTCGTCAGCCTCCCGTGAAGCTTCCTGCTCGATGGGGGTCGGCTCCGCGGGAGCCTCGTCCTCGGAGCGCGAGGGGATGCAGCCCAGCGCGGCAGCGATCAGGAATATGGCGAGAAGAACCTTGAAACTGCCGCGTCGCCTTGCCTTGGCCGCCATGTCGCATCACCCCTCTAGCTGGGTAAATGCTAGCAGCTCAACGGAAGATTGACGGGAGGTTCCGGGGAGCGGCGCGAAAGCTCCCCGGCAGCGCGCGACGGCGACGTGCGGCGGCTCCGGTGCTTACAAAACGCCGCCCATCGCGCGCGGCGGCGCCGTCGTGCTTAACAATCCTCGCGCATCGCAGGGGCGCCCTTCTCGGTGCTTAGACTTTGCCGCGCGTCGCAAGGAGCAAGGCGCGGTTGCTTACGGAACGCCGCCCATCGCTCGTGGCGGGTCTCTTCCGGCAGCGGGCCGCTGCGATGGGCAGCAATGGTTAAGCGCCGAGAAGAACGTGGATGCGACGGCCAGCGAATAGTAAGCGCCAAGAAGCACGACCGTACGATCCACAAGGACGGCTAAGCGCCGCGGGCAAAGGGGGCGGCGGGGAGAGGGCCGGGGCGGGCCAGCGGCGCGGGCGTTGCGGGTTTGGGGGCCATGGCACGGCGGCGCGATTCGGCGTTGCGATTATGACGGACGTGGCAGGCAGGTACAGCGCTGAACGGGCCACGGGCGCCAAGGCGGCCTCTATCGCAGGGGGAATGTTGCAGAATCGCGGGCCAGGGCGCGACGCGGACGCGTTCTTCTCGCCCAACGCCGGCGCGTGGCCCTAGGCGCCGTGCCATGGTCCCGGAATGCGCAACGCCCCAAAGCAAATCCGTGCCCCGGCCGGCAAAAGCAAAACACCGGGCGAGAAGAACTGCGGGGCAGGAGCGTCCGGGGCACCTGTCAAAGCGGGACGCCCTCCCCCGGCCGGGAGAGAGCGTCCCGATGGAAGTGGCATCCGCCTATCGCCAGCCGCGCCTGCGGAGCACGGACGCGATCGGCCTCAATGAGGCTATACGCCCCACTAGCCAATCCCCTCGTCGACCCAGCCGAGTCCGACGAGCATGTCGCGCTCGGCGGCGTCGATGGTGTAGTTGTGGGTGCCGGTCGTCGCGTTTGGGTTGTACTGACGGTAGAGCGGGGTGCCGTCCGACCCCGCAGAGTACCAGCCTATCCCCTCAAAGACCCAGCCCACGGAGTCGAGCATGTCGCGCTCGGAGGCGTCCAGCGTGTAGTGGTGGTCTCCGGCGTCGGGGTTGTAGAGACGGTAGACGGGCCTGTCGGAGGTCGCCGGGGCAGTCCAGCCCACGCCCTCAAAGACCCAGCCCACGGAGGTGAGCATGTCGCGCTCGGCCGTGGACAGCGTGTAGAAGTGCTCTCCCGAGTTGGGGTTGTACAGACGCGCCATCGACATCGTCGAGCCCTCGTCCTGGACGGAGAGGACGACCTGGGTGAGGTCGCAGAGCGGGACGGTCACCTTGCCTCCGCTGACGGGATGGGTGCCCCTGAGCTCGGCATGGCGCTCCGTGGGGTTGAGGCCGATGACGTCCGCCCGCCACGTCCAGACGTCGACGAAGGAGCCATTGTGGCGGGCGTCAACCGGGAAGGTGACCCACGCGACGCCGAAGTCATCCGACCACTCGACCGACCCGACGACCAGGTCAAAGTCAAAGACGCCGACGACCTCGCCGTCATTTACGGCGGAGACGAGCCCGGAGGCCGCGGGGTCAGAGGCGGAGAGGCTCGTGGCCGTGGCGCTGAAGTTCCCGGTGCCAGAGTCGAGGCCCTCCTTCAGTCAGGCGTTCGGCATCAGCCGCATGCCCACGCCCGAGCCCCCGGAGACGGCAACGTCACGGCCGCTCTGCTCCGAGGCATAGACGAGGTCGACCGTGAAGTCCGTGACCTGGCCTGCGGCGTTTGTCCCGGTGACGGTGATGACGGCCTTCTCGACCGGCTGCTGAGAGTCGGGGACCATCCTGATCATGGCGCCGTTAAGGAACAGGCCTGCGGAGGTCTGCCCGAAGGAGTCTCCGGAAAAGACGTAGAACCCGTCGACGTCGGTGACGTCGGGGGCGTTCCAGTTCCAGTTCTTCGCCAGACCGTACTTGAAGACGTCCTCGCCGCCGACGAACTCGATCGGAACGCCGCACTCATACCTCAGATAGCGGCTGCGCCCTCCCTCAGGCATCGTGAGCTCCGGGTATTCGTTCGCGATGTCCCCGTAGCGCTCTGCCTCCTCCTTGGTCTGGTACGTGCAGATGCCGACGCCGTCACCGCCAAAGATCGTGTAGCACACGACTTCAATCGCCTCGTCGGCGAGCGCCGTGACGGGCAGGCATGCGACCGCCGCAAACAGCGCCACAAGGGTTATGTTGCAGAAAGTGTGTCTGCCACGGCGCCGTCCCCACAGTCAGGGCGCAGAAAACCACCCTCCCGAGTTGGCTCGCCCCGACTTCCCGGTGTTTCAGAAAGTGTGTCCGGGCATCCCTTGACACCCCAGCTCAGGCAACCTTTTCCGCGAGAGAAGTTGCCTCGAGACGGGATGGGCCTGTGGCGAATCCGAAATGCGCCGTGTGCGGCGGCACGATGAAGAGGAACGGCAAGACGAAGGCGGGCACGCAGCGCTGGCGCTGCCCCGCGTGCGGGGCCTCCTCCGTGCGCAGGATCGACACCAGGGCCAAGGAGCTCGGAGCGTTCCTGCGGTGGCTGCTCTCGAAGCGCACGACCTCCGAGCTCCCGGGGAGCCGCACCAGCTTCTGGAGAAGGACCTCCTGGGTCTGGGGAATCTGGCCCATAGCCCACGCGACCGGCGAGGTCCATGACGTCGTGCACCTCGACGGCATCTGGATGCGACGAGACGCCGTGGTGCTCATCGCCTGGGCGGACGGACACGTCCTGGCCTGGCATCTCGCCCAGAGTGAGTGCACGTTGGCGTGGGCCGCCCTCATGGCGCGCACCCCGGCGCCCAAGATGGCCGTCTCCGACGGTTCCACGGGCCTGGCCAAGGCGGCATCCCTAGTATGGAAGGGCACCCGCATACAGCGCTGCGTCTTCCACGTGGCCAGCCAGATCAGGCGCTACACGACCCTCAGGCCGAAGCTGGAGGCAGGGGCTGAGCTGCTCGGGATCGCAAACAGGCTCGCCCACATCCGTGATCCGGCGTCGGCAGCCCGGTGGCTTGCGGACTACAGCGCCTGGTGCGTGAGGTGGGAGGCGTTCCTGAAGGAGTTCACGCTCAGGGAGGGCAGGCGCATCTACACCCACGAGAGGCTCCGACGTGCCAGGAAGTCCCTCAACAAGCTCGTCCGGGAAGGGACGCTCTTCACCTTTGTCGAGATGCAAGAGCTTTACGGAGGGGCATGGCCCTCCACCAACAATGCCCTGGAAAGCGTGAACGCACGCCTGCGCGAGATGCTGAGAAACCATCGCGGGATGCCCTTGCTCCATCGCATCAAAGCTGTTTTCTGGTGGTGCCATCTCCATACAGAGGCGCCGATGCCCGCTTCAGAGGCGCTGCGCGTCATGCCTACGGATGCCGAGGTGGACGGCCCCTTTGCCAATGCTCAAAGGAAATCGAAACGAGGGGACGGAGCCCCAGAGGAATATGGAGCAGGCATCGACTGGAGTGAGTTTCACATGCCAACACGGTTCAGGAGGTAAACCCCAGCGGACACACTTTCTGCAACATAACCCCCCTATCTCCACGCCCCTTCCCCAGGGGCGGACACGCATCAAATATGAAAAAAGGTCAGAGACCCATGAGCCTCTGACCTGTGCGTTTGGCTGGAGCCAGCTACCAGACTCGAACTGGTGACCCCCGCTTTACGAGAGCGGTGCTCTACCAACTGAGCTAAGCTGGCGTGTCAGCGAATAACAACTATACGAGAACCGCTGCCGCTGCGCAAGCACGTTTTTCTCTGCCGCTGCGGCGCGTGGCTCCGCGGGTCGCGGGAGGTGCTTACCGATTGCCACGCATCGCACGGACGGGCATTTGAGCACTTACTAAACCGGGGTTGTCGCAGGCGCGGAGTTCTTCTCGGCCGCGGATCTTTGCTTTTCTCGGCTTTGGGCGGGCTGGCTGCTTACGGAACCGGGCGCATCGCGGGCCAAGAGGTTGCCGTGCTTAGAAAATACGCCCCATCCGAGAGGGCTTCCCGGATGGGGCGTGGGGTCAGTGCGATGCACGGCAAAGAGTAAGCGCGCGACGGCTGAGAAGTGCGCCGGGGCGGAATGGTTAGGCACCCGCCCGCGCCCGCTACAGCAGCCGCAGCACGCCGCGCACGAGCGCCTCGAAGTCCTCCGCGTGCTTCTCGGCCTCGGCGAGCACCGTCTCGTGGCTGACCGCCGGCGCGCCGGACTCGTTGGCCGCCAGCGTGAGCCCCAGCACGTTCATGCCCAGCGCCCGCGCCATGACGACCTCGCACACCGTGGACATGCCCACGTAGGACACCCCGAGCGTCGAGAGCGCCGCCACCTCGGCCGGCGTCTCGAAGCACGGGCCCAGCACGCCCGCGTAGACGCCCTCCTCCACGGCGATGCCCAGGTCGTCGGCCACGCCGCGCGCGATCGTGCGCAGGTAGGGCGAGTAGGCGTCGTTCATGTCCACGAAGGGGCTCTCCACGTCTCGCAGACCCTCCCACTCGGCAAGGGGGTTGCGCCCCGTGAGGTTGATCTGGTCCGTGAGGATGCCCAGGCCCGTGTGCGCCTGGCCCGGCACCGCGCCCGTGGCGCACGCAAAGACGACGTCGCGGCAGCCCAGGTGGTGCGCGTGGCGCACGAGCGCCGTGACCTCGGCGGCGGAGTAGCCCTGGTAGAGATGGATGCGCCCGGGATAGACCACCACCGGCACGCCGTCGATCGAGCCCACGGTGGCCTCGAAGCTGTGACCCGCCACCGGGCGCGCGTCCTGCGGAAATCCCTCGATGTCACGGTAGTCGATGCGGCGGACCGGCCTCACGAGCGAGCCCAGGTGCCCCAGGCCGCTTCCCAGCACGATGGCGACGGGATGCTCCACGCTCGGCTTGCACGACTTCACGGTATCCTCGGTGACCACGCAGATCCCCTCCTCCTCGAGCCTGCGGGCAAAGACGCCCTGGCCCGGAACGAGCCTTCCAGAGTAGGTTCCATCGTAGATCAGACCCACCCCGCACGAGGGGCTCTTTGCCTTGAGGACGGCCAAACGGACCGGCGAGCGTCTCACCGCGTCGAGGCACCGCCGCGCCCCGAGGTCAAACTCCGCGGTCACGTCCCGCCCGTCGGCGAGAAGGACGCGCCCCCCGAGCTGCTCCGCCGGCGGCCGCGGCACGGGAAGCCCGCTCGCGGTCTCGGGGCACACGCGCGTGACGTCGACCTTGCCCGCCAGCTCCATCACCTCGGAAACGGGCTTGGAGCCCCCGTCGTAGCGGACGGGAACCCCAAGCAGGCAGGCGCTTATCGCGACGCGCATCAGGAGGTCGCCAGGGAGCCGAGCTGGATGGTCGCGCCCGCGAGGAGGTTCCTCGTGTAGTCGCTCCACTCGTTGCTCATCTGGGTGTAGGCGTCCTGGTAGGCGCTGTAGGCCACGTTGTAGGCGGCCTCGGCGGCGGCGTAGGTCGCGGAGTCGTTGGTGATCTCGTAGGTCGAGAGCGTGGCGTAGAAGTCGCCGTCGGTGCGGGCCCAGGTGCCGGCCTCGGAGTCCCACTCGTCGCCGAGAAGGGCGATGATGTAGCTCGCGTAGTCGGCCGTGGGCGTGTCCTCGGCGCCGTCGGCGGGGGCCGTGGGCTCGGTGGGCTGCTCGGGCAGGGTCGTCTCGCACACGGAAGCGCGCAGCTTCTCGATGACGACGGACTGGGCGAAGGTGTCGCGCACGGCCTGCTCGTCCATGCCGTAGTAGCTGGCGATGCTGGCGAGGTCGGAGGTGCCCATCGTCTTCTCGCTGTAGTCGGAGATCTCCTCGTCGCTCGCCGTGAGGCCGCGGGCCTCGGCGTCGTCCAGGATGATCCGGTTCTGCGCGTACACGAGCACGTTGGTGGCGGCGGGCACGTTGTAGGTGCCGTCCTCGTTGACGGCGGTGTCCACCGAGGAGCCGCCGAAGGTCAGCACGTCGCGCGCCGTCACGTTGGTGCGCACGCCGTCGAAGGTGTAGGTGGCGATGGTGCTGTCGAGCTCGTCGGCAGAGAGCGTCGTGCGGCCGTCGAGCGCGACGGAGCCGCCGCCCGCGCCGCCGAGCAGGAAGAAGCCGGCGAGCACGCCCACGACGAGCGCGCAGACGCAGATGGCGACCCACACGGGCGTGGAGGGGCCGCGGTGCGCGTGGGCATCGGCGTCGGCGGCGTCGGCCTCGGCGGGGGCGTCGGCGGGCTCCGCGGCAGCGGCGCCCGGGGCGGGCGGCGCGCCGGCGCCCTTCTCGGTCTCGGCAGCCTCGGGCTCGACGTCCTTCTCAGCCTTGGCCTCCACGTCCTTCTCCTTCACCGAGTCCGCGTCCTTCTCGGCCACGTCCTCGATCTTGTCCTCGTCTGCCATGGGTCTCCCCTCACGCACGGCGCGCCGCGACGGGCGCGCCCATCTTGCTTTCAGGCCTTGATTCTACGGCGCGGCACGGCGACGGGGAGCAACCTCCCCCGCCCCTGCACAAACCTATGAGAGAGCTTGAAGGATCTCTGCCGAGAAGGACTTGATGTAGCCCGTGCCGTTCTCGGCGTCAAACTTCACGCGAGCCGCCAGGGAGCCGCGCGTCTGCTCGGAGGCAGCGCCCTGCGCGAGGCCCAGCAGCGCCGTGAGCATGTCACGGTACTCGGCGTCGCCGTGATAGCACTGGATCGCCTCGTCGAGCAGCGGCCAGACCTCGTCGGAGCGCTCGGGCGAGCTCGCGCCGAGGCGACACAGAAACTCGAAGGCCGCCAGGCGCACCGTGGCCGAGCCGTCGTCGAACAGCGACGCCTCGGCGCCCTCGAAGGCGCCCGCCACGCGCTCGGCGTCGGTCTGCGCGACGGCCCCGAGGGCGTCGAGGACCTCCCAGCGCGTCTGCGCCTCCGGGCGGAAGAGCGCGTCGATGAGGTCGTCGGCAAAGGGCGCCACCACGTCGGGGTTGCTGCGCGCGGCCTGGGCGATCGCGTGGGCAACCTCCTGGCGGCGGCGACGGCTCGAGCCGGAGAGCTCCTCGACCAGGCCCGAGATGTCCGGGGTTTCGATATCCGCCATGTTCTTGTCCTCCCTACTCGCAGAACCCGTCGACCACGGCCGTGCCGCTCTTGGGGTCCTGGTGAATCTCAATGAATCCGAGCTTGGACGCCTCGCGCAGAAGCGCCGTGAAAGAACGGTAGCCGTACGAGGCCTCCGAGAACTGCGGGCGCTTGCGCTTCATCGTGTCCTTGAGGCGCGAGGCGAGGATGAAGCTGTCGCTCTCGCGCTGCAGCGCGTCGATGGTCTCGAAGAGCAGCTGGTAGCAGTCCTGCTTCTCGCGCGGCACCTTGCCGGAGAAGTCCGGGATGCCCGCGCCGCGGGTGATGTCCTCGTAGAAGATGAACTCGTCGCAGACCTCCGCGAGCAGGCTGCTCGTGGCCTCCTTCATGCCCACGCCGATGACCGTCTTGCCAAACTCCTTGAGCTTGGAGACGAGCGGCGAGAAGTCCGAGTCGCCGGAGAGGATGGCAAAGGTGTCGATGTGGTCCTTCGTGAGGCAAATCTCCATCGCGTCCACGGCAAGGCGGATGTCGGCGGAGTTCTTGCCGGTGTAGGCGCGGTCCGGGATCTCGATGAGCTCGATGCCCAGCTCGTGCAGGGGCGTGACGGCGTCGGAGAAGCGCTGCCAGTCGCAGTAGGCGCGCTTGGCGGTGATGCGGCCCTTGTCGACGAGTCGCTCGAGGATGAGCTTGACGTCGGGGAGCGGGCCGGGCTCCTGGTGCCCGCGGCGGTTGCGCTTGCCCGTGCCGAGGGCGAGGTTCTCAAAGTCGATGAGCACCGCGATGGAGCTCTGCGGGCTCTGGGGGATGTCGGTTCCGTTCATGAAGCGGGTGGTTCTCCTTGTCTTGCGCGGCGCTGATCGGCCGGCGCCGAGGATGTCGACGCCGGCCGGCTACCGTAACATACACAGTTCCGTTGCGTATTCTATATCCGCAGGTATTTTTTTGGCAAAACCGGAGCTGTACATGTTAGCGAGGCGCGTCTAGCCCTCGTGCCCCGTGGCTAGTGCTCGTGATCGTGGTCGTGGCAGTGGCACTCGTGGCCGTCGCCGTGGCCGTGCCCATGGCCGCCGCAGCACTCGTGGTCCTCGCCGTGGTCGTGACCGCAGCAGCACTCGTGGTCGTGCTCGTCGTCCTCGCCCTGGTCGAGCAGGGACCAGTCGAGGCCGGCCGCCACGCACGCGGCCTCCTCCTGGTAGAGCAGCGTGAGGGCCTGCGTGCCCATGCGCGAGCCGCCGATCTGGCAGAGCATGTCAAAGAGGGTGAACGCCGTCTCGGCGCCCGGCAGCGTGATGTCGAGGTCCTCGGAGCGCTGCAGCGCCAGGCCAATATCCTTGCGCAGGTGCTCGGCGAGAAATCCCGGCTTGTAGTCGCCCGCGAGGGACTTGGGCGCCAGGGTGCGCGACGCACCGGAGCCGCCCGTGCCGCTCGCCATGACCTCGAGCACGCGCTCGGCGTCGATGCCGGACTGCTCGGCGAGGGCCAGCGCGTCGGCGTAGCCCACCATACAGGAGGCCAGCGAGACCTGGTTGCAGAGCTTGGCGGTCTGGCCGCCGCCGGGCTGGTCGAAGTAGAAGATCTTGGACGAGAAGGACTCGAGCACCGGGAGCACGGGCGCCGCCGCGGCCTCGGTGATGCCGGCGATGAGGGTGAGGGTGCCGTCGATCGCGCCCTGCTCGCCGCCCGTCACCGGGCAGTCGAAGGCGTGCTTGTCCTCGACCTCGGCGGCGTCGTGGATGTCGCGCGCGAGCTGCGGGGAGCTCGTGGTGAGGTCGATGAGCCAGGCGCCCTTCTTGGCCGCGCGGATGAGGCCGTCGGTCGTGAGGTAGACGTCCTCGACGTCGCTCGGGTAGCCCACCATGGTGAAGACCACGTCCGCGTCCGCGGCGGCCTCGGCGGGGCTCTCCGCCCACGTCGCCCCGCGGGCGAGAAGCCCCTCGGCCTTCTCGCGCGTGCGGTTGTGGACGGTGAGCTCGTAGCCGGCGTCCATGATGTGGCCCGCGATGCGCGCGCCCATGATGCCGGTCCCGATGAAGGCGATCTTCTTGATCTGCAAGGTGGTTCCTTTCCACAGGCAGGGTGATGAGAAGGGACGGTCCCTCCTCATCACCCCGTTGTCAGACAGTTGCTACTTCTCGCCCTTGACGCGGCGGGCGATGCGGTCGGTGAACGAGAGGCTCTCGCGACGGTCCTTGCCCCAGAAGAGCAGGGCCACCATGCCCGGGCCCACGTGCGCGCCGATGACCGGGCCCACGGAGCTGTAGATGATGGGGACGTCGGCGCAGCCCGGCTCCTTGCGGACCTGCTCGGCAAGCCACATGGCGTCCTTCTCGGCGTCCGCGGAGACGATGGCCATGGGGAGCTTCTCGTCCCCGCCCTCGGCGCCGAGGTAGTTGGCCTTGAAGTCCGCCAGGATCGCGCGCAGGGCCTTCTTGCGGCCGCGGCACATGCCGCGCAGCGTGAGGGCGCCGTTGGTGTCGTAGGAGAGCTCGGGCTTGATGTCGAGCTTGCCGCCCACGGTGGCCGCGGCAGGCGGGATGCGCCCGCCGCGCGCGAGGGCGTCGAAGGAGTCCAGCGTGAAGTAGCCGTGGATGTAGTAGCGCGCCTCCTCGGCCCAGGCCACGAGCTCCTTGGCGGTGAGCCCCTTGGTCGCCTGGTTCACGGCCTCGAGGGCCAGGAGCTCGGCCGCGGCGGACGGGCAGACGTTGTCCACGACGTAGATCTCGAAGCCCGGATGGCTCTCGCGCACCATCTCGGCAGCCTGGCGCGCGGCGTCCAGGCTCGAGGAGAGGCCGCGGGTGAAGGCCAGGTAGACCGTCGGGGTGCCCTCCTCCGCCGCGCGCTCGAAGAACTCGAGGTAGCGCCCCGGCGTGACGGCCGAGGTGGTGGCCGTCTCGCCGGCGCGCATGCGGTCGTAGAACTGCTTGGGGGTCATGGACTTCCAGAGGTCGTCGACGTGCTCCTCCCCGCCCATGACGTAGGTGAAGTGCACGACCTCGACGCCGAGCGCCTCGGCGACGCCGGGGGCGAAGTCGGCGCAGGAGTCGACGATGATCCTCACGTTGGACGCGCGGTGATACGCGCGGCCCAGGCGCGCAGCCTCCTGCGACGCCTGGGCGTTGGTCTCTGACGCGAGCCCCTGCTCGGAGGCCGCGTCCTGGATTGCGGTGGTGCTGGTGGTGCTGGTATCGCTACTGCTCATTCTCTTCCTCGATCTTGGGCTTGATGATGCCGTACCCGCCGTTCTTGCGGTGGTAGATGACGTTGACCAGGCCGGTGGTGGCGTTGGTGAAGACGTAGAAGTCGTGGCCGATGAGGTCGGTCTGGACGAGCGCCTCCTCCTCCGTCATGGGGAACAGGTCGATGTACTTCTCGCGCACGAGCTGGTCGTCCTCGGTCTCGTCCGGGCCGGGCTCGATGAGGGTGGCGAGGTCCTCCTGGGTGACGGTGCCGGCCTTGGCGGCGGCGACGCGCTGGCGGCGGTCGATGACGCGCGTCTTGTACTTGCGGAGCTGACGGGTGACCTTGTCGGCGGCGTCGTCGATGGCGGCGAACATGTCGTCGGAGCTCGCGACCACGCGGACGACGTTGTCACGGACAAAGACCGTGACCTCGCAGGTCTTGCGCTCGGGGTTGGAGGGGTTCTTGTCGACGCGCAGAACGACATCGCAGGTCATGGGCTTGATATCGAACACCTTGAGCGCGTTGCCGACCTTCTCCTCGACGTGTGCGCGAAGAGAGTCGGAGACTCCCACCTTGCGGCCCGAGATCTTGATGTCAACCATGCGAACCTCCTAACGATTGCCATGGGCGGGCGCGACACGGGCGCGACCGCTCCTACGACAATAGATACCCAAATGCGAGCGGCCCATTCCCCCCTCTCGCGGCCACCAACTGCCTGAGCGGCATGGTCTGTTCGGCGTGCGTTCGCAAAGGCGGGCGAGAAGAACGCGCGCTCGCTGCCGCGCCGGGAGCGCGGGGCCGGACGCCGGGCGCCGGGCTCGGCGTCAGTCGAACGCGTAGGCGGAGCCGATGTAGGTGCCGTCAGAGTCATCGGTCCCGGCGTCGGTGCCGTCCGCGCCGGCGTCGTCGGCGGAGTAGCCGTTGCCGGAGACGCCGTCTTCGCCCTCGTCACCGTTTTGGGCGTCGGCGTTGCCGCTGTTCTCGTCGCCCTCGTCCACCGGCTCCTCCTGCGGCTCCGGCAGGCCGGTCACCACCGTGGCCTCGGTGAGGGCCGGGAACTCCCCCACCCAGCGGGACTTGGCGATGTCGGCGACGCCGTTGGTCTGGATCGCGTCGAGCGCGGCCTGGACGTTGGCCTGCAGGGACGTGGCGTCGGTCGAGACGGCCACGCCCACGGGAACGGGCGTGTCGATGGTGCCGGCGAAGGAGATGCCCTCATGCGTGCAGGCGAGGTAGGCGCCGGCGTAGGCGTCGCACACCACGTAGTCGACCGAGCCGGCCGCGAGCGCGTCGAAGGCCTCGTTGAGGTTGGAGAAGGTCTCCTCGAAGTTGCCGAGCCCCAGCTTGGCGAGGGAGGCCTGCGAGACGGAGCTCTCCTGGACGCCCACCGTCTTGCCGGAGAACTCCGTGGCGGCGATCGGGGTCGCGACCGTGTCGCCGGCGGCGAAGACGCCGAGCGCGCTCTGGGCGTAGGAGCCCACGACGGTGCAGTCGCCCTGGGTGGCGTCGACGCTCATGACGACGTCGCAGGAGGCGAGGCCCGCCGCCACGTTGGTGACGGAGACGAACTCGACGTGGGCGAGCCCCAGCTCGTCCGCGAGGGCGTACGCGGTGTCGACGTCAATGCCCATCGTGGAGCCGTCCGAGCCGGTCATGACGAGCGGCGCTGTGCCCGTGGACCGTACGCCGACGGTCAGGGTGCCGGGGGTGACGAGGTCCTCGTCGCTCACGGCGGGCACCAGCTCGGCGCGGCGGGCGGCGCGGGCCTGCTCGACGGTGACCGGGTCGGTCACGTCCTTGATGATGCTCTGGACGACGCTCCCGACGCCCGAGGGGATCTCCGAGATCCCCGAGCAGCCGGCGAGGAGCGAGACGCTGAGGGCCGCGGCGGCGACCCCGAGGATGCTATGAAAGCGCGAGCGCGGCATGGCAACTCCCGTCTACGATTGCGGTCGTACGCCTCTCCCAGCTGACCTGGTCTTTGCCCCCACACCCGCGCACCGGGGACGTCGCTTCCGGCGCCGCGGCGCCTCCACTCTTGCCCCTCTCGCCCGCGAGGCCGTATGCCTCTTAGGTATGACGGGCGGTGCGACTTACCTCTAGGACGAGCCATGATCGTCAGGACGCGCACGCCCTGACTTACGTGGATCCCTTTGTCCTCGTCTGACATGGACTTGGGCTCCGGACGCGCCGGGGCCCGCAACCACAGACCTGGTCGAGACGTCTGCTCAGTATACCCCGTCCGCGAGGCGCTTCGGGGAGGGGGCGGGTGTGTTAAAGCAAGTTTCATCATGTTGCCGGGCGCGGGTCGCGGGCGGGCGCGGGGAGCGGGCGAGGCGCGGGCGCGGGCGGCCCTCAGGCACCGGGCTCACCACACGCGGGCGAGGACGCAGGCGGTGACCGACGCCGCGCCCCGGGCGAGAAGGGCGCGCGAGGCCTCGGCAATCGACGCGCCGGTGGTGGCGACGTCGTCGAGCAGAAGCAGCCGCGCGCCCGAGACGTCCCCGCGGACGTACATGGTGCCCTCGAGGTTTTCCGCGCGTTCTTCTCGGCCAAGGATGCGCTGGTCACGGGCTTGCGGTCGCACGAGCACGTCGGCGAGCCCCAGGCCGGAGAAGCCGCAGAGCTCGCGGGCGACCAGCGCCATGTGGTCGAAGCCGCGGCGCGCGAAGGCGGCGGACGTGGCGGGCACGAAGCAGACGCCGTCCACCTCGTCGGGCGAGAAGCGCGGGCGCCCGTCCGGCGCGGGCCAGGCGGACGCCTCCTCGAGCGCCGTGAGCAGGGCAGCCGCCATCACCGGCGCGAGCCGCAGCTCATGTCCGTCCTTGAGGCAGGTGACCATGCGCGCCGGCGTGCCGTGGAAGCCAAACGCGGCGACCGTGGCGCGCACGGGCCAGGTGCCGTCGCACTCCGTGCAGGTGAGTTTCCCGTACGGCGCACCGCACGAGGGGCACGCCAGGCGCTGCTCGATCCACGGCAGCGCGGCGCGACATCGGTCGCAGATGAGCTCGCCGGGCTGGTCGCAGCCCACACAGCGCGTGGGCCACAGGGCCTCCGCGAGTCCCTCCCCCATCCTTGTGGCAAGACGCCCGATGCGCATGCGACCCCCTTCCGTCTGCGGATGGGGGTCGCCTCGGTGGCGGTAGTGTAGCACGCGAGGGACGCGGGGCGTGCGCAGGTCCTGTGCTTAAGGTTTGCGGCCCGTCGCACTTCTCGGCCTGGGCTCCGTCCCCGTTTTTGTCGCGCCCGCCACGTCCTTCTCGTCCCGGTCGCTTTGGGCCGAGCCGTTACCTACTTCAAAACCAGTGGGTAACCGCCCTCAAGAGGGGCTCTTTTCCGTTTTTGGGCCAGTTACCCACTGGTTTTGAAGTAGGTAATCCTTCCGCCTCCGGTCAAGGGTCGATGACCCCTTCACGCGGCGGCGCGCCTGGCGTACGCTGGCATCAACGTCGACCGGAGGAGCCGTCATGCGCACCATCATCTGCGACCTCACGCGCGCGCAGCTCGAGGCCACGGGCGCGCGCTTCGACGCGGCCGTCACGCGGGAGGACCTCGCCGCCGCGCACGACTGCGCGGGCTGCTTCGGGTGCTGGGTGCGCACGCCGGGCGTCTGCGTCATCCGCGACTCCCTGGGCGACCTCGGCGTTCTTATCGCCCGGACCAAAGAGCTCTGGATCTTCTCCCAAAACGCCTTTGGCGGGTTCTCCCCGCTCGTCAAGCGCGCGCTCGACCGCTCCATCGGCTACCTGCACCCCAACTTCCGCATGGCAAACGCCCAGATGCACCATCGCCTGCGCTACCCCGACCACGAGCTGACGATCAGCTGCTGGCTCTACGGCCCCTCCACGGAGGCGGAGCGCGCGTGCTTTGGCCGCATCGCCTCCGCAAACGCCCTCAACCTGGGAGCGCGCCTCGCGGGCATCTGGTTTCCCGCAGACGAGCTGGGCGCAGGCGCCGAGAAGAACGCGCCCGCCGTGCCCGCGGCGGCCACCCAGCCGCACGCGCCCGCCCTCCCCCGCCGCGTGGCGCTGGTGAACGGCAGCCCGCGCGGGGCCCGGTCGGCGACCGCGCAGCTGCTCGGGGACTTTGCGGAGGCGCTGCCGGTCTACGCACGGATGGCCGGCGTGGGGCGTCCCGAGCTCGTGCGCGCGACGCGCGCGGAGCTGCTCGAAGGCTGCGACGTGGTGCTCATTGGCTATCCGCTCTACGTGGACGCGCTGCCGGGAGGACTCGTGGAGCTCCTCGAGCGCTCCCGGGGCGTCATCTCCCCGGGGACTCGCGTCTACGCCCTGGCCAACATGGGGTTTTACGAGGCCGAGCAGATCGTTCCGTCCTTCTCGGTCATCGAGAACTTCTGCGCGGGATCGGGCGCGCGGTGGATGGGCGGCGTCGCGGTGGGCGCGGGCGGCATGCTGGGGGCCATCGCCAAATCCCCGCGCATGGGGATGCTGCGTCGCGGCGTCTCCGAGGCGATCGACCGGCTCATCATGGCGGTCCTCGCCGGATCGGACGCGGGCGAGGGCCTGGCGCGTCCGGGGGTCCCGCGCTGGGCGTACCGGCTCGCCGCCGAGACGCGGTGGAGACGCCTCGCGCGCGAGCACGGCGCCGACCTCGACGCCCGCCCCGCCGACGCGACCTGACGCCGCACCTCCTTGGGAACGTGCGGGATCCGGACGGTCCGGGCCCAAAAACCGTCCGGGCGCCGCACCTCCTTCAGCCACGTGCGGGATCCGGACGGTCCGGGACGCAAAACCGTCCGGGCGCCGCACCTGCTTCAGCCACGTGCGGGATCCGGACGGTCCGGGACGCAAAACCGTCCGGGCGCCGCACCTCCCCGGGGAACGTGCGCCGCCCGAACGGTCCAGACGAGAAGAACCTCGGGAACGGCCCCTATCGCCCAAAGAGCGCGCAGGCGTTGTGCCACAGCGCGTCGTAGGTCTCCTGACGCGAGCCGCGCCCGCCCTTCTCGCGGACGTCCGCGATCATCGCCGCGGTGAAGGCGACCATCGCGGGCTCGCACTCCTCGCCGCGCAGCGGCACCGGCGCCATGTACGGGCTGTCCGTCTCCGTGAGCAGGTACCGCTCGGCGCAGATGGTCGCAGCCTCGCGGATGTCGTCGGAGCGCATGAACGTCAGCGCGCCGCCAAAGGCGATGCGGCAGTCCAGGCGCGTGAAGCTCTCGAGCACGCGGACGCCACTCGTGAAGCAGTGCAGGTCGCAGCCGGCCTCGGGCACGCCCTCCTCCTCGAGGATGCGCGCGGCGTCGCGGTGGGCGCCGCAGCGGACGTCGTTGGCGGCGTCGCGGATGTGCAGCTGCACGGGCATCCCCAGCTCCTTGGCGAGGCGCAGGTGGGCGCGGAAGACCTCCTCCTGCACCGGATAGGGAACCGTGCTCGAGGGGCCGTAGTCGAGGCCGAACTCGCCCACGCCCACGCAGCGGGGACTCGCCAGCAGCTCGCGCAGGCGCGCCATGACGTCGTCGTCGAAGGTGCCCGCGCCGTAGGGGTGCGCGCCGGCGACGATGCGCACGTTGTCGAGAAGCTCGGGCGCGTCGTAGCCCTCGAAGGCGGGCGGGACAAAGCCGCGCTCGGCGCACTCGGCGAGCGCCTCGCGCGCGGTCTCGATCTGCTCGTCAAGCCAGCTCAGCAGCGCGGGCACGCTCTCCCACCTGCGGGGGATGTCGTCGATGGGGTCGATGGGGACCACGAGCAGGCGCACGCCGGCGAGCGCGGCGCGCACGAGCGCCATCGCCGGGTCGTGCTCGCGGAAGCTCGTGAGGTGACCGTGGGTGTCTGCCAGCGGCGCGAGCGGCACGGGCATCGGGGCCGCCGTCCCCTTGTGGTCGTGGAACAGCTCGCCGTCCGCGAGCGTGAGATCGTCGAGCGCAATGACGTTGGACATGGTGTGCTCCTAGCTCCTTTTGGTCTATCCCTGGTCCTGGGTCCCGCCAATCGGCCGGACCTGGCCCTGAGTCTGCGAGAGTTCCTGATGAAGGCGGACAAAGTCCTCGGGCGCGAGCGTCTCGGCCCGGCACGTGGGCGCAATCCCGCAGGCGGCAAACGCCGCGTCGAGCGCGCCCTTCTCGTATCCCGATGAGGACATGGAGTTGCGGATGGTCTTGCGGCGCTGCGCGAACGCGGCGTCGATCACGGCGGACACGCCCGCCACGAGCTCGGGCGCCACCAGCGGCGCGCGGTCGATGCGCACCACGGCGGAGTCCACGTGCGGCGGTGGCATGAAGTTGCCCGGACCCACCTCAAAGCGCCCGGTCACCTGTCCGAGTAGCGCGAGTTTGGCCGTGTAGGCGCCGTAGGTGCGGCTGCCGGGGGCGGCGCAGATGCGGTCGGCGACCTCGGCCTGCACCATCACCACGAGCCGGCGCAGGCTCGGCATGCCCTGCAGGTAGGCCAGGATGATCGTGGCCGCCACGTTGTAGGGCAGGTTGGACACCAGCGCCGTGGGCTCGCCGCCCGCGGCCTCCACGATCTTCTCCGCCGGGACGCGCAGGGCGTCCCCCATGAGGTAGGCAAAGCTCGGGTGCGCGGCGGCGTGGGCCGAGAGCACGGGCTCGAGCTCACGGTCCATCTCCACCGAGACCACGCGTCCCGCCTTGGCGAGAAGCGCCAGCGTGAGCGTGCCGATGCCAGGCCCCACCTCGAGCACGCGGTCTTCTCGCCCAAGCTCCGCCAGGTCCATGATCTTCTCGATCACGTGGTTGTTGACCAGGAAGTTCTGGCCCAGGCTGTGCTTGGTCGCGAGGCCGTACGCCTCGAGCAGGGCGCGCGTGGCGCCGGGGCTTGCGAGAGGAGATCCGCCCACGCCCGCCTACTTCTTGGCCGTGTCGAGGCGCGGGAAGAGCGCGTCTCCCTTGGTCACGGGCACGCCGCCGGCAAGGCCGCCCCAGGCGCAGGCCGCGCGCAGGTCGTCCGTCGCGGCCTCGGCCTCGAGCGACATGCGGCGCAGGACCTCGGCCGAGGTCGTGGGCATGAACGGCGCGAAGAGGTGCGCGCAGATGCGGATGGACTCCAGCAGGTCGCGGATGATGTCCGCGAGCTCGCCGGCGCGCTCCGGGTCCTTGGCCACGGCCCAGGGCGCGGAGTCCTCGATGTAGTGGTTGGCGGCGTGGACGAGCTCCATGACCACGTCCTTGGCGCCCGCGTAGTCAAAGACCTCCATGCGCGCGGCATAAGCGTCGTAGATACCCTCGGCGACGCCCTTGAGCACGCCGTCTCTCTCGGCCCAGCCCTCCGGGCACGCCGGCGTGGCGCCCTCGAAGTACTTGGCGCTCATGTTGAGCGCGCGGGAGACGAGGTTGCCCCAGCTGTTGGCGAGGTCGGCGTTGTAGACCTGCTCCATGCGCTCGAAGGAGATGGCCGAGTCGTCGCCGTGCACGACGTCGGTCATGAAGTAGTAGCGGTAGCCCTCGACGCCCAGAAGGTCGATGACGTCGCGCGGGGCGATCGCGTTACCGCGGGACTTGGACATCTTCTCGGCCTGGCCGGTCTCGGGGTTGCGCACCGTGAGGAAGCCGTGGACAAAGACGTGCTCCGGCAGGGCCTCGCCGATGGCCATGAGCATGGCGGGCCACAGGATGCAGTGGAAGCGGATGATGTCCTTGCCGATGAGGTGGCACTGGGCCGGCCAGCGGCGCGCGAACTCGGCCGCGGAGGCCGGGTCGTCCAGGCTGTAGCCCACGGCGGTCATGTAGTTGAGCAGGGCGTCAAACCACACGTAGGTGACGTGCTTGTCGTCAAAGGGCACCTTGATGCCCCAGTCGAAGGTGGTGCGGGAGACCGAGGTGTCCTGCAGGCCGCCCTCGACGAAGCTGCGGACCTCGTTCATGCGGAAGTCCGGCTGGACGAAGTCGGGGTGCTCGTCGTAGAGCTTGAGCAGACGGTCCTGGAAGGCGGAGAGCTTGAAGAAGTAGGACTCCTCCTGGACGCGCTCGAGCGGGCGGCCGCAGTCCGGGCAGAGGTGCTGGCCCTTGGTGCCGCGCTCCTCGTCGGCCTTCTCGACCTGGGTCTCGGTGAAGTAGGTCTCCTCGGGCACGCAGTACCAGCCGTCGTAGGAGCCCTTGTAGAGGTAGCCGGACTCGAGCATGCGGTCCCAGAGGTACTGGACCGCGTGGTGCTGGCGCGGCTCGGTCGTGCGGATGAAGTCGTCGTTGGAGACCTCGATTTCGCTCCAGAGGTCCTTGAAGAGCGGGGCCTGGGAGTCGCACCACTCCTGCGGGGTCATGCCGTGCTCGGCGGCGGCCTCGGCGACCTTCTCGCCGTGCTCGTCCATGCCGGTCAGGAACTTGACGTCGTAGCCGGCGGCGCGACGGAAGCGCGCCTGGACGTCGGCGAGCAGGGTGCAGTAGGCGGTGCCCAGGTGCGGCGCGGCGTTGACGTAGTAGATGGGGGTGGTGACGAAGTAGGACGGCTTCTCTGCCATAGGTGCTCCTCATGACGGACTTTGGCATGTGGAGTCGATTGTACTCTTTCGCGAGCGGCAGCGAAGCGGCGGCGAGCGGCTTTGCGCGGGGCGCGGACGGGGCGGGGTGGGCGGCGCGCCCGCCGGGATGTGCGCACTTCTCGGCGTTGTGCGCACTTGTTCGCGTTGTGTACACCGGACGGCGTTGTGCGCACTTCTCGGCAGCGCGTCTACCTGCGCATCTGCCGAGAAGGACCTCTGAGGCCGTGTACACATTGCCGGGGAGTGCGCACATCGCCGGAGGGTGCGCACATTGCCGCCGGGACGGGCGCTACCGCGCGGCGGCGAGCACCTTGTCGTAAACCTCGGCGCGGGGAAGCGAGAAGGACTTGGCCAGCCGCTTGGCCAGCGCGCTCTTGAGCTCGCCGGCGGCCAGGCCCGCGGCGATCTCCTCCTCGAGGGTGCCTCCGGGGCCGCCCGCGGCCGCCCGGCGCCGCTCGAGCTCGCCCGCGTCGGGCGCGGCGATCACGATCACGCACTCGCCGCGCAGCTCCCCACGGGCGGCCACGAGCTCGGCGAGCTCGGCGGCCTCGCCGCGGACGACTTCCTCGTGGAGCTTGGTGAGCTCGCGCACCAAGGCAACGCGGCGCCCCGGCATGACCTCGGCGACGCGCGCAAGCGTCTCGGCGGCGCGCCGCGGGCTCTCGTAGACCACGAGCGTGCCCGGGACCACTGCCAGCTCCTCGAGACGCGAGCGCTGGGCGCCCGCGCGGCGCGGCAGGAAGCCCTCGAAGAAGAAGTGCTCGCTCGCAAGCCCCGACGCCACCAGCGCGCAGGTCACCGCGCTCGGGCCCGGGACCACCTCCACGCGCAGGCCCGCGTCGAGCACGGCGTCGACGAGGCGCTGCCCGGGGTCGGAGACGCCCGGCATACCCGCGTCGGAGACGAAGGCCACGCGCGCGCCGGCGGCCAGGCGGTCGAGCACGCCCGCGACCTTCTCGGCCATGACGTTCTCGTCGCAGCGCTCGAGGCGCACGTGCAGGCCAAAGGCGGACATGAGGCGTCCGGTGACGCGCGTGTCCTCGCACAGCACGAGGTCCGCCTCGCCGAGCGTGCGAATCACGCGGGGCGAGGCGTCCTCGAGGTTTCCTATGGGGGTGCCGACGACGCTGAGCACGCCGGCGGGCGCGGCGACCGCCATCAGACGATCATCCCGCGCTCGAAGGTCGCCAGGGCGACGCGCGCGTCCCAGCCCGCCAGAAGCCCGCTCGTCTTCCAGGTGTTGAAGAACCACGCGGGGCACTTCTCGTAGGTGCCCAGCTGCTCGGAGGTGTAGACGCGCTCGAGGGCGATGCGGCCCTCCGGCGTCATCTGGGCGTCCGCGACGGGAAGCGACGAGGACCACTTGCCCACCATGACGGGCATGCCGCAGCGGCGCGCCTCGCGCAGGTGGCGGTCGTGAGCGGCGACGAGGCGGCGCACGCCCGAGGGCCCGGAGACGTCCACGCGCGTGGCGGGACGGTCGAGATGGCTGTCGAGCCAGACGTTGACGTAGTGGCGCTGCGCCATGAAGCGGCCCCAGCCGCCCGGGATGCCGCCGTCCGGGATGATGACGACGGGATCCTCGCCCGCAGCGCTGCGGACGAGCTCGTAGGCCTCGCGGTAGTAGTTGCGCAGGCGATGGATGGGCACGCCGTCGGTGAGCGCCAGGCCGCGGCGCACCTGCGGGACGGCGTCGTCGGCGAGCTCGATGCCAAAGAAGCCCGCGCGCAGGGCGTAGCGCTTGGCGAGGGCGTAGACCACGTCGAGTATGCGCTCGCGCGGCACGTGGCAGTCGGCGTTGTCCGGCGCCACGCCCTCGTCGGGGCAGGGCGCGCCGGGGTTTATCGCAAGCGCGAAGATGACCTTGAGGTCGATCTCCTCCGCCCACTCGAGCGCCTGGTCGACCAACTCGATGCAGCCCACGTAGGGCCCGGGCTCGGGGCCCTGCTCGCCGTAGACGTACCATGGCACGGGAAGGCGCACCGCGTTGAAGCCACGCGCGGCGATCCGGGCAAAGTCCTCGCGCGTGACGAACTCCGCGCGGTGCGAGCGCACGAGGTCGGCGTAGCGACGGGGACCGAGGGCGTTTGCGAGGGACTGCTCGTCGAGCGCGCCGGCCTCGGCAAAGAGCTCGGGCGTCACCCACGACTCAAGCGTCAGCCAACCCGTCAGGTTGACCCCATGCAGGGGATGGCTTCCCATGACGCACCTCCGCTCTCCCGAACTCACCCTGAGGCAAGTATAGCCACCGGGGCCCCTCAATAATCATTCAAGGTCGTGACAAGATGGCCGACGGCCCGCTGCCGTCTGTGGGCGGCGGGGGCGCCGACCTGCGGCGCGTTTGACGAGGCTCAGTCCGCGAGATAGGTCGCGCAGTTGAGCGGGGTCTCGTAGACGTCGACCTGCGCGCAGGGCAGGCCGCGCTCGCGCAGGCGCTCGCAGAAGTGGCGGGCGAGGTTCTCGGCCGTGGTGCGGAAGGGCAGGACCGTGAGCGAGAAGCCCTCGCCCTCCAGGGCCTCGATCGTGGCCGGGCGCAGCGTCCCCTCCTCCACCAGGAAGGTGTGGTCGAACTCCTCCGCGAGCTCCCGGACGGCGCGCTTGAAGACGCCGAAGTCGCAGACCATGTCGCGCTCCGTGCCGGCGGCCCCCAGCTCGGGCGTGCGCAGGTATGCCACGACGCGCCAGCGGTGGCCGTGGAGGTTCTCGCACTTGCCGTGGTAGTCGGCGAGGAAGTGGGCGGAGTCGAAGCTGGCCTCGGTCTTGAGTCCGTACATGCGCGTCCTTTCGGGTCTTTGGCGAGACACTATCGTAGCGCGAGACGGGCAAGCGCGCGTGTGGGATGGACGCGCCGCCCATCCCATACCTTCCTGGATTCCATCCGTCACCCTATGGGTAGACTGAAGCAAAGCAAAGGAGGTCAGGGATGCTGCAGCCTAGACTGGTGCTTGTGGAGCCGCTCGACAACTGCCGGCTGTTCCTTGAGTACGAAACCGGTGAGAAGAGGGAGTTCGACGTCTCGCCCTACACGAGCGGACCTTGGTATGAAGAGCTGCTCAACCCCTCCTACTTCAGAGCCGTCCGCATGCTGGAGGGCGGCACGGGAATCGAGTGGCCCCATGGTCAAGACGTCGCTCCTCACGAGCTGTACGAACTGAGCGTACCCGTGGCGTAAGAACAAATTGGCGACAACGGGACGACGAATCGACGTTCCGACCGCGGGCCCGCCCCTGAGGGTATGTACGGTCGTGCGGGCGGCGCGTTCTTCTCGCTAAGCCTTTGAGCTGCGGAGATGCGAGAAGGGCCTCCTGACGGGGCGTACATACCCTCAAAGGCGGGTGTACATACCCTAAAAGACGTCAAAGGCGGGCCGACGGTCGGCCGTTGGGGTACCATGTGCGGGCACGACATGACACGAAGGAGACGCCATGCTTTCCCGCAGCTTTGCCCGCCACGTCGCACGTCGCTACGCCGAGCGCCGTCCCCTGCTGGGCGAGAAGGACCGCGAGGTCGAGGAGCTTCTCGCCCCGCTGCCTGCCGACGAGGCGCTGCTCACCCGCTCCTTCGTGGCAACCCTGCCGCTGACGGACGTCTTTGACACGCCGCTCGAGACGCTGCTCGGCTTCGCGCGCCACGCGCTCATGCTGCGCGCCGGGGCCGCCGCGGAGCTTCCCGAGGACGTCTTTATCCACTACGTCGCCTGCCCGCGCATCAACAACGAGCCGCTCGAGGACGTGCGCCCCGCGCTCTGGGCGGAGCTCGCGCCGCGCGTGGCGGGCCTTCCCGCCGAGCGCGCCGTCATCGAGGTCAACTACTGGTGCGCCGAGATGGCGACGTATCAGACCACCGACGGCCGCACCCTCGGCGCGCGCGGCGTGATCGCTGCGGCGGCCGGGCGCTGCGGCGAGGAGTCCACGCTGCTCGTGACCGCGCTGCGCGCCGTGGGCATCCCGGCCCGCCAGCTCTACACGCCCTGGTGGGCGCACTGCGACGACAATCACGCCTGGGTCGAGGCCTACGCGGACGGCGCCTGGCACTACCTGGGCGCCTGCGAGCCGGAGGAGGCGCTCGACCGCGGCTGGTTCACCGCCGCCTCGGGCCGCGCCCCCATGGTGAGCACGCGGCTCTTCTCAGACTTTGGCTGCGCGTCCGAGGACGTCCTCATGCGAAGCGGCTGCGCGTACGTGGTCAACGTCACGAGCTCCTACGCGGATTGCGCGCAGCTGACGGTGCGCGTCACGGACGCTGCCGGCACGCCCGTCGAGGGAGCGGCGGTCTCGCTCGAGGTGCTCAACATGGCGGGCTGGCGTCCGCTCGTGACGCTTTCGACAAACGTCACCGGCAGCTGCGCGGTGACGCTCGGGAAAGGCACGGTGCGCGTGCACGCCTCTGCCGGAGAGCTCCTTGCCGAGAAGGACGTGGACCTCGCGCGGTCCTGCGAGGTCGCGCTCGAGCTCGCGCCGGCGCCCGAGCCCGGCGACTGGCGCGAGCTCGACGTCCGGGCGCCCGAGGATCACCCCGCGCGCACGCAGGCGCTCTCCCCCGAGGCCGAGGCGCGTGGGCGCGAATGCAAGGCGGCGGCCGACAAGCTGCGCCATGAGCGCGTTGCCGCCCTGCGTGCGCACGCGGCAGAGCTCGCCGCGCGGGCGGCTGAGCTGCGCCCGGACGATGACGGGGCGGCGGTCGCGCGCGTCCTGGACGGGGCGCTCGGCAACGCCGACGAGGTCTTCTCGTTTCTGACCGCCGGGCCCGAGCCCGAGCGCCTGGCCCTTCTTGAGACCCTGTCGGAGAAGGACTATCTCGACCTCTCCGCCAGCGTGCTGGAGGGACACCTCCGCGCGGCCCTGGCGGCGCGCGACCCCGAGCTCGACCGCGAGGTCTGGGAGCGCTTCGTCCTGTGCCCGCGCGTGCACCTCGAGCACCTGAGCTTCTGGCGCCCGCAGCTCCCCGGAATGCTCGACGACGAGCTCCGCGCGCTGATCGCGAGCGACCCGGCGGCCGCGTGGCAGCTGCTGGCGCGGCGCCTGTCCTTCTCGCCCAAAGAGCACATGGCCAAGCTCGTGGGGACCCCCGTGGGCGCGCTGACCTCGGGCGAGGCCTCCGAGATCACGCGGCGGACGCTCTTTGTGGCCGCCTGCCGCAGCCTTGGCGTCCCCGCGCGTCTCAACCCGGCCGACCTGCGCGCTGAGGTGCTGCGGTTCGGCACGTGGGTCTGCGTGGAGGGGGCGCCCGAGGAGCAGCGGACGTTTGAGCTGCGTCTCACTCCCCCAAGCGGGCGCGCCCTCTCGTACGGCACCGACCTCACCGTCGCGAGGCTGGGCTCCTCGATGCAGGTGAGCGGCCAGCTCCTGTACGGCTTTCACGAGCTCGACCTCTGGGGGCAGGACCCCGAGCGCCTCGAGGTGCCGGCGGGCCGGTATCGCGTCACCACAACCGTGCGCCTTCCCAACGGCAACCAGCAGGCGTGCGAGCGCGTGATCGAGGTCGCACCGGAAGCCCCGGCGCAGCTGGACCTGCGCCTTCGCAGCCCGCAGGCAAGCGAGATGCTGCAGCGCATCCCCCTGCCCGCCGCCGGCAAGCTCGCGCCCACGGACGGTCTGGCGCTTCTCGCCTTCCTGGAGCTCGCCGAGGAGCCCACGGAGCACCTGGAAAACGAGCTCGCGGACGCCGCGGACAGACTCGCCGCCGAGAAGATCGCGCTCACGCTGGTGACGCGCGAGGACGCTGCGGCGGCCGAGGCCGACCCCACGCTCGCGCGCTGCCTCACGGCCCTGCGCGGCGCCGGCGCCTCCGTGACGCTCGCCCGCGACGACTTCTCCGAGCAGCCGGAGCGCCTCGCGCGCCGTATGTTTGCCAACCCTGAGCTGCTGCCGCTCGCCGTGCTGCTCGACTGCCGCGGCGACGGCGCGCCGCTGGGCCTGTTCGCGCGCGGCGGGTACGCCGTGGGGACCGTCGAGCTCGCGCTGCGCCTCGCCGCCCTAGCGTAAGGCGTCCGAAACTCGCACGTGATCTGGGTACGTGCGGATTCCGGACGTTCTGACGGACAAAACCGTCCGGAACTCGCACGCATCCAGAGGAGGTGCGGATTCCGGACGGTCTGCAAACTCGTCAATACCTGGCCGAAAAGAACCTTACGTCCCTACTCGCCGCCGCCGGCACCGCCCTCGGAGCCGGCGCCGCCCTTGCCGCGGCCGCCGCGACGACGACGGCGGCGCGCCTTGGGAGCGGTCTCGTCGCCCTGCATGTGCTTGGGCGCCGGACGCTGGCCGCCCTGCTCGCCGCCCTGCTGGCCCGCGCCGGAGCCGGACGCCTGCGCCCCGCGCTTGCGGCGCGACGGCTGCATCCCGCGCGGCTGGGTGCCCTTCTCGGCAGCGGCCTGCCCGCCCCGGTCGCCCGGGCGGCGCGTCCGCTTGACCGGCTGCGCGCCGGAGCCGGAGCCGGAACCCGCACCGGAGCCCTGCGCGCCCGCGTCCGCGGCGCCCTCGCCGGCCTGGTGGTGACGGCGACGGCGCGTCCCGGGCTGCGAGCCGGCGTCGGCCTTGGCGGACGCGGCCGGGGCGGCAGCGTTGCCGGCCCCGCCGTCGCCCGGACGGCGCTTGCGACGACGACGCGTGGGAGCCTCGTCCGCACCCGCGGCAGATAGCTCCGCGGCTCCACGGCCCTTCTCGCCCTGCGCTTCCGCCCCGCCAGAGGCGCGGCGACGCTTGCGACGCGTGTCCACGAAGAGGTCCGAGGCGTCCACCTCGGGCTCGGCGGTCACGCCCATCTTGCGGTCGAGCTCGGCCAGGGCCATCTGCACGTCCGGGGACTCCAAGCGGTCGAGCACCTCGCGCGTCACGGTGTCCGGGCGGCACGGGCAGCCCAGCTCCTCGGACTTCTTGTGCGCGGCCTCGGAGGCCGTCATGTCGGCGAGCGCCACGCGGATCTGCTTGCCGCTCTCCAGGCGCAGGACGATCTGCTCCTTGGGCGTGTCGTACTCGATGATCTTGCCCTTGCCGAGCGGCGTGTCGATCACGGCGTTGCGCTTGGGCGCGCGACCCTTGAAGTCGCGGTAGGCCTCGAACTCGTAGCGCAGGCAGCACATGAGCCGTCCGCACGCGCCGGAGATCTTGGTGGAGTTGAGCGGCAGGTCCTGCTCCTTGGCCATGCGGATGGAGACCGGGTCAAAGCCCATGGCAAAGCGGCGGCAGCAGAGCTCCTGGCCGCAGTGGCCGTAGCCGCCCACGATGGCCGCCTCCTCGCGCACGCCGATCTGGCGCATGTCGATGCGCACGTGGAACTCGCGCGCGAGGTCGCGCACGAGCTGGCGAAAGTCGACGCGCTCCTCCGCGGCGAAGTAGCACACGGCCTTGTCGCCGTCGAAGAGGTACTCCACGCCCACCGGCTTCATGTCCAGGCCGGACTCCGCCACGTGGCGACGGAACGCCGGCAGGGCCTCCTCGCCGCGGCGCTCGAGCTCCTCGGCGCGGGCGAGGTCGTCGTCGGTGGCGATGCGCAGCACGTCGCGCAGCTGCGCGTGGCCGATGGTCTCGGCAAGCTCCTCGTCGCTCACCTCGCGGGCATCGCCGGTGGCCAGGCCAAACTCCTGGCCGCGCTCGGTGACGCAGATGACGTGGTCGCCCTCCTGGGCGCCGGTGCCCGCAGGGTCGAACCACAGGTCGCGGGCGGCGTAGGTAAACCTCACCGGGATGATGGCGGGCATGCGAGTGCCTCCTTGATGCGAAGCAGCATGACCTCGACGGTCAGCTGGGGTGATACGTTGTGCGTAAGGTCGTCCGCCGCGCGCGACACGGCGTCGAGCGCGCGCAGGACGGCCGGGGTGTCGCTCGCGGCGGCGATGCGGTCCACGGTGGCTGCCGCGTCGTCGTTGACGATGTCCTCGCCCACGCCCTCGCAGCGAACGAGCGCGTCGCGCAGGAGAGACTCGGCGGCGGACAGGGCTTCCATCATACCCGAACGCTCCCGAGCGGTGAGCTCGCGCTTGTTGGCGTCGGCCACCTGCTTGAGCGCTGCCGAGGTGAGAAAGTCCTGCGTCTCCTTGAGCGCGTCCTCCTGGGCCTGCTTGACGTCGGCCAGCGGCACCGCCACGGCGGCCACGATCTCGCGCGCGGCGAGAAGAACGTCCCAGGAGTCGTCGCGCGCGAGCGCGTCGAGTGCGCCCACCACGAGGCGACGGACCTGACGGCGGCTCGTGGACTGGAGAAACTCAGCCGCGCGCGCCGGCGTGCCCGCGACCGCCAGGGCGACGCGGGCCTCGGTCTCACTCGCCGGGACCGCACGGCGGACGGCGTCCACGCCGCCCGTGGTCGAGACGGCCCGGAAGGGCACCTGCTGGCAGCGGGAGACGATGGTGGGCAGCATCGCGGCGGTCGTGCGGGCGCACAGGACAAACATCACGCCCGCGGGCGGCTCCTCAAGGGTCTTGAGCAGGGCGTTTGCCGCGGCGCCGCGGAGCAGCTCCGCGCGCTCGAGCACGTAGACCTTGGTCTTGGCGCGCGTGGGCGCGAGGCTCGCGTCGTCGATGAGCTCGCGGACCTGGGCCACGAGGTAGCCCGTGGCGCTCCCCGGCTCGAGCCAGCGGACGTCCGGGTGGGTGCGGTGCGCCACGCGGCGGCACTCGTCGCAGACGGCGTCGCCACCGTGGGGGCAGACGACGCACTTCGCCAGCGCCTCGGCGGCCTCGTGCTTGCCCGAGCCGGGCGCCCCCACGAAGAGGTAGGCGTGGCTGAGGCAGCCGTCGGCCAGGGCGCGGGCGAGAAAGTCGCGCACGCGCGGCTGGTCGGACAGGGCGTCGAGGGCGGCGGGGCGGGTCACGGCGCCGGCCGGTCGGTCGGGACGGGTCACGGCGCTCACCCCCGAGGGTCCCAGAGGTCCGCGCACGCGGCGAGCAGCCGCGCGGTGACCTCGTCCTTTTGTCCCGAGGCGTCGATCACGCGCACGCGCTGCGGCTCTTGGCCGGCAAGGCGCAGGTAGGCCGCGCGCACGCGCTCCTGGAACGACAGGCCCTCGGCCTCCAGCCGATCCGCCCCGCCGGCCGTGGCGCGCGCGTGGCCGACGGCGGGATCGAGGTCGAGCACGAGCGTGCGGTCCGGGACGAGCCCACAGCTGCCGAGCTCGTTGGCGGCGCGGACGAGGCCCTCGGGCAGGGCGCGGCCGCCGGCCTGGTAGGCGTAGGTGGAGTCGAAGTAGCGGTCGCACAGCACCACGGCCCCGCGCGCGAGCGCCGGCTCGATCACCTGGCGCACGAGCTGGGCGCGGCTGGCCTCGTAGAGCAAAAGCTCGCACTCCGCCGACATCTCGGCGTTGGACGGGTCCAGAAGCAGCGCGCGAATCTTCTCGGAGATGGGGGTGCCGCCGGGCTCGCGCAGGCGCACGACCTCGCGGCCGCCTGCGGCAAGCGCCGCCTCGAGCAGCGCCGCCTGCGTCGACTTGCCGCAGCCGTCCGCCCCCTCGAGCGTGATGAAGACCCCGCGCGCGCCCATGCGCCCCCTCTCATTGTTCGCCAGCTCTTCCATGGTAGCGCCTCCCGCGGCGCGCCACGAGAACGCCACGCCGCCTCGCAGGCCATGGTGACGGGCCCCTAAGCGGGCTCGGGGCCGCCCGCCTCGAGCTTGTTCACGCGCCGGTCGTAGGTGAGAAGCCCGTTGGTCTCCTCCTCGACGTCGCTGAGCTGCGTGTAGACGTAGCCGGCAAGGCCCGCCCCGCGCAGCGCGAGCGCCTGGTCGAGAAGACGCGTCACCTCGCGCGAGAACGCCTCGCCGTCCTTTGCCGTGTCGTAGCCGTACGCGGTCCGCAGGCTCACGTGGTCCGGGACCGACCAGCTCACGCCGCCAAACTCGGAGATCACGAAGGCACGCGGCCGAGCCGCGACGTCGCGCCAGACCTCGAGGGGCCGGAAGTAGTTGTGCACGCCGCGGACGTCGCCGCAGCAGCGGTCGTACCAGCCGCTCGCCGCGCAGACCAGCCGCGTGGGGTCCATCGCGCGCACGTCGTCGCAGGCCGCGCGCGAGTCGAACTGGCCCCAGCCCTCGTTGAAGAGCGTCCAGCCCACCACGCAGGGATGGCCGCCCAGCAGCGCGACCGTCCCCGCGCAGGCCTCGCGCCACTCGCGGCGATAGCCCGGGTCGTCGGCGGAGAGCCGGCGCGCGGCGCGGGTGCCCTCGTCGGTCGTGAGCCCCCAGCTCGCACGCAGCAGCGTGGGCTTGTAGCTCGTCTGCCAGGCGCCGTACGCGCCCCCGCCCGAGACCATGTCCTGCCACACGAGCATGCCCAGGCGGTCGCAGAGCGCGTAGAAGCGACGCGACTCCACCTTGACGTGCGCGCGCAGCATGTTGAAGCCCATCTCGCGGACGGCGAGGATGTCGTGGGCGAAGGCGGCCTCGGAGGGCGCCGTCATGAGGCCGTCCGGCCAGTAGCCCTGGTCGAGCACGCCGCGCAGGAAGAGCGTCTTGCCGTTGAGGCGCACGCGCGGCACGCCGGCCTCGTCCGCGGCGACCTCGACGGTGCGAAAGCCGCAGTAGCTGCGCACGCGGTCCGCCCCAAAGGAGAGCTCGACGTCGTAGAGGTGCGGGTCGCTGGGACGCCACAGGTGCGGGTCGGGCACCGCGAGCACAAGGCGTGCCTCGTGCCCCGGGACGGCGCGCGCCGTGGCGCGGGCAACCATGCGACCCTCGTCGAGCAGCCGGGCCTCCAGCACGCCCGCGCCCTCGACGCCCACGGTCAGGACGAGCCGGCCCTCCTCGGGGCGCGGGTCCAGGCTCAGAGAGCTCACGCGAGCCGCGGGGACGACCTCGTACCACACGTCCTGCCAGATGCCGCTCTGGGCGGTGTACCAGATGCCGCCGCGCTCCAGGCGCTGCTTGCCGCGCAGCTGCGCGCCGGCGTCGCTCGGGTCAAAGACGCAGAGGGCGAGCTGGTTGGCCCCCGCCCGCAGCGCGCTGGTCACGTCGGCGCAGAAGGGCAGGTAGCCGCCCACGTGCTCGCAGACGGGCACGCCGTTGACAAAGACCTGGCAGGCCCAGTCCACGGCCTCGAAGTGCAGCAGCAGCCGCTCGTCGGCGGAGAGCGCCGGCGCCTCGAAGGAGCGGCGGTACCAGAGCAGCTCGCTCGGCTGGAGCTGGCGCCCCACGCCGGAGAGCGGCGCCTCGGGCGAGAAGGGCACGCGGATGGGCTGCCAGCCGCCGTAGGGCGGCGTGGCGCGCCGCCATGCGGTCGCAGCGTCGTGGGCAAAGACGAACGCGCACTCCCAGGCGCCGTTCAGCGAGGTCCATGCGTCGCGCGCCAGCTGGGGGCTCGGGTGCGAGGCAGGCGGCAGGTCCTTCTCGCCCGCCGCGATCTTCTCGCCCCACGGGGTGAGCATCGTCCGCAGCGCGGTGTGCTCCGGCTTTCTGGGCTTGCTCTTGAGCACGCGCTTGATGTCCAGCATGGCTCACCTCCCGGCACGACGCTGACGTCAAGGTTGACACTGTTGACACTGACGTCTGACGACAATGTCAAGGTTGACAATGACGTCTGACGACAATGTCAATGATACGTAAAACGGGGACACCGCGCCGGGAGCCCCGGCCGACCCCCGGATGCGCCGGCCGAGAAGGACGCGGGGCCGAGAAGAGCCTCGACCCCGCGCCCGCTAGGACTTCTTCTTGGTGCCGCGTCGAGCGCCGCCGGCGCGACCGCGGCCGCGCGCCCCCCGAGCGGCCTCCTTCTTCTCGCGGCCGGGGCAGCTCATGTTGGGGCAGAGCTTCCAGGGGCCGCGGGCGGTGGTCACCACGACCATCGGGGCACCGCAGTCCGGGCAGGTCTCCCCGGTGGCCTCGAGCTTACCGCGGGCGGGCAGCGGGTAGCTCGTCCCGCACTCCTCGTAGTTGGTGCAGCGGATGAAGCGCTTGCCGCTCTTCTCGGACTTGTGGGCCACCAGGCGCCCCTCGCGGCCGTCCTGTGCGCACGCGGGGCAGGCGCCCACGTCCACGTCGGGCTCGCGGTTGGTGGGGCAGGCGGGGTTGATGCAGGTCTCGTACGCGCGGCTGCGGAACGGCTGCACCTTCACGCGGGGCGCCCCACACTCCGGGCACACGGCCTCCTCGCCCTCGAGCGCGGAGATCTTGCCCTGGGGCAGCGGGTAGGTGACGTCGCACTCCGGCCAGCCCATGCAGCCGGCGAAGCTGCCGCGCGTCTTGGCAGAGGTCTTGACCACGAGGTCGCGACCGCACTTGGGGCAGACGCCGATCTTGGCGTCGGCCGTGACGGCGTCGGCGATGGAGTCGGAGAGGTCGTCGACGTGCTCCACGAGCGCGTCCATGAGGTCGGCGAGCAGCGCGCGGGAGTGGTTGACCACCTGCTCCTGGCTGCTCTTGCCGTCGGCGACCTGCGTCATGTCGTCCTCGAGCTCGGCGGTCATGTCGGCCGAGGTGATGCGCGGCGCGTAGGTGTGAAGCGCGTCGATGATCGCCATGCCGAGCTGGCTGGGCTCGACCGGGTCGTTCTTGAAGTACTTGCGCTCGTAGAGCGTGTCGATGATGCTCGCGCGCGTGGACTTGGTGCCAAGACCGCGCTTCTCCATCTCCTGGATGAGCTTGCCCTGGCTGTAGCGGGCGGGCGGCTCGGTCTGCTTGGCGAGCAGCTCCATGTCGGAGACGCTCACGACGTCGCCCTCGGCCAGCGCCGGGAGCTGGTCGTCCTTCTTGAGGCCGTAGGGGTAGACCGCGCGGAAGCCCGGGGTCACGAGCACGCTGCCGCTCACCGTGAACGGCTCGCCGGAGACGTCGATGGTGACCTTGGTCCCCTCGATCGTGGCGGGGCCCATGAGCGTGGCGAGGAAGCGCCGCGCGATGAGGTTGTAGAGTTTCCACGCCGCGGGCTGCAGGCGCTCGGGGTCGGCGGCCGCTGTGGGATAGATCGGCGGGTGGTCGGTCGACTCCTCCTTGCCGCGCGTGGCCGTGAGCTTGGGCTGGGCGAGAAGCGCCTGGCAGGTGCCAGCGTACTGCGGGACCTTGGAGAGCGTGCGCACGCAGTCGCGCAGGTCGAGCGAGCTCGGGTAGACGGTGTTGTCCACGCGCGGGTACGAGATGAGGCCGTCCATGTAGAGGCTCTCGGCGAGGCGCATCGTGCGCGCCGGGGAGATGCCCTCCGCGGCGGCCGCGGCCTGCAGGCTCGTGGTGTTGAACGGCGCGGGCGGGCGCTGGGTGCGGCTCTTGCGCTCGACGGCCGTGACGCGGCCCTCGGTGGCGTCGGCGACGTGCGCGAAGGCCGCGTCGGCGGCGGCCTTCTCCCAGAAGCGGCCGGTCGCGTGGGCGATGCGGAAGGGGCCCGCGGCGTCGCCGTCCTTCTCGCCCTGGCCCTGGATGACCCAGTAGTCCTCGGGCTTGAAGGCGAGCCGCTCGCGCTCGCGCTCGACCACCAGGGCGAGCGTGGGGGTCTGCACGCGGCCGGCGGAGCGCACGTTGCCAAGGCCGCTCCAGCGCGCCGCCGTGAGGTAGCGCGTGAGGACGGCGCCCCAGATCAAATCGATGTACTGGCGCGACTCGCCGGCGTCGGCGAGGTCCTGGTCAAGCTCGACGAGGTTGGCAAAGGCGTGGTCGATCTCGGCCTTGGTGAAGGCGGAGTAGCGGGCGCGCGAGACGGGGACCCCGGGCGCGACCTCGCGGATCTGGCGCAGGGCGTCCGAGCCGATGAGCTCGCCCTCGCGGTCGAAGTCGGTGCCGATGACCACGCTGTCGGCCTTCTTGGCGAGGTTCTTGAGGGCGCGGATGATCTCCTTCTCTGCGGGGAGCTTCTCGATGGGCGCCCACACCAGGTACGGGAGGCTCGCGATCTTCCAGCCCTTGAGGTCGATGCCGTTGGAGAGATAGGGCTTGCGCTTGGACTTGTAGGGAGGTCGGGCGAGCCCGTCGGGCACGTCGGCGGGCAGCAGCTCGCCGTCGGCGGTGAGGCCCTGCCAGCCGTTTGCGTCGTCAAAGGTCAGCTGGACCGGGAAGTCCACCTTGAGGATGTGGCCGCGCAGGCCGATCGTGACGTTTTCCTCCCCGCCCACGCGGAAGCGGTAGACCGGCGTGTTGTAGACCTTGTCGGCCGTCGGCTTGCCGGACTCGGAGAGCAGGCGCGCGATCTGCTGCGCCGCGTCGTTTTTCTCGGTGACGATCAGCCTCACGACATCACCTGCCTAGAGACGGTCGAGGTCACGCTGCTCGTAGTCCTCGCGGCCCCACTTGAGGGCGGCCTTGCCGTCGCGCGCGATGATGATGTAGCGGGCGACGGCCAGCGCGGCCTCGTATAGGGCGATAAGAACCGCGAACATCAGAACCATCGTGATCGGCGAGGCGTCGGGCGTCACGACGGCCGAGAGCGCCATCAGGGCCACGTAGACGGTCCTCCACTGCGAGCGGAAGGTGCGGTACGGCACCAGGTGGAAGATCGACAGGTAGAAGATCACGAGCGGCAGCTGGAAGGCCAGGCCAAAGCCAATCTCGAGCAGCATGTAGATGTTGAGGTAGTCCTCGGCGTCGGCCATGGACTGCGCGAACTCGAAGGTCTGGTCGAGGAGCCACCCAAAGGCCGCCGGCTGGATGATGAAGTAGCAGAAGATCATGCCCAGGAAGAACAGGGCGACCATCGCGCCCACCGTGGGCACGACCCACTTGCGCTCGTTGGGCTTGAGGGCCGGCAGGAAAAACGCCATGATCTGCCAGATGATGATCGGCGAGCACACGATCACCGAGAAGAACAGCGACACCTTGAAGCGGATGGTGAAGCCGCCGAGCGCGGAGAAGACGTAGAGGTCGCCGCCGCGCATGGCGGAGCGGATCTGGTCAATCATCATCTCGATGAGCGTCGGCGTGGCCATGTAGACGACCAGCGCGCCCACGATGACGGCGACCACGATGATCGTGATGCGACGCCTGAGCTCGCCCAGGTGATCCATGATGGGCATGCGTGCGGGTCCGATCGGCATCGCTTAGGCCTCCTTCTCGTCGTCGGGGGTGGCGCCGTCGCCGGCGGGGACAGCCCCGCCCGCTCCACGCTCGGCGCTTTGCGCCTTGCTCGCTTCGCGAGTCGCGGCGGGGCTGTCCTCGCCGGAGACGGCGCTCTCCGAGCGTGAGGGGCGCTTCATCGAGTAGAGGTCGGCCGCGCTCGGCTTGCTGGCGACGGGTTTGGACTGAGAATCGTCTGCGCCTGCGGCGGGGACGGCGTTGGTGGTCGGGGCGCTCCCGGCGGCGTCCGTGACGTCGTCGTCGGGGTCGGGGTCGAGGGTGGCGGTGACGGCATCGGCGGTCGCGGCGGTCTTCTCGGCCTCAGCGGCCGCGGCCTCGGCGGCGGCTGCGGCGGCCTCGGCGTCGCGGGCGGCCTTCTCGGCGGCGAGGCGCTTCTTGCGCTCGGCGAAGGTCTCCGTGCGGCGCGGCCTGGGGGCGTCCTCGCCCTCGGCGAGCTCGAGGTCGGCGTCCTCGTCGAGCTCGGCGGCGCGGTTGCGGTTGGGCTTGCCGGCGCTGGCGTTCATCGCCTCGGCGGCCGGGTCGAGCACCTCACTCTGGACGACCTGCGTGAAGCCCTCCTGCGCGTGCTTGAACTGGCGCAGGGCGCGGCCGATGGTCCGGCCCATGCCCGGGAGCTTGTCCGGCCCAAAGATCAGGAACGCGAACAGCAGGATGAGGAAGAGCTCTGTTCCTCCGATGCCAAACAAGTTCTTCTCCTCCCCTGCCCTAGCGGGCGTCTTCCTCGCCGATGTTGAGCTCGGAGGTGACCCCAAGCATGCCAAACACGCGAGCGACGTTTCTCTGCGGGCGCGCGACCTCAAGACGCACGCCCTTCTCGGCGGCGCGATGGGCTGCGCCCACCAGCACGCCGATGCCGGTCGAGTCGATGTAGGGGACCTCGGCGAGGTCGACCACGAGGTCGGTCTCGCCCGCGGAAAGGCCCTCGTCGAGCGTCGAGCGCAGCTGGTCGGCGTTGGAGACGTCGACCTCGCCCGCGACGCGGACGGTGCGGCGCGCGCCGTCGATGGTGGTGTCTACCGTAAGGCTCATGTGTCCTCCTCTGGGACGCGGGCTAGTCGTTGCTTGCGTCGCCCGCGGCTTCGTCGTCGGTGGTGGTGGCGTCGGCACTGGCGTCGTCGTCAGTAGCGGCGTCTTCGTCGGCACCGGCGTCGTCGGTGCCCTGGAGCTGCTCGAGGCGCCCCTCGGAGACGCTCTTCACGCCCGCCTCGTCGTCCGGGTCGAGCTCGATCGCCTTCTCGTAGGCGGCGATGGCGTCCTCGGTCTTGCCCTGGCTCTCGTAGACGGCGCCGAGGCCCTGCCAGCCGGCCGCGTAGTCGGGGAACGTGGTCGTGGTCTCCTGCAGCGCCGTTGCGGCGTCGTCGGTCCTGCCCTCGTAGAACAGGCAGAGCGCACGGTTCACGCGAACCTCGGGCGCGTCCTCGATCTCGAGGGCGCGGTCGTAGTAGCCGATGGCCTTCTCGAGCAGCTCGACGCCATGCGTGGTGTCGGCGTCGTCGGTCGCCAGCATGAGCACACCGGAGCCCCACGAGTAGCAGTACTGCCCCAGCGAGACGAGCGTGTCGAGGTCGTCGGGGCTCTCCTCGAGCTTGGCCTCGAGGTCGGCGACGACGTCCTGATAGGTCTGGTCCATCGTCTCGGCGGTGAGCTCCTGGTTCTGCTCCTCGTACTGCTGGCTCTGGACGACCGAGGCGAGCGCGCCTGCCAGCGTCGAGCCGGCGAAGATCACGATGAAGATGATGATGACGATCTTCTGGAAGCGGGTGAGCTCGCCGGCCTTGCGCTGGGGCTTGGACGCGCCCTTGCCCTTCTCGGCAGCCTTCTTCTGCTTGGCCCCGCCCTTGTTGGAACCCGCCATCTCGTCGATCTCCTCACGTCTCGTTTCCTCGGGCAGACGCCCGTAAGTTTTAAGCATACGTCATTGGCTCCCCCTCGCGAAGGGAGAAGCCCATGAGCGACGACAATACCAGAACTCCGTGGCGCCGTCGTGTCACATCTGACGAGTGCCCGTCCCCAGCGCCGCGGCGGCGAGGGGATGCGCCTGCCGGCCCTAGGCGCGCGCGGCCTTGGCGAGACGCGCCGCCACGAGCTTGACCGCCACGACGAAGACGTCGAGCGCCTGGCCAAGCTCCTCGAGCGAGGGGTAGGTCGGGGCGATGCGGATGTTGGTGTCGCGCGGGTCGCGGCCGTAGGGCCAGGGCGCGCCGGCGCCGGTCAGCGTGACGCCGAGCTCCTTGGCCAGCGCCACGATCGCCTTGGCCGAGCCGTCCGGGCCCTCGAAGCTCACGAAATAGCCGCCCTTGGGGTGGGTCCAGCTGGCCACGCCCAGGTCGCCGAGACCGGCCTCGAGCTTCTCCTCCACCAGGGCGAAGCGCGGAGCCACCACGGCCGCGTGCTTGTTCATGTGCTCCGCCACGCCCGCGGCGTCCTTCAGGAACTTGACGTGCGCGAGCTGGGAGACCTTCTCCGGGGAGACGCGCATGGCCGAGAACGCGCGGCGCAGCTCAGCCATGTCCGCCGGGCTCGCGGTGACCCACGCCATGCCGGAGCTGGGGAAGGTGACCTTGGCCGTGGAGGCGAACTCGTAGACGAGGTTCTTCTCGCCACCCTGCTCGGCGAGGGCGTCGAAGATGTTGAGCAGGGAGTCGCCCTCGCCGGCAAAGGTGTGGACGGCGTAGGCGTTGTCCCAGAAGATGCGGAAGTCCGGCGCGGCGGGGCGCAGCGCGGCGAAGGTGCGCACGACCTCGTCGGAGTAGGTCACGCCGGTGGGGTTGGCGTACTTGGGCACGCACCAGATGCCCTTGACCTGCGGGTCGCCCTCGACCAGCTCGCGGACGACGTCCATGTCCGGGCCGTCCTCGCGCATGGGCACCGGCACGTTCTCGATGCCAAAGCTCTCCGTCACGGTGAAGTGGCGGTCGTAGCCGGGGGCGGGGCAGAGGAACTTGACCGTGCCCTGGCGGCACCACGGCTCGCAGCCGGCGATGCCGTGGACGTAGCCGTTGAGCACGCAGTCGTACATGAGGTTGAGGCTCGAGGAGCCAATGACGCTCACGTTGGCGGGGTCGACGCCGAGCAGCTCCGCGGCGAGGGCGCGCGCAGAGGGCAGGCCGTCGGGGTCGCCGTAGTTGTCGACCGAGGAGCCGCCGTCGTGGAGGTCGGTCTCGCTGGTCACGAGGTCGAGCATGGGCTTGGAGAGCGCCGTCTGCTCGGGGCTCGGCTTGCCGCGGGCCATATCGAGCTTGAGGTCGAGGGCGCGCAGGTCGTCGGCCTGGCGCTCGAGGTCGGCGAGGGCGGCGTCGAGCTCGGCGTCGGTCATCTTCTGGAACGCGTTGGGCATGATGTCCTCCTTCGTTGGTCTCGCATAGTATAGATGCAAGGCCCGCCGAGGCTGCTACCATGTTCCAGACGAAAACGAACGCTTACAGGAGACGCGGGAGAAGGACGGGGAGGCGCGCATGTTCAACACGGACTTCCGCTCGGAGGACTACGGCGAGCTGCAGCGCGTGGTCAACGCCGTCTTTGCACCGGGCGTCTCCTCACGGGCCACCGCGACAAAGCTCGACGTCGTGGCACGCGCGGAGATCTTTGACCTGTGCGAGGACCTCCGCGAGGTCGTCGAGGCCCTTCCCTCGCGCACCTACACCCGCCAGCGCCTCTGCGATCAGATCAACTCGATACTCGTGGGTCATGGCTGGGCGAGCGCATACGGCACGGTGGAGTAGCCCCAAGACCGCCGGCCCGCCAGCGACTCTTCCCATGGCTGTCGGCGACTTTCGGCAGACACGACTGCGCCCCGGGTCTTCTCGCCCAGCGATTTTTGCGCACAGCGCAATGAGCTGGGGAGAAGACCCGGGGCGCCTACAGGTGCGTCAGACGAGCGCGACTTACTCCTCGTCGAGGGCAGCCACGATCTCGTCGGTCATGTCCATGGTGTGGTAGACGTTCTGGACGTCCTCCAGCTCGTCGAGACGGTCGACGAGACGCTGGACCTTCTTGGCGTCGGCCACGGAGACCTGGGTCGGGGTCGTGGGGACCATGGTGAGCTCGGAGCCCTTGACCTCGATACCCTGCTCCTCGAGGGACTTCTGGACGTCCTGCATCTTGTCGTAGGCGGTCCAGACGATCCACTCCTCGCCGGCGTCCTCGTAGTCCTCGCCGCCGGCCTCGGCAACGGCCATCATGAACTCGTCCTCGTCGACGGCGTTCTCCTTGTCGGCGACCTTCTTGTCCTCGGACTTGATGACCTTCTCGACGGCGATGGAGCCCTTGCGCTCGAACTGGAACGCGACGGAGCCGGAGGTGCCGAGCGAGCCGCCGGAGTGGGAGAAGGCGGAGCGGACGTCGGCCGCGGTGCGGTTCTTGTTGTCGGTCAGGCAGTCGACGTAGACGGCCACGCCGGCGGGGCCGTAGCCCTCGTAGGTGATCTCGGCGTAGTTGGCGGCGTCAGAGCCGGAGCCAAAGGCCTTGTCGATGGCGGCCTTAATCTTGGCGTTGGGCATGGAGACCATGCGGGCGCGGGCAACGGCGGCCGCGAGGGTGGCGTTGTTGTCCGGGTTGGGGTCGCCGCCGAGCTTGGCCGCAACGGTGATGTTGCGGGAGAGCTTGGAGAAGAGCGACGAGCGCTTGGCGTCGATGGCGGCCTTCTTGTGCTTGGTGGTTGCCCACTTAGAGTGTCCGGACATGTACATCTCCTTCTTGCCCCGCGGCGGCTGCCCCCGTCGGCGAGGCCCTCGACGATGATTCGTGGCATGAAACATGCCTACGATAGCCAAGTGACGTTAGGTTGTAAAGGGTGGCTTGGACGAGTCCGCGCAGCGTCCACGCCTCAGGCCGCAAGGCTTGGCGCAACGGGCGCCCTTCGGCACGCGTCCCTGCAAAACCAGGCTTCGATCCATTTTCCTCGGGCGCCGCGAACAAAAGTCGCCTTCGATCCATGGCATTTGGGGCGATTCGCGACGCGGCGGCGCGCGTCGCGAAGCGTTTTCCCAGTTGGCGAAAAAGTGACGTTTGTCAAACTCGCCAATCGGCTCAATAATCCATGGATCGTAGGGCGGTTTTGTTTTTTGCGCCCGCGAAATATGGATCGGAGACTGATTTTGCAGGGGCCGGGCTGCGGGATGCCTCAGAGGTCGTACTTGGCCACCACACGCCTGATCGCGCGGCCCCAGGGCAGCCAGATCGCGGCGAGGAAGGCAGCCGTGGCCACGCCGTGCGTGACGTCGAGCGGAAGGCTTGCCGCGCAGGCGGCGAGCACCGCGGGCCAGGTGAGGGGCTGGACGTAGCCGAGCACGTGATAGCCGTTCAGGATGAGGCCATAGACCAGGCCGGAGAGAAGGCCCCAGCCGTAGAGCGCCGGCGAGCGTGAGAGCAGGCCTCGCTCGCCCAGAACGCCTCCGACGTATCCCACGAGGCCCCAGGCATACATCTGCCAGGGCGTCCACGGCCCCTGCCCGAAGAAGAAGTTGGAGAGCAGCGCGGCGAGCGCGCCCACCACAAAGCCGCTGCGCCGCCCGAGGGCGGCCCCCGCAACGATCGCGATGGCGGAGACCGGCTTGACGTCGGGAAGCGGCGCGAAGAGCACGCGGCCCGCGGCGGCGAGCGCGGCGAGCACGGCGGTGGGCATGAGCTGGCGAAGCGCCGGGCGGGAGGCCTCGTAGCCGGCAAGCATGAGGGCCAGGGCGAGCGCGACCATCACGAGCGTGATGCCCGCCGAGGCCGAAACCCCCGCCGCGGCGAGGGCGGCCATCGCCGCCGGCACCGCCACGAGCGCGGGCACCTCGGCGGCGCGGATGAGGCCGGCGAGCGGCCGGCGCGTTTGCTTCTGGGCGTTCATGGGTACCAGTTTGCCATAGGGGCTCCGCCGGGCCGACGACGTTTGAGGAGGACACCATGCTGTACATCGGAAACTTCAGCTACAACGACGACTCCGACAGCAAGGACAACTACTGCCTCATGCCCTGCGTCGTGGAGGCCGAGAACGCCGACGAGGCCATGGAGAAGTTCGCCGACCACTTCCAGGCCATCCGCAAGAACTCCGACCTGCTCGACGGCGCGCACGAGATCTTCCTCGACTCCCTCTGCGAGCTCGAGGGCACTCCGTCGGAGCCGGTGATCTGCCAGTGGCAGAAGATCGTCCCCGCCCTGGACGGCCTGTGCAGCATCACGAGCGCCCTGCCCGTGGTCGACGAGGACAACGACTTCGCCAACGCCTACGGCTGGGGCGAGGAGGACGACGAGGACGAGCACGGCCACTACGACGACCTGGACGACATCGACGAGGACGCCATGGCCGAAAGCGAGCCGTTCCTCCTGTTCTAGCCAATCAGCGGAAGACCCACGAGTTGGCGAAGTACTCGTCGGTGGGCTCGGTCACGGCGATGCCGCCGTCAAACATGAACGAGACACGGTCGGCCACGGCACGGACGAAGCCCATGTCATGCGTGGCAAGCAGGACCGTCGCGCCGTCGTCTCGCGCCTCGGCCAGACGTCGCGCGACCCGTTCGCGCTCGGCGCGGTCGAGCCCCTTGGTCGGCTCGTCCAGAAGCAGCAGGCGTGGGCGCACGAGCAGCAGCTTCTCGAGCGCGAGCAGCTGCTGCTGGCCTCCGGAGAGGTCGTAGGGGTGCCGCTCGGCGGCGCCCGCGAGGCCAAGGCGCTCCAGGGCGGCGCCGACCTCCGCCCGCCCGTAGCCCCCGGCTCGCGACCACGCCATGAGCTCGCCCTCCACGGTCTCGCCTGAGAGCAGCGCCTTGGGCGACTGCGGCAGGAGGGCCTGGGAGGCGGCGAGCTCGTTGCGCGCGTGGCCGCGAGCGGGCCTCGTCACGCCGGCGAGCAGCGTGAGCAGCGTCGACTTCCCGCAGCCGTTTGACCCCACGACGGCGCGGACCTCGCCCTCCCCCACCGCGAGGTCGAGCTCGCGCAGGACCCAGCGGGCGTCGCGGCCATAGCGGTACCAGACGTCTTCCGCGAGCAGCACGTCCTTCTCCGCGGCGCGCCAAAAGGCCGCGCGAGCCCCCGCGTCCAGGGGAGCCCCCTTCGCCAGATCGGCGAGCGACGCCGGGCGCACGGAACCCTCCACCAGCTCAAACGCGCACGTGGCATAGTCGGCCATCGCCGCGGGCGCATGCGTGGCAACCACCACGGTGACGCCGAGCTCGCGGTTTGCCCGGAAGAGCAGCGAGAGGAAGCTCTTCTCGGCAAGGGGGTCGAGCATGCTCGTGGGCTCGTCGAGCAGCAGCAGCCGCGGGCGCATCGCGAGCGCCGAGGCCAGGGCGAGCACCTGTCGCTGACCACCCGAGAGCTCCGCGGTGCGCGCGTGAAACCACGGCTCGATGCCTAGGAAGTTGCAGGTCTCCGCCACGCGGCGGCGCATCTCCGCCTCCGGGACGCCCAGGTTCTCCAGACCAAACGCGAGCTCGTGCCACACGGTGTCGCAGACGATCTGGGCATCCGGGCTCTGGAAGACGAAGCCCACGGCGCGCGCAGAGGCCTGCGGACCGAGCTCGCGCGCGTCCGTGCGGAAGACGCGCACGGAGCCGCCGAGCTCGCCCGCCGGCGCGATCTCTGGCTTGGCGAGGCGCAAAAGCGTCGACTTTCCCGATCCCGTGGCGCCCACGAGCAGGGCAAACGCTCCCTCGGGCACCTCGAGCGAGGTGTCGAGAAGGACGGGCGACGCCGCGCCCGCATACGAGAAGAACACGCGGTCGAACTCAAGCGCGCTCATCGGGCGTCTCCTTTGGTCTCGGTGGAGCGGGTGTCCCAAAGGGGGACACCCGCTCCAGGCTCGGCAGCAAGACGAGCGCGAGCCACGGCGCATACGCCCACCAGGGGCCGAGCTCGCCCAGCGTGGGATAGAAGCGCCAGCTCGCGCACAGCCGCCACGCGCATGCCGCGCAGGCGACGAGCAGCCCCGCGGTTGCCGCGAGCGCCGCCGCGTCGCGCCCGCGCAGACGCTCCGGGCGATAGCTCGTCCGCGGGCGTCCCGACTCCCAGCCGCGGGCCCGCATGGCGTCCGCGCGCTCGACCGAGTCCTCGAGCGACCAGGCGAGCAGCATCGTCGAGGTGCGCGTGAGCTCCTCGCGCAGGCCCGGGCGCGAGCCGGCGGCCGTGCAGGCGGCGACGGTCGCGCGCACCGTCCGCGCGCGGCCCAGCATCTGCGGCACGAGTTGGGAGGCCATCGAGACCACGAGCGGAAGCGTCCGCGCCCTGCGCCCCGAGAGCGAGAGCAGCCGGTCCTGGGTCAGCGCCGTCGCGGCGCCCTGAAACCACAGCACCGTCGCCACGAGCAGGGCCCCCATCGTCGCGCCGTAGACGAGGCTCTCCGCGTAGACGCTGCGCGGGCCCACCTTGAGAAGCAGCGTGGACCCCGACGCCGAGAAGAACGGGTTGAGCACGCACACGAGCGCGAGCAGCGGCAGCTGCCAGGCAAGCCCCCGCACCGTCGCGCGCACGCCGCGCGCGAGCAGCGAGAACGCGACCGCGCCGGCGAGCGACAGCGCCACGAGCACAGGCTGGACCGCCAGCATCGTGAGCAGGGCCGTCCCCGCGAAGAGGGCCGCGGGGACGGCCGCGTGCCAGGAGTCGAAGGGTGTGGGACGCTCGGGCGCCACGTTCTTCTCGCCTTCCCGCAGGGCTACTCGGTGAACTCGGTCACGTAGGTCCAGGTGATGGCGTCACCGTCCGCGACCTCGAGCTGGGAGCAGCCGACCTCGGCCATCTCGCCGTTGACCTCGAACATCCAGCCGCTCATGTCGCCGAAGTCCCCGCCGGCAAGGCCGTTGATGCCAGCCACGTACATGCCGTAGTCCGAGTCGGACGCGTTGACGTCCGCGCCGGTCGCGACCAGCGCGTCGTAGACCGTGGAGCCCTCCGGGACGTCGACGTCGACGGTGGTGGACTCGCCCTCGCCGGCCGTCGCGTCGATGGTCACGCTCACGGCGACCGTGGCCTGCTGCTCCTGGCCGACGTCTGCGGTCGCGTCATCGCCGGTCGCAGCCGGAGTGCCGCCGCAGGCGGCGACGGCCAGCGCGAGCGCGAAGGTCGCGGCACCCGCGACGAGCCTCGTGAGCAGGCTCTTCTCGGTGCGGTTCTTCTTGGCAAGGTTGTGCTGGGACATGGTGCCTCGCTCTCTCCCTGGGTCCAGGGCGACGGGAGGGCAAGGCGGGACGGGCGGCCGGGCGGCCGCCGCCTCAAGACACAGCCGTGTGCTGATCCGGAGTCAAACCGGAGCCGTTTTCAACATGACGTGGCAGCTGCTCGAGCCGTGCCCTCTATTCAAATGGAACCCCCAGTGTAGCAGTCTGTTAGTTGGGGACTGTCCCCAATTCGCAGAAGCTCGGGGCGCATGAGGTCGGCCAGCCGGCGGAAGCCCTCCTCGTTCAGGTGCAGGCCGTCGGCGTAGAGCTCGGCGCGCGTGCGGCCACGCTCGTCGAGAAACGCATCGAAGACGTCGAGGAAGCGCACGCGGGCGTCGCGGATGAGCTCGCGCTCCTGGCCCAAGATCATGCGCAGGAGGTCGTTGCTGCGCGCGCACGGCTTGGCACGGTAGCCGTCGACCTCCTCAACGCACGGCAGCGGGCTCCACAGCAGCACGCAAGCCTCCGGCAGGTTGCCGAGCACGAGGTCGACGAGGTCGCGCACGTTGCGGGCCACGTCGCGCGGGCTCGCCATGACGGTGTTGCCCAGGTCGTTGGTGCCCGCCATCAGCACGACCAGGCGCGGACGGCGCTTGATGGCCGCCTCGTCGGCGAGCCACAGCAGCTCCTCGGAGACCGCGCCCGCCACGCCGCAGTTCTGGACGCCCCGCAGCTCCGGAAAGAGCCGCTCCACGGGAAAGAGCTGCGTCAGCGAGTCGCCGTAGAAGACGACGCCGCCCGGCTCCGCGGACTCTGTGCCGCGCACGATCTCGAGCATACGCTCCAACTGCGGGCGGCGCAGCTGGAAGAAGTGCGGATTGTAGGCCATATTCTCGCGCACGCTTTTCTCCGTTCCCGCTTAGAACCGTCTGTTAATTGGGGACTGTCCCCAATTAACAGGCCAACCGAGGGCGCTGTCAACCATACGCCGTCGGGCGAGAAGGACGCGCGCGTTCAGGCTGCCGCCAGCAATGCGGGGATGTCGTGACGCCCGCCCGTGGGCCCGATATGCGGGTATACGGCTACCATTTGCCCTCCGCCCCGCCGGGCGCCGTCGAATCGAGGCCTCATGCACCGCCGTCCCCGCGCGCTTCTCGCCGTCCTTCTCGCCTTCGTCCTCGCATTTGCTCCGCTCACGGCCCGTGCCGGCGCCATAGCGAAGCTCACGGACCCCGACACCTCCGCGCGCTGGGAGGAGGTCTTCGGGTCAGGCGCCGGCACCTACTCCACCGAGCAGGCGGGTCGCATCTGGGCCGACAAGTCTGTCTATGGCAGCGCCGACGAGGCGCGCGCCGCCAGCCTGCCCGTGAAGATCGACGTCTCCGACCACGGCTTTGTCGTGGGACTCTCGACGCTCTCGTCCGCCGCGTCGGTGCGGCAGGAGGGCGGGCCCGCCCACGACGTGGTCTTTGTGGTGAGCACCAACCGGCTTCTCGAGGACATGACCTACGGGGGACGGCCTCAGGCAAACTACCTCGTCGACGCGCTCAACGCGGCGATCGCGCACCTCATGGCCGAAAACGACGACGCCGCCGTGCCCACGCGCGTGGGCGTCATTGGCTATGACTCCCAGGTCGTGACCCTCATGCCGCTCGATACCTACGAGCCGGACGCCGAGGGCCGCTACCTCGCGTATGAAAACGGCGCGCTCGCGGTCACGGCCAGCGCGGCAAGCGGCGCCCAGACGGCGTCCGCGCCGCTCGGCAACGGCTCCTACCTGCAGCGGGCCGTGAGCGAAGCGGGCTTGGAGCTGGCGGACGCCGCCGACGACCCGGGCTCGGAGGCGCGCCTGCCCGCGCTCTGCGTGATGGGGCGCTCGACCCCGCCCATGGCAAGCGTCGACTACGCGAACCCGCCCGCCTATGACGGCAGCCCGGACGGATTTCTGGGCTCGCTGCCCGGCAGCCGCGAGAACGGCTACGGCACGGACGCCCTTCTCGCCACGATGCTCACCATGCGCGAGGCCGTGTCGCGCGTGAACGCCGCCTGGGGAGCGGGCCGAGAGCTCACGTTCTTCTCCACCGGGCTGGACACGAGTGACGCGGCGGCCTACCTGCTGGAGACCGCCCACGAGCAGGCGCATCACTCGCTCGTGACCTCGGGATTCAACCTGAACGACAACCTCGCCGCGGCCGCTCGGGCCTTCGAGGCCGCCTCGGCGGCGGGCGAGAAGGACGTGACGCTCTCGCTCTACGGCTCCGGGAGCTACGGCATCGTGCCGGAGGACGTGACGCTGGCGACCTCGCCGGGCCTGCTCGACGCCGACGACCCCGCGCAGCTGAGCGTCGTCGACGACTACCTCTCCGCGCACAGCGCCGCCGCGCTCTCGTGGGCCTTTGGGACCGTGGTCGACCGGTGCCTGGGCATCGTCTACACCGCGCCGGCCTCCGGCGGGCCCGGCGACGAGCGCCCGGGCGGCAGCCGCGTCACCGTCTCCGACGCGGTGGGCGCCGGCATGGAGGTCACGCGCGTGGGCGGCATCGTGTACGGCGACCGGCTGCTCGACGGCGCGCTCGCCGCACAGGCGGTGAAGATCAGCCTGGATGACCCGGGCCACATCGAGGCCACGCACGAGTTCGGCTACCTCGTGGAGGCCATGAACGCGCGCTACGACCTGGGCTATGCCGTCTACGACCTCTTCTATGACGCTCTGCAGGACGGCCAGTTCTCCTACACCGACGACGCGACGTTCTCCAACCACGCGAGCTGGTACGTCAACACCGAGCACGAGATGGTGCCGCTCGACGGCCAGCCGTTTGCCTTTGCGACGCAGGCCGAGGTCGACGCCGTGGCGGACGGCCGCTGGCAGGAGCGCGCACCGGAGGACGTGCGGGCCAAGATCGAGGCCGCGCAGGCGGCCGGCGCGACGGCCGTGTGCGAGACGTACTTCTACATCGGCAACCTGCCCAACCAGTACACCGGCGGCGACGTCACCCTGTACGACTTTGTGGTGATGGTCGAGACGGACCTCTCCTCCGGACGTCAGACGCTTCTGCTCTCCGTGCCCGTGGAGGCGGTTCCCGCGCGCCGCGTCGACGTGAGTGTGGCTGCCGACGGCTCGGCGACGATGGCGCTCGACGGCGGGCAGGACGTGTCCCCGCTGCGGTTTGCCTACGAGGTCGCGCCGACTCCGGACGTGGAGGCGCTGCTCGAGCGCATGGACGCGGGCGAGCTCGTGAGCGACGAGGAGCTCGCGGCGGCGACGGGCGAGCCGGTCGTCGGCGGGACGGACGGGCGGCGACTGCTCTTCGCGAGCGCGTTTTCCGGGACGGGAGCGGACGCGCAGGCCGGGACCGTGGCGAGCGCGTGGACGGCGCAGACCAACTCCTACTACGCATTCTCGCGCGACACGCCCCTCTACGTGCGCGGGGCGAGCGGATACGAGCCCCTGACGGAGCTGCCCGAGGCCGGCGTGACCTACTACTTCCAGCGGACCGCCTACACGGCGGAGCTGCCCTCGGCAGACGCCGTGGCTGCCGCGACGTCCGAGCAGCAGTGGGTGCCCTACGTCGTGGCGCTCGACGCGAGCCAGATCGACGCCCGCTTTGTGGTGCGCGACGGCCAGTGCGTGGCGCTCGCGGGGACCCCGCGCTACGTGCGGCCCGTCGAGCTGGGCACGCTCGAGAAGGATCCCAACGCCACGGGCAGCGCGCCCTACGCGGAGCGTCTCGGCGTGACCGACGTCGAGGGCGGCGGCGTGCGCCTGGCGTCGCGCCTGGGCAACAACGGCTCGCTCGTGCTGCCGTCGGGGACCGAGGAGCCGCCGGTGGTCGACCCGGATCCGGAGCCCGAGCCCGAGCCGGAGCCGGGGCCTACACCGGACCCGGAGCCCGAGCCCGAGCCCGATCCCGAGCCGACTCCGAATCCAGATCCTGATCCCGAGCCCGACCCGACTCCCGAGCCTGCGCCGGATCCCGAGCCCGATCCCACACCAGACCCGGGCCCGATGCCAAACCCCACGCCCGATCCCGAGCCCACACCGGACCCCAAACCGGACGTCACCCCCGACCAGGCCCCCGAGGAGCGGCCGTCCAACAGCCAGCAGGACTCCGACCACGCGTCCGACGAGCTCCCCTCCGCCGGTGACGCCTCGACCGGCCCCGTCGTTCTTCTCGGCACGGTCTTGACCGGCGCGGCCATCACAACCGTTGCCCTGGCCATCCGCCGGCGCGCCTAGGCCCGTGTACTTTGGCCGACCATGCACACCCGTCGTTTTGAGCCGATGGCAACGTTAACAATGACGGGTGTGCATGGTGGCCCATCTATGGATTCGCTTGGGAGTCGGTCCGCGACCCGGATTGGGACGATATCGGCCCATGGAATACTGGATGTGGTATCAGCCCCGATCCCGAAAGGACCGACGTGCTCCTCAGCCTCATCATCATTGCAATCGGATTCGCCCTTCTCGTTTTTGGCGCCAACTTCCTCGTAGACGGCGCCTGCAACATCGCGCGCCGCCTCGGCATGCCCGACCGCGTGGCTGGCCTCACTATCGTGGCCATCGGCACCTCCCTGCCCGAGCTCGTCGTGAGCATCACCTCGGCCGCCGGCGGCCACGCCGACATGGCCTTCGGCAACGTGGTGGGCAGCTGCCTCGCCAACCTGCTGCTCATCCTCGGCCTCTCCGCCGTGATCGCGCCGGTGAGGCTCTCGCGCAGCACGCAGCGCTTCGAGATTCCGGTGAGCGTCGCGGCAACCGCGCTGCTCGCCCTCTTCGCCAACACCGACGGGCAGGTCACGCTCGTGGAGGGCATCATCTTGCTCGTGGCGTTTGCCGCCTTCGTCGTGCGCACCGCCGTCGTGGGCCTTGCCGAGGGTGCGGGTGAGCCGGACGCGGAGGCCACCGACGCCGACGCGGACCCCGTGGCCGAGCCCCTCGTCTTTCGCAGCGCGATCATGGTCGTGCTCGGCATCGCGATGCTCAAGTTTGGCGCGGACTTCGTCGTCGACAACTCCGTCGGGACCGCAAGTGCCCTGGGCATCTCCGAGCGCATCATCGGCATCACCGTGGTGGCGCTGGGCACCTGTCTGCCCGAGCTCGTGACGAGCGTGGTCGCCGCCTTCCGCGGCAACTCCGACATCGCGGTCGGCAACGTGGTGGGCTCCAACATCTCCAACCTGCTGCTCGTCATGGGCGGGCCGGCGCTCGTCGCCAACATCCCCTACGACGCCGCGTACAACCTGGACCTCGCCCTGCTCGCGGCCTTCTCGCTCGTGCTGGTGGGGTTTGCCTTCATCGGGCGCCGTCACGAGATGAGCCGTGCCAACGGCGTCGCCTTCGTGGTGCTCTACGCCGCCTACATCGCCACGTCGGTGCTGCGGTAGCGGGCGGCTAGAACCCGGCCTCGAGCTCGCGGATGCGCTCGTAGAGCCAGCGGTTGGTAGGCACGAGCAGGCCGTGCCTCTCAGCCAGCCGGATGACGGTGCCGGAGAACTCCTCGACCTCGGTGGGCTTTCCGTTGATGCGGTCCTGCGCCATCGACGGCATGCCCTCCGGGTCGAGCGACGCGATGAGCGCGGCCATCTGAGAGAGGTCAGCCTCCGTGACGTCCACGCCCTCGGCGCGGGCCACCGCGAGAGCCTCGCGCATGGCGGCCACGAAGCAGCGGTTCTGCTCGCTGCCGGGCTCGCTCGCGGACCCGTAGGTGCCGCCGTAGACCATGCAGACCTGGTTGATCCCGACGTTGAGCATGAGCTTCGTCCACATGCGATGGCGGATGTCCGTCTCCACCACGTACGGGATGCCCGCGCGGGCATAGAGGTCGGCGACGTCGGCGACCACGCCCGCGGCCGTCCCCGGCGCAGCGCCAAAGCGAATCTCGCCGGGATGGCTGTAGGTCATGTCCGACCCGATGAAGACGGCGTCCATGCCCTGCGCGACGGAGAGCACGGTGCGCTCCCAGCCAAAGCGCTCGGCGATGCGCTCCTCGCTCGTGACGCCGTTGACCAGCGACGCGATGGCCGTGCGCGGCCCCACAAGACGCTCCATCGTGTCCAGCGCCTCGGGCATGCCCGGCGCCTTGATCGCAAGAATCACCAGGTCGACGGGTGTGGCCTCGCTCGCGGGGACGGTGCGCACACGGCACGGCTCGCCGTTCACGGTGGGCAGCTCGCCGGCATGGCGCGCAAAGCGGGCGTCGTCCATCACGTACTCGACGGCCTGTGGCCCGAGGTTCTTCTCGATGAGGCTGCCGTAGAGCAGGCCCACCGCTCCCCTGCCGAGAATCGCCACGCGCTCGATCGCCATGTGTCCCCCTCATCGCCGCCTTCCTATATTGTAGGCGCAGAGAGCAGGGTGGGATCAAGCGCGAGGGGGAAGAACGTGGACGCAGAGACCGAACGTAGGGTGGCCGAGAACCGCGCCAACTGGGACGACCGGGCGGCGGTGCACGTGGCCTCGCCGTTTTACGAGGTGGAGCGGCTGGTTGCGGACCGGTCGTACGTCTCGCCCGTGGCGCGGCGCGACTTCGAGGTCCTGCGCCCGCACCTGGGGCCGGACGGGCTCGGGGGCCGCTCCGTGCTGCACCTGCAGTGCCACATCGGGACGGACACGCTCTGCTGGGAGCGCCTCGGGGCCGCCGAGGTCTGGGGCCTGGACTTCTCCCCCGCCTCGCTCGAGCGGGCGCGCGAAATCACGGCGCGGGCAGGCGCACGCGTCACCTTTGTCGAGGGCGACGCGCGGCGCGCCGCCGACGCCATCGACCGGCAGTTCGACGTCGTGGTCACCGGCACGGGCGCGCTCCAGTGGCTGCCCGAACTCGCGAGCTGGGCGCGGTCTATCGCGCGGCTGCTTGCGCCCGGCGGCCTTCTCGTGGTCCGCGACGACCACCCGATGCTGGGTGCCTTGCTCTACGAGTCGCTCGAGGTGCACGCCGACTACCTCTCCGGCTTCTGCGACGACTACGAGGACGACGGCAGCTACGTGCCCGGATCGGCCGGCGCCATCGCGCACACGAGCGCGCACAACTGGAGCCACGACTTCCAGGAGATCCTAGGCGTCCTGCTGGATGCCGGCCTTGCGATCGAGGACTTCCGCGAGAGCCCGTTTGCCGAGTGGCGGTCGCTCCCCTGCCTCGTCGAGACGGCCGACGGCTGGACCATGCCCGCAGGCGCGCCGCGCATCCCGCTCACGTTTGCCGTGGTGGCGCGGCGCCCGGCGTAGGCCGTACGTGCTTCTCGGCTGCGCGTTCTTCTCGGCACATCCCGCCGAGTAAGAGCTTTCTGCCAAAACAGGCCCCTCGGGAGGGCACTTTTGGCAGATTGCTCTTACTCGACGCCGTCTTGCCCGGGCGCACTCGGCGCGTCGAGCCCCGCGCGGCGGCGGAGCTCCGTCACCAGGTGGTCGTTGCCGAGCACGGAGACCACAGCGTCGCCGTCAACCGGCGCGTCGATGTAGACGGCGTCCGTCGAGGCTGCCGCCACGTGACCGGTGAACTCGTCCGGTGCGACCGCGCCGGCGGAACGGCGCACGTCGCGCACATGGTCGTACGGGATGATCGTACGGCCCCACCCAAAGACGATCTCCAGGCGGTCACCGTAGAGCTCGACGCGGTTTCGCACCACCACGGGCCAGAGCGCGACCGCCGCAACGACGAGCACGGCCGCCGGAACCAGCGCGGGCATCCCCGGCTGCAGCGCCAACACGGCGGCCGCCGCGCAGACGATGCCCGAGAGAGCCCCGTACCACGGCGCGACCTTCCCGCGAAAGACAAGCTCGGGGTTGCCCTTGTAGATGCGCATGTGCCACCGCCCTCCCCGCCGTCGTTTGATCGATACGGCCATTCTACGCGCGTGACAGACACCCCGGAGGTATCTGTCCCGCTAGCGTCGCGAACCGAGGGTGCGGCGCGCGTACTCGCGCGGCCGCCACCCCTTGAGGGCCATGAGAACGAGAAAGGCTCCCGTAACCACGAGGCCCAGCACGAGCAGCGCCACTGGGAAGAGCCAGAAGCCAAAGGCCTGCCCCACCACGCCAAAGAGCGGCGCTATCGCGAGCGAGCCCACGTAGGACGCGGCCATCTGCACGCCGATGACCGACTGGGAGAGCTCGCGGCCAAAGAGGCGCGGCGTCAGGTGCAGCATGTTGGGATAGAGCGGGCTGTTGCCAAAGCCCACCAGGAAGAGGCCCACGGGCGCGGCGGACGTCGGCAGCGGGGCAAGAAGGACGAGCACCGCCGCCAGAGTGATCGCCTGCCCCAGCCCCACGAGCTGCTTGCTCGAGAGCCGGTTGGCGAGGACGCCGGACAGGAAGCGGCCGGCCGTCACGCCCACGTAGTAGACGGTCACCATGCCCGCGGCCTCTCCGGCGCCCATGCCGCGCGCCCCGACGAGGTAGCTCGTGCACCAGGTGTTGCAGATGCCCTCTATCGCGACGGAGGCAAGAAACACGAGGCAGGCCAGGCGCACGTCGCGCCGGCGGACCAGCCTGAGGGGGCTCTCCGTGCGGGGCTCCACGTCCTGCTCGTCCCCCTGGCGCTCGTGGACCCGGGCGACCTTGTCCCAGAGCGGCAGGATCGCGATGGTGAGCAGCGCGATCGCCGCCTGGCAGGCCGTCGCGCCGAGATAGCCCTCGCGCCACGTCCCCGCGGAAAGCGCCACGGACATGATGAAGGGGCTGATGGTCACGCCCACGCCGTACGCGCAGTGCAGGAAGTTCATGTGCGTGGCCTTGTAGTGCAGCGCCACGTAGTTGTTGAGCGCCGTGTCGATGGAGCCGGCGCCCAGGCCGAGCGGTATGGCGAGCGCGCAGAGCCACGCGATGTTGGGCGCGAGCGCAAAGCCCAGGAGGGCGAGCGCCGTGAGCGTGGTGGAGAACGCCGTCACGCGCCCGGTCCCAAAGCGGTTGATCACGGCGGCCGAGGCAAGGCTCGAGACGATGGTCCCGCAGCTGACGATCATCGTGATGACGCTGCCCATCGAGACCGGCAATCCGAGGTCGGCGTGCATGGCGGGCCACGCCGCGCCGAGGAGCGAGTCCGGGATGCCCAGGCCCACGAAGGCCACGTAGATCACGACGAGAAGAACGACGGTCATGCGGGAGCTCCCCTTCCGGCTACCGGCGCTCACTGCTGGTGTGGAAACGTTTCCACCACATGATAGCGCCGCTCTTTGGGGATGTCACCCCACATTTCCGCCGCGCTTGAGGGTATGTACGCCGCCGCTTGAGGGTATGCACACCCAGCTCCAAGGTTCTTCTCGCAAATCCGCAGGTCAGCGCCACGGCCGAGAAGAACAGGCGGGTTGGGAAGTGTACATACCCTCAAGACGAGGCCGACTCTTGCGAAACCGTAAGGGACTTCGATGGCGGCGGGCACGCCTCTGGGGGACAATGGGGCCGCACGAAGAGACGAGAAGAACGGACGACATGAACCTCATCAGGCGCTTCCTCTCCGGGTACACGGACAACTTCCTCATGGCGCTGATGCTCTGGCCGCTGGCCTCGGTGGCGCTCACGCTGCCGATCCTGGCGTGGGTCTACCACCGCGACGGCCGACTGCGGTTTGGCACGGTGGTCTCCACCTACCTCGCCATGCTCTACGTGCTGGGCCTGGGGTGCTTCACGCTCTACCCGCTGCCCAGCGGCACGTCCGGGCTTGGCATCACCTACGGGGTGCCCTGGCAGCTGGACCCGCTCGCCTTCGTGGGAGACTTCCGGCGCGAGGGCGTGAGCACGCTGCCGCAGATCGCGTTCAACGTGGTGCTGTTCATGCCGCTCGGCTTCATCGCGGGGCGCCTGCTGCGCTGGGGCTTCTGGCGCTCCGTAATCGTGGGCCTGCTGGCGTCTCTTTGCATCGAGGCGGCGCAGGGCACGGGGCTCTTTGGCATCTACCCGTATGCCTACCGCACGGCCGACGTCGACGACCTCATCTACAACACGACCGGTGCGGCGGTGGGATGGCTGTGCGCGGCGGCGCTGGCGCGGGCGCTGCCGCCCGGGGCGCTCGCCGAGGAGGGCGAGGTCACGCACGCGCCCGGCTTCGTGCGCCGCTGCGTTGCGTTTTGGCTGGACACCCTGCTCGTGACGCTTCTTTCGCTCGTGGTGGGCGGCGCCATCGCCCTGGCGCTGGCGATGCTCGGCGTCTCCGAGGGCGTACGCGCGCACGTCATGGACGCCGTGCTCTACGCGGCGTTCGTGTGGGTGGAGCTCGTGGCTCCCTGGCGCCACGGCGGGTCGACGCCGGGCGGCGCCTTCGTACGCATGTCGTGCGAGACCCAAGAGCGCACGGGCGGGCGCAGAGCGGCCTTCTACGTGCTGCGCGTCGTGGTGCTGGGCGGGGCGTACTTCTTCTTCCCGCTGGCGTGGCCGATCCTTGCGCTCTTCTACCTCGTGGTTCGAGCGATGCCCTACGACCTTGTGTGAGGCGGACGAGCAACTACCCTGCTCCTCATATCCCCTTTGAGGCTATGTACACTGCGCATGCCTGGTATGTACGGTCCTCGACCCGCGCGTTCTTCTCGCCTATGCCCTTGACCTGCGGCTATGCGAGAAGGACTTCGGGGCGGAATGTGCACACCCGATATGCGCAGTGTACATAGCCTAAATCGGTGCGCGGACACGGAACGTGATTCAAAAGGGGACAGTCCCCTTTTGACTCATTTCGAGAAGAACGCGGCATCGGCGGGGCGGTACGGGCGCAGGCGCGCGGGGTCGACCTCGGTATGCGCGTGCGCGGACACGTCGTACCACTTGACCGTGTGACCGGCACCGTGGCTGCAGAAGACGGAGTCCGGCGTGTTGGGGAGGTCGGCCTCGGGGTCGTAGGCCGCGGCGGCGATGACCTCGTCCGCGTTGTGGCAGGGGCGGTATCCCGCGAGCTCGAGCGCCAGGCGCCCGCGCCCGCCCGTGTAGCGCGCGACCTCGAGCGCGTACTCCCCCACCTCGGAGGCCGGCACCTCGCCCACGACGCGCACCACGTCGCCCGTCGCGACCGGCGGATCGAAGACGGCGGCCATGCGCGTGAGGTCAGTGAGCGCGCGGCCCACACGCTCGGCCGGCACCGCGAGGCGAAAGCGGTACCACGGCTCCAGAAGCAGACACTCCCCGCGCTCGCGCGCGCCCATGAGCGCCTGGCGGACGGCGCGGTAGGTGGCCTGGCGAAAGTCCCCGCCCTCGGTGTGCTTGGGGTGGGCGCGACCGGCGAGCAGCGTGATGCGCACGTCGGTGAGCGGTGCGCCCGTGAGCGGCCCCAGGTGGTCGCGCTCTTGCGCGTTGGTGAGGATGAGGCGCTGCCAGTTGAGGTCCAGGTCGTCCGTGGAGCAGCGCGTGCCAAACTCGACGCCCGAGCCGCGCGGCAGCGGCTCCACGAGCAGGCGCACCTCGGCGTAGTGGCGCAGCGGCTCGAAGTGGCCCACACCCTCCGCGGGCGCGGACAGGGTCTCCTTGTAGAGGATGCCGCCGGGTCCGAAGGTCACGGCAAACCCGTGGCGCTCGCGCAGGAGCGCGGCGACCACGTCCTGCTGGACCTCCCCCATGAGCTGCACGTGGATCTCCTGGAGCCGCTCCTCCCAGGCCACGCCGAGCATCGGGTCCTCGTCCGCGAGCTCGCGCAGGGCCCGCACGAGGGCGGTCACGTCCGCCCCGGGCTCGGGAATCACCTGGTAGGAGAGGACGGGCGCGAGCACCGGACGCTCGCCGGCGGGCTCGGCTCCGAGGGCGCTCCCAGGGACGACGTGCGTGAGCCCGGTGACGGCGCAGACCTGGCCGGCAGGCACCTCGGCCACGGTCGAGAAGCTCGCGCCCTGGTAGAGGCGCACCTCGTTGACCTTCTCGTCCCATGCCCGGCCGCGGTCACTGCCCGCGAGCTGCATCTTGGCGCGCAGGCAGCCGCCCGTCACCTTCACCCACGCGAGCCGCTCGCCGCGCGCGCCGCGCGAGACGCGGTACACGCGGGCGGCGAACTCGTCCGGCCAGGTGCGCGCGGGAATCAGGGCGGCGAGTCCATCGAGAAGCTCGCGCACGCCCTCGCCGCGCGGCGGCGCGCCAAAGAAGACCGGGAAGAGAGCGCGGGCGCCCACCAGGCGCGCGAGCGTCCCAGGGGCGAGCGCACCGCTTCCCAGATACTCCTCGAGCGCGGCCTCGTCGCTTGCCGCCGCCTCCTCCGTGGCCGCAGCGTCGCCGGAAAGCAGCGCGGCGGCGTCGAGGCAGCCCGGAGACAGCCGCGCGGAGAGCTCGGCCAGAAGCTCTTCTCGCCCCGGGTTCTCCAGGTCGCACTTGCTCACAAAGACGAAGGTGGGAATCGCGTGGCGCTCGAGCAGGTCCCAGAGGGTCTCGGTGTGGCCCTGGACGCCGTCACCCGCGCCCACCACCAGGATCGCCGCGTCGAGCGCCGCGAGGGTCCGCTCCGCCTCGGCGGAGAAGTCCACGTGACCGGGCGCGTCCACGAGCGTGAGGCGCGCGCCGGCCCAGTCGAGCGCCGCGGTGGCAGAGAAGATCGTGATGCCGCGCTCGCGCTCCATCGCGTCCGTGTCGAGGTGGGTGCTGCCGGCGTCCACGCTGCCGGCCGAGCGGATGGCGCCAGCCTCGGCGAGCATGGCCTCCGCGAGCGTGGTCTTGCCCGCGTCCACGTGCGCCAACAACCCCACGACCGCCTGCCTCACGCGATGCCTCCCCTTTTCTGCCATGCCGTTTTTCTCATCATAGCTTGACGGGCGCGCGCCTCGCGAGCATACTGGCGCCAACGGCCGAGCGGGGAATGGGCCTCGCAGCGCGGGTGGCGCCGCCATCGGACCGAGGAGAGGCACGGGAAGCGTGGGCATTCGCTAGACATCTTTCGCCAGAAAACCCGAGGTGACGAAAAGGGACTGTCACTTTTCGTCAGAGGAGATGTCTATGCAACTGATGCTTTCCGGCGTCACGTACGCCTATCCCGCCGCGCTCGAGCCCGTCATCGACAACCTCACCATAACCTTCCCCGAGGGCTGGACCGCCCTTCTGGGGGACAACGGCTGCGGCAAGACCACGCTGGCCAAGATCGCGTGCGGCCTCATCGAGCCGGACGCGGGGTCGCTCACGCGCGACCTCGTCTGCGCCTACGTCGCACAGGACGCCGACGAGCCGCCCGCAGCCCTCGCCGACTTTGCCCTGGACTACGGGCGCGAGGCCCGCGAGCTGCGCAAGGCCTTCCGCATCGAGGACGACATGCCCTGGCGCTTTGACGAGCTCTCCTTTGGCGAGCGCAAGAAGCTGCAGGTGGCGGTCGCGCTCTGGAGCCGGCCGGACGTGCTCGTGGCGGACGAGCCCACCAACCATCTCGACGAGGGCGCCCGCGCGGAGCTGGGGGCGGCGCTTGCGGGCTTCCGCGGCATCGGCATCCTCGTGAGCCACGACCGCGACCTCGTGGACGCGCTCGCCGCGCGCTGCGCGTCCTTCGAGCCGGCAGGCGTCGTCGTGCGCCCGGGCGGCTACAGCGCCGCGCACGCGCAGGCGGAGCTCGAGCGCAGCTCCGCGGCAGCCGAACGGCAGAGCGCCAAGCGCGAGCTCGCACGCCTCGCAGTCGAGAAGGACGCGCGCTCGCACGAGGCCGCGCGGGCCGACGCGCGGCGTAGCAAGCGCGGCCTGGACCCGCGCGACCGCGACGCCAAGGGAAAGATCGACCTCGCGGTCTTCACCGGCAAGGACGGTCAGGCAGGTCGCCTCTCCTCCCAGATGGACGCGCGCCTGGCCGCCACGCAGAAGCGCCTCGCCGCCGCGCGCGTGCAGAAGCGCTACGACGGCGACCTCTGGATGGACGCCGAGCCCGCGCGGCGGCGCACGGTGCTGCACGTGCCCGCCATGACCATCCCCTGCGGCCCGGAGGGCACGCTCGAGATACCCGAGCTCTGGGTGGGGAACACCGACCACGTGGGCATCGTCGGTCCCAACGGAGCCGGCAAGTCCACGCTCCTCGCGCACCTGCGGGTCCTTCTCGCCCGGGCAGCGGAGGCGGGACTCGCCCTGGAGGTGCTGGACATCCCGCAGGAGCTCCCGGCAGACGCCCGCGACGCCGTGATCTCGCGCGTGTCGGTCCTGGCGTCGGCCGAGCGCGGGCGCGTGCTCTCCAGCGTGGCGCAGCTCAACTCGGACCCGGACCGCATCCTCGAGGGCGGGCGCACAAGCCCCGGCGAGCTGCGCAAGCTCATGCTCGCCGAAGGCATCCTGCGCCACCCCGCGCTCATCGTCATGGACGAGCCGACCAACCACCTGGACCTGCACTCCACCGAGGCGCTCGAGCGCGCGCTCGCGGCGTATCCCGGGGCGCTTCTGCTGGTGAGCCACGACCGGCGGTTCCTCGACGCCTGCACCAGCCGCACCTGGGAGGTCCGCGACGGCCGCGTGCGCGAGAAATGAGTCAAAAGGGGTCTGTCCCCTTTTGACCTACTTAAACGCGGCGGACATGATGCGCGAGGCACACTCGTCGAGCTGCCGTGCCGCGTCGGCCACCGCGGCGGCCGCGGCCTCGGCGTCCGGGCCCGTGGCCTCGCCCCGCGCGAGCAGCTCCGCGTTGGCGCTCACCACCGTGAGCGGCGTCTTGAGCTCATGCGCGAGCTGCGTCACGGTCTCGCGGCGCTCCTCCTCGGCCCGCCAGCGCGCGTCGAGCGTCTCGCGCAGCGCCGCCCGCATGCGCTCCATCGCCGCGAGCAGGTCGTTCACCTGGCGCACGTTGGAGCGGCCCACCGGGGAGTCCAGGTCGGAGGCCTCGATGCGCGCCGCCGCCTCCGCCGCCGGCCGGAGCTTGCGCGAGATCACGTGCGCGGCCCAGGCGCCCACGCCCACGATCAGCGTCGCGCCCGCTCCCACGCAGGTCCACCCCAGCTGCACCAGGACGTTCGGCCGGCTGTCGCGCAGCTCGCGCGTAGCGTACTGCGGCAGGTTCTGGTACGCGAGAAGGACGATGGTGCCGTTGTCGAGCCGGGCGTACCGGTAGTGGTGCACGGCGCTGCCCCAGATGTCGTAGTAGCGCGGCAGCTCCTCGACATGCCAGCCGGGGGCATGGGAGCCCTTGAGACTCTCCGCCACGGAGCGAAGAATCGAGTACTCGTCGCCCAGGTCGCTCGCAAGTTCGTTGCCCTTCTCGTCCACCAGCAGGTACCAGTAGGCGGACGGGATGACGCTCGGGTCAAACGCATCCTGCGCGGCAAGCTTCTGCAACACCTCCTCGACGTGCTCGGAGCCGTAGTCCGCCGCATAGACCTCGCCCGACCGCAGCATCCCCTTGAGCGTAAGCTGCGCCCAGAGCACAATCGCCAGAAGCCCCACGATCACGTACACGAAGTAGCGGCCGACCACAATGCCCATCGGCAGGCCGCGCCAGGCGCGCCGCCCCGTGGCGGCGCTGGCCGAACCCTTGCTCACAGCTGCCATTTGTATCCCACCTTCCAGACGGTTTCGATCGGGTCCACCCCGGCGGCCGCGAGCTTTCTGCGCGCGCGGCTCACGTGCATCGAGATGGCGTCGTCGCCCGCGGCGCTCTCCCAGCCGAGCACGTGCTCGCGCAGCTGGGAGCGCGAGAACACCTGCCCAGGGCGTCGGGCGAGAAACTCGCAGATCTCGTACTCGGTGGCGGTGAGCGGCACGACCTGCCCGCCCGCCTCGATCTGCTTGGAAGCGAGAAGGACGCGCAGCTCCGTGCCGTCCGCGTCAAAGGCGAGCGCGCTCACGTGGGCCCTGCGCTCCCGGCGCAGGTGCGCGGTCACCTTGGCGCGCAGCTCATCGACCCCGAAGGGCTTGCGGAGGTAGTCGTCCGCGCCGAGGCCGAGCCCCAGCACCGCGTCCTTCTCGGCAATGCGCGCCGTGAGGAACAGCACCGGCGCGTCCACGCGCGAGCGGATGGCCCGCAGCAGCTCAAAGCCATCGAGCCCCGGCATCATGACGTCAAGGATCAGCAGGTCGTAGCGGTCGAGGTTCATGCCCGGCACGCGCGCAGGGTCGCATACGGACGTCACCACGTGCCCGTCGAGCGCAAGCACCCGCTCGAGCGTCTCCGTGATCGCCCGCTCGTCGTCCACCACCAGAATCCGCGCCATCGCCGTCCCCTCTCTCGTCTGGGGACAGCGTATCAGGCCCGTCTAACGGTTCCCTAACGGGTTCTGTAAATTGGGGACGTGTTATTTCGCGCAGACGGTTTGGGACAGGTTTGTTTGAATAACCTGTCCCAAACCGTCTGCGCGAAATAACACGTCCCCAATTTACAGAACGCGCTTCCAGATCAGGAAGCTGTAGAGCGTGATGAGCGCCACGCCGCCGAAAAGCGTCACGAGCAGCGTCGCCACCAGCGCCGCCTCCGGCAGCGCGGACCCAAGAAGCGCCATCGCGCACGTCACCACGCCCATGACCACAAAGACCGGGCCGGCAAAGCGGTGCGTGCGCCGCCAGTTGTCCGGGTCGTCGAGCGCCCACGGGACGCGCACGCCAAAGGTGTAGTTGGGCTCGATGCGCGGCATCGCGACGCCGAGGCCCACGAGGAGCAGGCCCATGAAGCCAAAGACGAGCGCGCTCACGGCCGAACCGCTCTCCGGGACGAGCCCGAGCGCCGTGGCCGGCGTGAGCCAGCCCACGGCGACCATGAACACGGTGAAGGCCGCAGAGAAGCCCTGATAGATGCCCTTGAAGCGGTTGAAGCTGGCCCCGCGCGGGTCAAAGTACGGCACCGCGAAGAGCAGGGCCAGCATGAGCAGCGGCATGATGACGCCCATGAAGACCGTGGAGCCCTTGTCGCTCCAGCCGTCGACGGAGCCGTCCGCGCCCCAGTGCGTGGGCACGGTCTCCGGCATCGCGGGCAGCGCCCAGAACAGGTAGGCCGCCGAGCTCGCCAAAACCAGGACGAGAAGGGCCGCCCACAGCGCCTTGTCGCGCGCCTCAAGGTCCAATCCAGCCATGCCAGCCTCCTCAGACGAACATGATGCGCGATGTTATACCCCTCCTGCGGGCGCCTATCAACCTCGCCGCTCACCGCCCCCGCGGCGCCGCTCGCCAAAGCTCAGCCAGCCGTGGTGCCAGAAGAACGCCACCTCAACGGCCACGATCACCACGCACGCCACGATCACCGCGGCGTAGCCCCACGGCACGTCGAAGAGTGCCATGTGCGGGAAGTTCATGCCGTACCACCCGGTGACGAGGGTGAGCGGCATCACGATCGTGGTCACGACCGTGAGCCACTGCATGACGTTGTTCTGCCGCACGTCGATGGACTCCTGGTAGAGGCTGTGCACCTGCAGGCTGTAGTCCTGCAGCGACTCCAGGCGCATGGCGAGCCGTCCCAGCAGGCGCGCGAGCGAGCGGAGCCGAGTGCGGTCCGCAGGCGCCACGAGGCCGGAGTCGTCCTCGGCGAGCTCGGCAGCAAGGTCCGACATGCCCTGATAGAACGTGTCGAGCCCGAGCATGCGGCGCGAGTCCGCCATCATCTTGCGCCGGTCCGGGCGCTCACGGCCCTCGAGGACCTGCTGCTCCATCAGCTCGAAGTCCTCGCGCATGCGAGAGAGGCGCGCCGGATGGTCGCGCAGAAGCTCGCGGAGCAGCGCGCAGAGAGCGCCTGCCGGCCCCTCGACGCGCGCTCGGTCCTCCACGGCCCGGCCGAGCACCGTGGCGCAGATGTCCCCGTCATCAATGAGCAGCAGCTCATTGGTGGTAAGGATGAAGCCAAAGCGACGCCGCCCGCTCGGCGTGACCACAAGCCCCGCCGCCCCGGTGGACGTGCGCTCCAGAAAGGGCATCGCGGCATGCTCGAGCTGGTCGAGGACCTCGCGCTGCGTGTGGGAGAGCGGGCGTGACCGCGCCTCGTCCAGGCGCAGGAGAGCGGCGACGCGCGCACCGTCCTTCTCGCCCGTCGCAAGATGCCCGTTTGCGATGTGCCAAGCCCGTGCCATAGTGCGCCCCCGCCCGCTGCCGCCAACCGTCCTCGTTGGAGGTTCTACCCGTTGCCGTGTGAGACAATAGCCCCGCAGACCGCAATCGAAGGAGACGTCATGGACTGGATCATGGAGCGCGACCGCGTGCAGGTGCTGGACGAGGCCTGGAACGTGCTGGCCGAGGTGACCTTCCCGCAGGTGGTGCCGGGCATCGTGGAGATCAACCACACCTTTGTGGACGAGAGCCTGCGCGGCCGGGGCGTCGCGGGCGAGCTTTTGGGCCGCGCCGTCGCGAGCATCGCCGCGAGCGGCTACTACGCGCGTCCCACGTGCTCGTACGCCGTCAGCTGGTTCGAGAAGCACCCGGAGCACGCCGCGCTGCTGGCGTAGTGGGCGCGAGGGGGTCCGGTGGCGTGCACTTCTCGGCATCACCCGTGGACGTGCCCGCACTTCTCGCCCCGTGCAAGAAGTGCGGGCCGGAGCGCACTCGATGCGCGCACTTGAGAAGAGACGCCTAGAGCACGCCCGCACCTGTTCATCAAAAGCTCCCAAACAGCCCGCACTCGATGCCCGCACTCATGAGTGCGGGCGCCGTCTTGAACAATGCCGAGAAGTGCGCGCAGCTCCCGGCCCCTCGCTACAGGACGACCGGCTCGCCGGGCAGCGGGGCGAGCACGCGCTCGGGGTTGGTCACATGGTCGGCGAGCGCGCGCGGGTCGCCGTTGAAGGTCGACCAGTCCGGGGCGTCGACCGTGCCCCAGTGGATGCACAGCAGCCGCGCGCCCGGGTAGACGTTGGCGAGGCGCACCGCCCCGTCGAAGGTGATGTGCCACTCGTTGTCAGAGAAGTCCAGGAGGATGAGCTCGGGCTCGGGCATCTCCAGGTGCTCCGGCAGCAGCCGGGAGTCGCCCGGCAGCCAGATCGATCCGTCCGGCGTGTCGAGCCAGTAGCCGCAGTAGTCCTCGCGCGCCCACGTACGCCAGGACCACTTGGCGGAATCGTTTTGCCAGGTGTGCCACGCGGGCGTGAGGCGCGCCGTCACCGAGCCCACCGAGAAGGACTCTCCGATGTCGTGGCCGACGCCGGGCAGGCCCTCCTCGCGCGCGACCTGCGCCACGTAGCGCGGGGCGTGGTAGGCGGGGTACACGTCGGCGAGGTCGTGGCAGGTGGGGCGGCTGAAGTGGTCTTTGTCGATGTGCGTGATCAGGACGGCGTCGAGCGCGGGCACGTCCGCGGGCGCCACCGGCGCGTCAAAGAGCACGGGCATGTCAAAGCCCTCGAGCACGGGGTCGACCATGACGCGCGTGCCGCGGGCGTTGAGCAGGATGCCCGCGCCACCGAGCCACGTCACCGTCGTGTCCGCGCGGGCCGCGAACGCCTCCGGGCCCACGGGCGCGGCCCCGGCCGGCACCGCCTGGTTCTTCTCGTTGGTGGTGACACCCTTCAACTCCATAGCGCCTCCATTCTGTCAATTGGGGACGGGTTATTTCGTGCAGACGCTTTGGGACAGGTTTCTGACCGCAGAGAGGCCGGGATGCCAAACCTGTCCCAAACCGTCTGCACGAAATAACCCGTCCCCAATTGACACACCCGACAGGCTTACTTTGCGTTGGGGTTGGTCGTGCCTGCGAGGGGCTTCTCGCCGGGGCGGGCAGCCGGGCCCACGAGCTCGTGCGCCACATAGGGCTCCTCGAGGTAGGCGACCTCCTCGGCCGTGAGCACCACGTCGAGCGCCGCCACCGCGTCGTCAACGCGCGCCGGCGACGAGCAGCCCACGATCGGGGCCTCCACGCCGCGCGCCCAGTGCCAGGCGAGCGCGATGCGCGACATGGGGACGTCGTGGCGCTCTGCCAGCTTGGCAACGCGCGCGACGATGGGCATGTCGCGCTCGCGGTCGGCGTCGTACTTGTTGCGCACCACGACGTCGGTGCGGCTGCGCGCCGAATCGCTCTCCCAGGTGGGGCGGCACAGATGCCCGGACGCCAGCGGGCTGTAGGGCGTGAGCGCCATGTCATACTGGCGGCACACGGGAATCATCTCGCGCTCATCCTCGCGGTAGAGCAGGTTGTAGTGGCACTGCATGCTCGTGAACGGGGTCCAGCCGTTCTTCTCGGCCACGACCTGCATGTTGTGGAGCTGGTAGGCGTACATCGCGCTCGCGCCGAGGGCGCGCACCTTGCCCGCGCGCACGAGGCCGTCGAGTGCCTCCATGGTCTCCTCCATCGGCGTCTCGTAGTCAAAGCGGTGGATGATGTAGAGGTCCAGGTAGTCCGTGCCCAAGCGCTGGAGCGTGCCGTCGATCTCACGGTTGATCGCCTCGCGCGAGAGCCCGCCCTCATTGAAGAAGACCTTGCTGGCCAGGACCACCTGGTCGCGCGGGATGCCCAGCTCGCGCAGGGCGGCGCCGATGTACTCCTCGCTCGTGCCGTGCGCGTAGCAGTTGGCCGTGTCGATGAAGTTCACGCCCAGCTCGAGCGCACGCGCGATCACCGCGCGCGTCTCCTCCGGGCCGATGGTCCACTGGTGGAAGTCCGCCGAGGGCGCGCCGAAGCTCATGCCGCCGAGGCAGAGGCGCGAGATCTTGATGCCGGAGTGCCCGAGCGTCGTGTAGGTCATCTCTGCCATGATGCAACCTTTCTGTCAATTGGGGACGTGTTTTTTCGTGCACATAACCTGTCCCAAACTGTCTGCACGAAATAACACGTCCCCAACGTGCAGTTCCAACGTACAGTTACGCGGGGTACTGCTCATCGGTGACGGGCTCAAGCCACTCGTTGGAGCAGTTCTCGCCCGGCGCCTCGAAGGCGATGTGGCTGAACCAGCTGTCGCGCGCGGCGCCATGCCAGTGCTTGACGCCCGCCGGGATCGCCACGACGGTGCCCGGTGTGAGCTCCTGCGGTTCCTTGCCCCACTCCTGGTACCAGCCGCGACCGTCTGTGCAGACGAGAATCTGCCCGCCGCCCTTCTCGGCATTGTGCACGTGCCAGTTGTTGCGGCAGCCCGGCTCGAAGGTGACGTTGGCAAGGCCGACGCCGCACTCGGCGGCGCTGGTCAGCGGATTCAGGTACGAGTTGCCGATGAAGTACTGCGCGTAGGCGTCGTTGGGACTGCCCAGACCGAACATGGGCGAGAAGGACGTGCCCTCGCCGGCGTCCGCCTCGTCCCCGTAGACCTTGAGCGCCACGCGGAACGCCGCCCACGCGTTGGGCCAGCCGGCATAGAACGCCTCATGGGTGAGAATCTCCGCCATCTCCTCGCGCGTGACGCCGTTCTTGCGCGCCGTGGCCATGTGATACTCAAACGAGCTGTCCACCATGCCCTTGGCCACGAGCGTCACCACGGTCACGATCGAGCGCATCTTGAGGCTGAGCTGCCCCTCGCGGCTCCACACCTCGCCAAAGAGCACGTCATCGTTGAGTTGCGCGAACTTGGGGGCGAGCTTGCCCAGCTGGTCGCGCCCCGCCGTCTGCTTAACTGCCATGTCTATCTCCTCTCTGTGCGCTCGATGCGCACGTCAACTGTGCCGGTAAGGCCGCGCAGCGCCTCGAGCGGGCCCGCCGCATGCCCCAGCGTGACCTGGCCGCCATAACGCGCGGAGTTGCGCTCGTCGTCGAAGAAGAGCGCAAGCCAGTCACCCTCGGGCTTGTAGTTGAGGTCGCCGTCGGACCAGCCGGGGTGAACGTCGGCGGCGTCGTGCGGCAGCGAGAAGGGCAGCTGCCCGCAGCATCCCACGCTCGAGGCGCTCATGGAAAGCGCCTGCGGGAGCTGCGCCGCAAGCGCGCGTGCGGCAGCGGAGCCGTTCAGCTCCACGGGCACCGCAACCTCACCAATCCGCAGCTCAACCCTCACGTCTGCCTCCCATGAGACAAAGGGACAGTCCCTTTTCATCATTTTGCTTCGCAGTGCTCAGAGCTACAATTGCTTATATCGCATATCGTGATATGCATTGATGTAATGGAGCAGCCATGGAACTCCGAACCCTTCGCTACTTCCTCGCCGTATGCGAGCACGGGACGATGTCGCGCGCGGCCGAGGCGCTGCACGTGACGCAGCCGGCGCTCTCCCGGCAGATCGCCGCCCTCGAGCGTGAGCTCGGCACCCCGCTCCTCGAGCGCCGCAGCCGCAGCGTCACGCCCACCGAGAAGGGCCTCTACCTGCGGCGACGCGCCCAGGAGATCGTCGGTCTCGCGGAGCAGACCGCAGCGGACCTCACGCACGGCGAGAACATCGTGGAGGGCGACGTCTTCATCGGCGCCGGCGAGTCCGAGGGCATGCGCGTGATCGCCCGCCACGTGCGCGCCTTTCGCGAGAAGTACCCCGGCGTGCGCTTTCACCTGCACAGCGGCAACGCTCCCGACCTCATCGAGCGCCTGGAGCATGGCGTCGACGACTTCTCCGTGCTCATGAGCTACCCCGACGTTGACCGCTACGCCCACCTGCGCCTCTCCCCCACCGACGCCTGGGGCGTCCTCATGCGCGACGACGACCCGCTGGTCGCCCGCGACACGGCAAGCCCCGCCGACCTTCTCGACGCGCCGCTCATCGTACCGGAGCGCCATGCCAAGGGCGGCGGGCTCACCGGGCTTCTCGCCACGTGGTTTGGCGACCGCGCGGGCGAGGCCACCATCGCGACGACGTACAACCTCGCCTACAACGGAGCCCTGCTCGCGCGCGAGGGCGTGGGCCGCATGCTCTCCTTCGACGGGCTCACGACGGTGGGGCCGGGCACGGGGCTGGAGTTTCGCCTGCTCTTCCCGCCGCTCGTCTCGGTCATCGACCTCGCCTGGAAGCGCGACGTCCCCCTCGGCGACGCAGCACGACGGTTCCTGGAGCTCGTCCGAGCGGGGAATCTGTAAATTGGGGACTGTCCCCAATTTACAGACGGAAGCGTCCCTTCGTACCAGATAGGAGAATCCCATGAAGGTCATACTCGTGAACGGAAGCCCGCACAAGGCGGGGAGCACCAACCGCGCGCTCGAGGAGGTGGCGCGCACGCTGGAGGCCGAGGGCGTGGAGGCGGAGATCTTCTGGATCGGCGCGCGGCCCGTGGGCGGCTGCGTGGCCTGCGGCGGCTGCGCCAAGCTCGGCCGCTGCGCGTTCGACGACGTGGTGAACGAGTTCCGTCCCAAAGCAGCCGAGGCCGACGGCTTTGTCTTTGGCGCGCCGGTGCACTACGCCCACGCCGCAGCGTCGCTGTTGGGCTTCATGGACCGCCTCTTCTACAGCAACGGCCGTGCGGGCGAGAAGAACGTGCTCGCGTACAAGCCGGCGGCGGCCGTGGCGAGCGCCCGACGCGGCGGCACCACCTCTGCCTTCGACGACATCAACAAGTTCTTCACCATCGCGCAGATGCCGGTCGTGAGCTCGCGCTACTGGAACAACGTGCACGGCAACGTGGCGGCAGAGACCGAGCAGGACGCCGAGGGCCTCTGGACCATGCGCCAGCTCGGGCGCAACATGGCGTGGATGCTCAAGTGCCTCGATGCGGGCCGCGCGGCGGGTGTTCCGCTGCCCTCTCAGGAGGCTGGCCAGCAGACGAACTTCATCCGGTAGTGACCGCCGCGACGACGGCCAGAGCCCTTCACGCCTGCATCTCGCAGGCGGCTTACCTGGAGCTGACGTCGACCCCGTACACTGGCGAGAAGAACGTGGACAATCCACCCTCCGTCGAAAGGGGTCGCCATGGGCGCGGTCGTCGCATTCTGCTCGCAGACGGGCTCTGCCAAGAGATACGCCGACTGGCTCGCGGAGGAGCTCGGATGCCGGATGGTCCCGCTCGAACAAATCGAGGTCGTCGCCGCGGACGCGGACCTCGTGGTCCTCTGCAGCTGGTTCCACGCGGCATCGCTCAAGGGGGCAAAACGGTTCCGGGCCTATATGGCGGCGCATGGCGAGAAGCGCTATGCCGTGGTTGCCGTGGGCGCTACGCCCATGCCCAGCGAGCTCTGGCCCGCAAGCGAGCACGAGGAGGCGTTCCGACGCTCCTTCCCCGCAGGCGCCTACCCCGACATGCCATGGTGCTACTGCCAGGGCGGCTTTCACTTCGAGCGGCTCGGCGCGGTTGACAAGGCCATGATGCGCATCTACTTCAAGATGCTCGAAGGCGAGGCGCGCAAGGGCGACCAGCGCTCGGGCACGGCCCTCGCCCAGATGCGCGAGGGCTACGACGGCTGCGAGCGCAGCTACCTCGATCCGCTGGTCACCGAACTCCGAGCACGCGGTTGGGCGTAGGGACAACCCACGAGGTTCTTCTCGCCCTCCCCTCGCGCTCACGCCGCGGCGATCGCAAGCGTGCCCGCCACCAGAAGCACGAGACCGCCCAGCTCGCGACGCCCCAGCCGCTCGCGCAGCACCAGCGCGGAGAAGGCCAGCACCACGCCCGTGCGCAGCGCCGTCACCAGGCCGGAGTCCGTCTCGCGCACGCCGAGCTTGGCGAGAACCGCCGTCACGCCCGCAAAGAGCGCCGAGCCAACCGCCGCCAGCAGCCACATGCCGCATGCCCCCATCGATCCCCCCACTGTTGTAGCACATGGCATGACGGAGCGCGGGGGCTGCCGCGTCCCTTTACAGCGAGCGCCCCAGCTCGAAGGCATGCTGCGGGGCATCCGTGGCGCGCGTCATGGACGGCGTGCCGCAGCCGTAGCCGAGCACGCGGCCGCAGTCTCTCAGGTCGAGATAGCGGACCAGCGTGTCGTAGTGAGCCTCAAGCGCGTCGAAGGTCCAGCTGTCCGCGTTCCACGCCACGGCGAGGAGGACGGAGCGCAGGCGCCGCGCGGTGATGGCGGAGTTCTCTGAGCAGAACCGGTCGATCACGGCCTTGAGCTGGGCCGTCATAGCGTAGTAGTAGAGCGGTGTGGCCAGGGCCAGGACGTCGGCGGCGAGGATCTTCTCGAGGATCGAGACCATGCCGTCGCGCTGGACGCACGGGCGCGCGCCGTAGCCGCAGGCCACGCAGCCCGTGCAGGTCCTCACGTCCGCCTGCGCCACGTCAATGCGCTCGACCTCGTGTCCCGCCTGGCGCGCGCCGCGCGCGAACTCCTCGCAGAGGATGGCGGTGGAGCCGTCGCGGTTGGGGCTCCCCTGCAAGATGACGACGTTCATGATCTTCCCCCTCCTACAGCCCCAGGCCGGCGACCCAGGCCGCCGCATCATCGCCGGCACCGGCAGAGAAGCGCTCGCCCTCGAGCCAGTTGCCGGTGCCGGCGAGCTCCGCAAGGCGCTCGGCGCTGCCCCCGATGCCCGAGGAACCAGAGGTGCAGAACGGCATCACGGTCTTCTCGCCAAAGTCGTTGCCCGCCACGAACGTGCGCAACGGCCAGGCCGCCTCACCCCACCAGATCGGATAGCCGAGAAGGACCGTGTCGTAGTCGGTCCAGCCGTCGGGCGTGACCTGCGCGAGCTCGGGGCTGGCTCCGTCCGCGTGCTCGACGCTCACACGGGAGGCATCGTCGTTGTAGTTGAGATCCGCCTCCGTGTAGGGCTGCGCCGCCTCGATGGCGAAGACGTCCGCCCCCAGGCGCTCGGCGATCGCGGCAGCCACGCCCTCCGTGTTGCCCGTGGCCGAGAAGTACGCGACAAGGGTCGCGCCAGCGGGCGCGGCGTCCGCCGCGGGAGCGTCCTCGACCGGCTTCGTTGCCGGAGTCGCCGCAGGCCCCTCGCTCTTCTCGCCGGAGCAACCGACCAGGAGCGCGGCCGTACCCGCAGCGGTAACTGCCAGGAAGTTCCTTCTCGTCAGCATGCTCTTCTCCTTACATCAAACCTTTGCGCTAATTGGGGACTGTCCCCAATTAACAGGTCTTAAGTTACGTTGCGTTGCGTATCTTGTCAAAGGTTAGGTGACGTTGTTTTTCTTATTTTCTCGATAAGCTGCGGTATACTTTCCTCGTACACGGTTTGGAGGAGTCATGGCAGAGTTCATCCGAGCGCGCAGCGCCGAGCAGAAGGGGCAGCGCCTCGAAGAGATCAAGGGGGCCGTCCGCAGACAATTTGCCGCGCGCCCCTACCACGAGATCACGCTCACGACGATCGCCGACGAGCTCGGTTGGTCGCGCGCCAACCTGTACAAGTACGTCAGCACCAAGGAGGAAATCTTCCTGCTCCTGACCGCGGACGAGATGGATTCGTACTTCAACGCCCTGCTCACCGCCCTGCCCGAGGGCTGCGGGCTTGCCCCGGACACCGTGGCCGAGGTCTGGGCGGGCATCGCCAACGCACACCAGGAGTACTTCCGCCTAGGCGACCTGCTCACCACGATCGTGGAGACCAACGTCACCGTCGAGCGCCTCATGGTCTTCAAGCGCGCCTACTACGACCACGTCGCCCGGATGCGCGAGCACCTGCCTCTCATCCTCGACATCGAGCCCGAGCGCGTGGAGCCCCTGCTCGTGGCCATCTACTACCATGCGACTGGCCTGGTCAGCGGCTGCTGGAGCAACCCGCTCATCGCGGAGGCGCTCGAGCGGCTCCGGATTGAGCGACCCGAGACGGACTTCCGCGCCGAGATGCGCGACTTCATCGGGATGTGCCTCGGTCACTACGCGCGATAGCTGCCTCGATTGCCCACGCAGCGCGCGAGGGCATGCTTTTTTGGCCTTCAGTCCATATTGCCGGCCTGCCGGATACAAAACCAGTCTTTAATCCATGGAAAAATGGCGGTCTGGCGATGGGTCCCTTTTCTTTACTTTGCTTAATACGTCTTAGAGTTTAATCAGCAGATGCCCGCCACGTCCAATCGCCTGCTTTTCCATGGATCGAAGGCCGGTTTTGTATCCGGCGAACGAGAAAAATGGATTGAAGCCTCATTTTGCAGAGCAAACCTCACCTCACTCCGAGTGCGCTTTCGACGATTCCCTTGCAAAAAGAGAATTGCAAAGTCTGCTTGTCTTTTTTTGCAAAGCGTACTATGCTTATCTTGCAAAGCAGGCTTTGCATATCTCCGGCACGAGAGGAGGCCCATGCGAACGCGCATCAAGGAGCTGCGCCGAGCGCGCAAGATGAGCCAGGCCGAGCTCGCCGACGCCGTGGGCACCACGCGGCAGACAATCACGTCCATCGAGGTGGGAAAATACACCGCCTCCCTGCCGCTCGCCTACAGGATCGCTCGGTACTTTGGCCTCACGATCGAGGACGTCTTTGACTTTTCCGACATTGATGAGGAGCTGTGATCGCCATGAAGAACACCGCCGAAGCGCTGCGCACCACCATCCGCCGCCGCCTACGCCGCGAGAGAATCCTGCTTGCCGTTATGTTCGCCGCATGGGCGTCCCTGGTCGCGCTCATCACGACCGACACGCTCCCCGCCCTGCACGGAGACGCACGCATCTCGGGCTTCCTCTCGGGGTTCATGATGGGCATGTTCACCGTCGCCGCTGGCATCACCGCACGACAGGTCCTCAGCCTGCGCCGCGCCCTTCGCGACGAGGCTGAGCTGCGCCGCTTCCTTGCCCGCGAGAACGATGAGCTCCAAGCCCACCTCGAGCGAGAGGTCGCGCGCGCCTACGTGCAGCTGCTACCCGCGCTCGCCGTGGTGGCCGTCCTCGTGGGGGCGCTCGTGAGCTTTGAGTCCATGGTCTCCGTGGCGGCCACGCTGGTTTTTCTCGCGCTCGTCCTGCTCGCCGTGAAGATCTACTACAAGCGCGCCCTCGCGACCCCCGAAGCGGAGTAAAGTGGCGACGACGACCGTTTTCGCACGCGAAAGGAGCTCCCATGGACGAGGTCCTCGCATATCTCAAGGCCAACCCCACCTACTTCCTGGCAACCGTCGACGAGGCGGGCAACCCGCAGGTTCGCCCCTTTGGGACCATCGCCAAGTTCGAGGGCAAGCTCTACATCCAGACCGGGCGCGTGAAGCCCGTCTCCGAGCAGATGCTCGCCCACCCGCGCGTGGCCATCTGCGCGACCGGCGCCGACGGCACGTGGCTGCGCGTCACGGCCGACGCCTTGCTCGACGACCGGCTCGAGGCGCGCGAGGCAGTGCTCGCGGAGTATCCCGAGCTCCAGCCCATGTACGCCGCCGATGACGGCAACTGCGAGGTCTTTGCGCTGGAAAACGTCACCGCCACGTTCTGCTCGTTCACGGCGGAGCCGTATACGATCCGCTGGTAGAAGCTCAGAAAGGGCGCCGGAGCCGCCCCCAGGGGCCTCAGCTCTGGCGCCCGCCGAGGCGCGCCCCGGTGCGCGCCTCGTCCTTTGCAACCCCTCGCGCCCCTAGTCGAGACGGTCGCGGTCGTCGCGCCCGGGGAACTCGATGTGAATCTTCCCGCCGCGCACGAAGAACCAGATGACCACGATGACAAAGATCGCCGGCAGCAGCGAGAGCGCCCCAGCGACGATGTTCACCAGGAACGACACCACAAGCGACACGACAAACGCCACGACGAGCAGCGTGAGAATCAGGCCAATGAGCCCGGACATGCGAGCCTCCGATCACGAGTTTCCTAGGCGCAGTATACCCGTCCGCGCCACGCGACTCGCCTACAGCTTCACGCGGCTCCCCACGTGCAGGTAGCCCACGCGCTCGCGCAGCGTGTCGCGCAGCAGGGCAAACGCGTCGGTCCCGGTACAGTGGAACGTGAGGTAGCGCGTGGGCCGCGCGGCAAGCTCGGCCGCGAGCGCACGCGTGAGCTCCGGGTCCTCCACGGTGCCGCCGCTCGGGTCCATCAGGTGAAAGCCCGCCACGACCGCGTCGAGCGGACCGCTCGCCAGCTCCTCCGCGGCGTCCATGATGTTGAGGATGCCGCCGTGCGAGCAGCCGGAGACCAAGTAGCGACGGTCGCTCTCGACGATCAGCAGGCTCTGCTCGTGCAGGAAGCGGTCCGGCGCAAGCGCACCGTCACGCCGCTCCATCAGGCGCCGGTTGGAACGCGCCGCCGGATGGTCGCGCCGTGCGGTCGAGAAGAGCGTGAGCCCGTCGCCCACCTCGCACCTCTCGCCCACCATGACCACATGCGGGTCCGTCGCGAGCGCCGGGTCCAGCCCGATCGCGTGATGGCGCTCCGGCGTACCGGAGACGTGCTCCTCGAAGGCATGCTCGCGCACGTGGACGGGAACGTCGCGTCCCGCCTTCCCGCACGCGTCCAGAAAGGCGCGCAGGCCGCCGCCGTGGTCGTAGTGCCCGTGGGAGAGCACCGCAAGGTCGGCCATGGTGACGTCCACGCCGAGCGCGCGAGCATTGGCGAGAAAGGCGTCGTCCGGACCCATGTCAAACAGGACGCGCCGTCCGTCGGCAAGTTCGAGCCAAAGCGAGAGGCCATGCCGGGCCGCCAGGCGGCTCGACGGCGTGCAGTTCTCCATCAGCACCGTGACACGCACGTTCTTCTCGCCCCCTAACCGCTGCACTGAGACGCTCCCCTCATATCATACGCCCGCGGACAAGTCGGCCGCGCTTGCCGAAGCGTCGAAAGCTCGGCCCACCGACGGGTATAAACGCCGATAAGCGCCAAACCCGGCACGAGGAGGTAACCATGTACTTTAAAAACATCCTGGTTCCCTACGACGAGTCCGACCACGCAAAGAGCGCCCTGCACATAGCGCTTGGTCTGGCCGGCCCCTACGAGACCGCGAAGGTGCACGTGGTGACCGTCATCCCCTCCTCGACCCTGCCCAATCCCACGCTGCTCGGAGACATTGGCCTCGACACACCCTATGCGGTCGGCGACCCCTCGACCTACGAGCGCATCCTCGAGTCGGTGGTGCAGAGCACGGTCGCAGACATCCAGAACGTGGTGGACGAGTCCCGCGACGACGCGAAGTGCAAGATCGTGGCCGACGCCGTCATCTCCGATTCCGCGCTCGAGGGGATCGTCGACTACGTCACGAGCCGTGACATCGACCTCGTGGTCATGGGGCGCCGGGGCCTGGGCGCGCTGCGCGGCATGCTCGGCAGCGTGAGCTTTGGCGTGCTGCGCTCCGTCGACGTCCCGGTGCTCACGGTGAAGTAGCGGGCGCAGCACGGCTTTCCGGGTTGCTTAGAATATGCGCCTCGTCCGAGGTTCGGGCAGGGCGCGCGAAGGCCCCGCCCCTAGTGCATCAGCGCCGCCGTCCCGCCCTCGAGCAGCTGGCTCGCGTAGCGCGTCACCTCGGTGAGCGGCACGGCGCGGTCCGAGAGCAGCCACCAGCGATACAGCGAGAAGAGCCCGCCGAGCCCAAACGCGAGCAGCATCTCCAGCTCCTCGTCCGGCACGTCCCCGCGAACGAAGCCGCGCTCGACGCTCTGTCGCGCCAGCGGGCGCGAGAGGTGCTCGAAGAGCAGCTCGGAGGGCACGTGCTCGCAGTAGCCGCGCCCGAGCGTCTCGTTTTGGCTCAGGTACTCGGCGAGCGCGGCGAAGAAGGCGCGCAGCGGCGTCACGTCCGCGGCGGCCTCGACGCGCGCCCGCGTGGCCAGCTCGACCTCGTCGAGCAGCCCTGTGACCACATCGTCGGCGATGGCGTCAAGCAGCCCGTCCACCGACCCAAAGTGCTGGTAGAAGGTCTTGCGATCCACGTCCGCCTCGCGCGCGATCGCGCTCACGGTGATCTGTTCGAGCGGAACCTCCGTGATCAGACGGTCAAACGCCGCGACGATGGCGCGACGGCTGCGCCGCACGCGTCGGTCCACGTGCTCGTCGTTCTTCTCGCCCAGCATCATGAGTGTCCCCTCGGCCGACAGCAAGACGCGCCCCGCCCGGACGGACGAGACGCGCCTATTGTTCCACAGCTGTGGGGGATCGTGGGTCGAGCGAGGCCGGGCGGCCGCCGCAAGCTACGCGATCGGGAACCTGCCGGCGCCGAGGCGCGCATCCAGCTCGGCGAATGCGGGCGCGGAGCTCTTGCTGGCCTCGAGCTTGCGGGAGGCCTCGAGGGAACGGTCTCCGGAGAAGATGCTTGCGAGCAGGTTGCCGAGCTTGCGGCCCATGGTGACCTCCTGAATGGTCGTTTCCCGGCCGCCGCCGGCCGGGGTTCCTGTGCTGTCCGATTATGAAATCTACTCGAAACAATTGGGCCGTTCCAGCGATTTATCACATGTTCATTAGATTCACCGTATTTCCACATTTAGTTCATCTTTGTGTAAATTGCAGTCCACACTGCACCGCCATCTGTGGAATAGGCGCCATGCCCTCCCCCTTCACGGAAGAGACACCTTAACTACTCCACAGATGTGGGTTTTCACCTAACTGGGTATAAACAGAGCGTCCCATCGAGCTCGCGAAAGGACCCAGCATGGCACTGACCCAGTCGGCCGAACGCGCCGCACTCTACAAGCTCATCGACTACGTGGACGAGGATCCCGAGGCCCGCATCCCCAAGATCATGGATACGATCGACAAGTACACCCCGGCGAGCGTCTTTCCCACCCAGCGAGCGGCGTTCCGCAGCGCCATCGACGACCGCAGCAACTGGTACCAGCTCATCCTCAAGGCCTTCCACCTCAATCCGGAGGTGCGCCGGCGCCTGCTCAAGACCTTCATCGTGGACGCCAACATCCTCGCCTGGCCCGTGCAGGAGAAGGCGCGCGACAAGTACGCGTGCAACATCCCCTGGGCCATCCTGCTTGACCCCACGAGCGCCTGCAACCTGCGCTGCACCGGCTGCTGGGCGGCCGAGTACGGGCACGCGCTCAACCTCTCCTACGAGGACATCTGCTCGATCATCGACCAGGGCCGCGAGCTGGGCTGCCACGTCTACATCTACACCGGCGGCGAGCCGCTCGTGCGCAAGGACGACCTCATCCGCATCTGCGAGAAGTACCCCGACTGCGCCTTCCTCTGCTTCACCAACGCCACCCTCATCGACGAGGCCTTCTGTCAGGACATGATCCGCGTGGCCAACTTCGTGCCCGCCATCTCGGCCGAGGGCAACGAGCACACCACCGACGAGCGTCGCGGCGACGGGACCTACGCCAAGATCGAACGGGCGATGGACCTGCTGCGCGCGCACGACCTGCCCTTTGGCATCTCCTGCTGCTGGACGCGCGCCAACGCGGACGCCGTCGCCACCGAGCAGAACATGGACTGGATGATCGAGAAGGGCGCGCTGTTCTGCTGGTACTTCCACTTCATGCCGGTAGGCCGCGCGGCATCCGCCGACCTCATGCCCACGCCCGAGCAGCGCGAGCGGATGTATCGCTTCGTGCGCGAGATGCGCGGCGTTAAGCCGCTCTTCACGCTGGACTTCCAGAACGACGGCGAGTTCGTGGGCGGCTGCATCGCCGGAGGACGTCGCTACCTGCACATCAATGCCGCGGGAGACGTAGAGCCGTGCGTGTTCATCCACTTCGCCAACGCCAACATCCATGACGTGAGCCTGCTCGACGCGCTGCGGTCGCCGCTCTTCATGAAGTACTACCAGAGCCAGCCGTTCAACACCAACCACCTACGACCCTGCCCGATGCTGGAGAACCCGGACGACCTGCCGCGCATGGTCTCCGAGACGGGCGCCCGCTCAACGGACCTCGTGGAGCAGGAGACGCCCGAGCAGCTGCGTGAGAAGACCGCGCCCGCGGCGGCAGCATGGGCCCCGGTGGCCGAGCGGCTGTGGGCGGAACCCGGCGATCCGCTGCACGAGACGCGCCAGCGCTGGAACGAAGGGCAGGCCGAGACCGACGTCACGCGCCTGGCTCGCGTAGGCCGCGACCTCAGGACGCAGCCGGAGCCGCAGCTGTAGGTTCTTCTCGGCTGCTGGGGCGCGGCGGATGGACGGTCCGCGACTCGAAAACGTCCATCCGCCGCACCTCTTCTGTCAAGGTGCGGCGGATGGACGACCCGGGCCGCCAAAACGTCCTGTTGCCGCACCTATTCCGCCCGCGGCGTCACCAGCCACGCGCCCAGTGCCATGAGCGCCAGCGCGGTCAGGAACATCGGCCCCGGCACCGTCTGAAACAGCGCCAGCGAAAGCGCCGCCCCGATGAACGGGTTCACGGCGTAGTAGGCGCTCGTCCGGGCCGCACCCAGGCCTCGCTGGGCGTAGACGTAGAAGAAGATCGAGAGCCCATAGGCGACGAAGCCCAGCAGCAGGGCGGCGGCCGCGTCCGGAAGCGCCGGGAGCGCGTCGCCGGCGAGAAGGGCCACCGCAAGCGCGCCCGCGCCGGAGCCAAACCCCTTTACGACGACCACCTGGGCGGGGTCCTTCTCGGAGAGCCGACTCGTGCAGTTGTTTTCGACTCCCCAGCACAGGCACGCGCCGAGCACCAAAAGCGAGCCCGAGGAGAAGCTCAGCGCGCCGGCGCCCTCGAGGCTGAGCAGCGCGCACGACGCCGTGATCACGGCGATGCCCGCCCAGGTGCGGGGCGCCACGCGCTCACGGAAGGCCGCGAAGGCGATGACCGCCGTCGCCACGATCTCGAAGTTGTTGAGCAGGGCCACGTTCTCGGGGGCGGCGTGCGCGAGGCCCGCCATGAGCAGAATGGGCGCCGCAACGTCGAGCAGAACCATGGCCACGACGTAGGGAGCATCCGCGCGCTCGAGCGGAATCTCCTCGGACGTCGCGCGCCGCGCAACTGCCCGCGCCCCCGTCAGCACCGCCATCCCAGCGCCCGCGCCCAAGTAGAGCAGGGCAGCCATCATGTTGGGCGCGACGTTTCCCAGAAGCACCTTGGAACACGGCGTTGAGAGCGCGTAGAGGCACGCTGCCAGAAAGGCGGCCGCCACGAAGCGTCCGGCTGATTTCCGCGCCATGAGCCTCCCCTCCCGCACGTCCGCCGTGCCTGCAAGGATACACAAGTCTTCGACCGGGCCTACGCCAGGCCTTCGGCACGAGTTCACCTGCAAAATCGGCTTTCAGTCCATTTTCCCCGGCCTCCCGGAACAAAACCCGCCTTCGATCCATGCATTTTTCAGCCCGCGACGCGCCCATGACTAAGAAAACTTTAATTAATACAACCTTGGATGAATCTATCAGAGAAAAGTAAGGCCGCGACAGCTCATTTCGCATGGATCGGAGGCGAGTTTTGATTCCAGCCACCGGGTAATATGGACTGAAGGCAGTTTTTGCAGACGGCGCAAGCGGAGACTAGCCTTCCAAAGGCGCGTCATCGAGATGGGAGTGCGCGTCGCCTCGTCCGATCCACTCGATCACGAGGTCGAACCAGTGCGCGACGTGCGGATTCACACAGTCGCACCAGCGCGCGGACTGCTCGGTCGCAAGCGAGAGCCCGTGGCGGCCCGCGTGAAACACATGGCACTCGTGGTCGACGCCGTGTGAGGCAAGCGCCTCGGCGTAGAGGTAGGCGTTGCGGACGGGGACCGTCTCGTCCGTAGCGGTATGCCAGAGGAAGGTCCGCGGCGTGTCGGGCCCCACCAGGTCCTGGGCGCGGCGCAGCGGCGAGCCGACGTCGCAGACGCACGCGGCGTAGGCGGAATCGGGCGGCCAGCCGGCGCCAAGGTCAACGACGGGATAGCAGAGCACCTGCCAATCCGGCCGCGCGACGCTGGGAGAGACCCCCGCCCGGGCGAGAAACGCCTCGTCGCGCATGACGCCCGCATAGGATGCGCAGAGGTGCGCCCCCGCGGAGCAGCCGAGCACGCCGAGGTCCTTCTCGTCCACGAGCCACTCGTCCGCACGGGACCGCACCAGGGCGAGCGCCCGCGCCAGGTCGAGCTGCGGGGCGGGAAGCAGCGGCCCGGTCTCCGCGTCGTCGAGCACGGTGTAGTCGAGCACGAAGGCCTGGAGCCCGCGGGCGACGAGCGCGAGCGCGATGGGCTCGGCCTCCAGATCCGAGCAGAAGGCGTACCCGCCGCCGGGGCAGATCAGCACCCCGGGGCGCCGACGCGAGACCTGCGCCTCGACATTGTCCTGCACGTATGCCGTGAGCGTGGCACCCCTGGGCCCATAGCCCGCGCTCGGTAGCTCAATCTTCTGGACGCGCATCTTGCCCTCCCTTGGAGCCCCTCTTCCTGGCCAGGTCAACCACGAGCACGACGCCCGCGATGACGAGAAGAACGACGCCTCCCGCCGCCAGCGCCAGGGCGACCATTGCCAGCGAGCCCGAAAAGGCCACTGTCGCCGGGAGAAACAGCAGCAGCCAGCCTCCGCCCGCGGCAGTGTCCACCGTGTCGAGGTATCCGACAAAACTCGTACGAGCTCCCCATACGGCGAGTAGGCCCAGCAGCAGGCAGACTGCCGCGGCTATGCCCAGGTAGCGCGCGACGCAGCGAAGGTCCGTCCTGCCGCCGTCCGATCCGCCACGATCCGGCGAGACGGGCTCGCCGCCGTCCGACCTCTGGATGAACGGACCGTCGTCCACAAGGCCCCCTCTCGGATGCTTTGCCCCCCATTGTACCGAGCGGCGCGCGGCGGGCCGTCCGTGACCACCGAGGTTCTTGTCCTCCCTAGGGGACAAGAACGGCGTGCCGTCCGTGACCGCCGCCCGCTACGAGCCGGTGACGACGCGCTGCTCCTCCAGGACAGAGACCGAGACGCTCTGCACGCCCACGTCCTTCTCGTCCAGCGTGTCGCTGAGGCCACGCGCGTCGGGAACGTCGCCATGGCCGACGATCCGCACGTAGACGTCCTCGCCGTCGACCTCGAGCCCCTCCACGCGGTAGTCGGAGCCGTCAAGCCACGCCGCCGTGACGTCCTGGACCTGCCGCTCGCGCTGCGTCACGCTGAGCACGTCCATGCTCGTGGAGAAGAGCAGGCCCACCACCACGGCCATCGCCAGCGCCACCAGCGCGTACCAGATCTGGCGCGCCTGGGCGCCCACCTCGGAGAGGCGTCGCGCCCCGAGGCCCATGAGCAGGTAGACGAGGCCGCCCATGACCTGGATGGCCAGGAAGTTGGTGAAGAAGAGCGTGAAGGCGCCCACCGCCGCACTCGGCACGCCCTCGTAGATGCCCGCGCCCACCACGCACAGCGGCGGCACGATCGAGGCCGAGATCGCCACGCCGGGCACCGCGTCGGGGATGTCGGCGCGCATCGAGGCGAGCGCCGCCATGAAGCCCGCGGCCAGCGCGATGATCAGGTCGACCAGACGCGGCGAGACGCGGCAGAGCACCTGCGAGTTGGTCTCCATGTCCGCGGCCACGGGGATGAGCGCGGTCACGCAGGCGGACGCCACGACCACGAGCGCCATGCCAAAGACCACGAGCGCGAGCGTGCGCAGGGCCTGACGCGGCCGACCCATGGCGGTGGCGAGCGCCGTCCCCAGCATGGGCGACATCAGCGGCGCGATGAGCATGGCGCCGATGATCGTCGTAGCGGAGTCACTGGCGATGCCGGCGGTCGCCACGACCGTGGCCGCGAGCAGCCGCATGAAGAAGCTCGAGTACTGGCGCAGCGGGTCGTCCACGAGCATGAGCGTCGAGCGCTCGGCGCCGAGAAGGACCTTGCGGTCGAGCTCTCCGCCCAGCAGCAGCTTTGAGATGGCGTTCATCGCGCCCCTTTCAACGGAAGTCAACGCCGCCAATGATACGGCCTCGCGACGTGACGGCCGGCGGGCGTATCATGGGAGCAGCATCTCGTTGAATTGGAGTCCCCGTGAGCACGTCTGTCTCTCGCCGGTCCGCCGTCGGGCTCGGCCTTCTCGCGCCCCTGACCCTGGCCGGCTGCTCCGGCCGGGACGCGGCGACGGGCGAGAAGGACGCCGGTTCGCAGGGCCTCTCCGCGCTCGGCGAGGCGACGCCCGTGCCGCTCGCGCATGCCACGCAGTTCTCGCTGGACGCCTACGAGGGCGGATTCCGGCTCGCGAGCCTCGCCAGCGGGGAGCGCTTCCTCGTCGTGCCCGAAGGCGCCGACGCGCCGGAGGACCTGCCCGACGACGTCGCCGTGATACGCCGCCCGCTCGAGAGCGTCTACCTGGTCTCCACCGCCATGATCTGCCTCGTCGACGCCATCGGGGCGCTCGACGCCGTGGGCGTCTCGTCCGTGCGCGCCGAGGACTCCCCCGTCGAGGGCTTCGCCGCGCGCCTGAAGGACGGCACCATTGCCTATGGCGGCATCTACCGCGCCCCGGACTACGAGCTCATCGCCTCCGCGGGCTGCCCGCTCGCGATCGAGAACACCAACATCGACCACGTGCCCGAGGTCCGCGCCAAGCTCGAGGAGCTCGGCGTGACCGTGCTCATGGAGCAGTCCAGCCGCGAGGAGGGCATGCTGGGACGACTGGAGTGGATCCGCCTCATGGGCACGCTCTTTGGCCGCGAGGACGAGGCGACCGCGGTCTTCGACGAGATCGCAGCCGGCGTGGAGGCGGCCTCGCAGGGCGGCTCCACGGGCCGAACCGTCGCCTTCTTCTACATCAACGAGGACGGCGCCGCGGTGACGCGCCGCGCGGGCGACTACTTCTGCCAGATGATCGAGGCCGCGGGCGGCGCCTACGTGAGCTTTGACGCCACGGGCGCCGCGGACTCCTCCCCCACCACCATCACCGTCGAGATGGAGCGCTTCTACGAGGCCGCACACGACGCGGACGTCATCATCTACAACGGGACCATCGACGACGGGGTCACCAGCCTCGCCGAGCTGGTCAGGAGAAACGCGCTGCTCGCCGACTTCCGCGCCGTGCGCGAGGGAAGCGTCTGGACCTGCGACTCCAATCTCTACCAGCAGATCACCAGCATGGCGGAGATCATCTTCGACCTGCGCGCCGCCATCTCCGGCTCCGGGGAGCCGACGAGCTACGTCTGGAAGCTGGCCTGACGTGGGCTGCGGCGCGACAGTGCTCGAGAGGGGGCGCGGAGGCGAGAAGGGCGGAGCGTCGCGGGCGCTCGCCTTCGACCTCGTCGTTCTTCTCGGCCTGGCGGCGCTCTTCGTCGCGAGCCTCTGCCTGGGAAGCGTTGGCACCACGCCCGCAGACGTGCTGCGCATCCTCGCGGCGGGCCCCGGCGACGGCTCCACCGCGGCGCAGGTCATCTGGCAGATTCGCCTGCCGCGCGCCGTCGAGGCGGTGCTTCTGGGCGGTGCGCTCTCGCTCTCGGGCTTCCTGCTGCAGACCTTCTTTGCCAACCCCATCGCCGACCCCTTCGTGCTGGGCGTCTCCTCGGGCGCCAAGCTCGTGGTGGCCGTGGTCATGATCGTGGTGCTGGGGGCCGGGCAGGTCATGAGCCCGGGCGCCTCCGTCGTCGCGGCGTTTGCGGGGTCGCTTCTCACCATGGGCTTTGTGCTGCTCATCTCGCGACGCGTGCGCACGCAGAGCATGCTCATCGTCGCGGGCGTGATGGTGGGCTACATCTGCTCCGCCGCGACCAACTTCCTCGTGGCCTTTGCCGACGACCAGTCCATCGTGAACCTGGACAACTGGTCGCGCGGCAGCTTCTCGGGAGCCACCTGGCCTGACGTGGCCATCGTCGCCGTGGCGGTTCTCGCCATGGGCGCCGCCGTCTTTGCGCTCTCCAAGCCGCTCGGCGCCTACCAGCTCGGCGAGGCCTACGCGCAGAGCGTTGGCGTCGACGTCCGGGGGCTGCGCATGCTCATCGTCGCAGTGTCGAGCCTGCTCTCGGCCTGCGTCGCCGCCTTCTCAGGCCCGGTCTCGTTCGTGGGCATCGCCGCGCCGCACCTGGCGCGCCGCGGGGTGGGGTCGTCGCGCCCGCTCTACGTGACGCCGGCATGCTTTCTCACCGGCGCGGCCTTCTGCTGCGGGTGCGACCTCATCGCGCGCACGCTCTTCTCGCCGGTCGAGCTCTCCGTGAGCGCCGTGACCGCCGTCTTTGGCGCGCCGGTCGTGATCGCCCTCATGCTCCGCAGGAGGTCCCGATGACTGCTCATTGGGGACGTGTTTTTTCGTGCAGACAGAACGGGACAGGTTTGCCGCCGGGCGACGGCGGAAGGGGCCAAAACCTGTCCCGTTCTGTCTGCACGAAAAAACACGTCCCCAATGAGCAGAACGCGCTGGAGCTGCGGGATCTGGCGGTGGGGCACGGGCAGCGGGCGCTCGTGCGCGACGTCTGCCTGGCCGTGCGGCCGGGGCGGGTCGTGGCGCTCATCGGCCCCAACGGCTCCGGCAAGACCACGATTCTGCGCACCGTGGCGGGCCAGCTGCGCGCGCTCGGCGGCGTCGTGGAGCTCTTCGGCCGAGTGCTCGACGAGGTGCCGGCGACCGAGCGTGCGCAGGAGATGGCGGTCATGCTCACCGGCAGGCCGAGCACGGAGCTGCTCACCTGCCGCGACGTCGTGGAGGCGGGCCGCTACCCCTTCACCGGCAGGCTCGGCGTGCTGGGCGAGAAGGACCACGAGGCCGTGCGCGCCGCGCTGGAGGCCACGGGCACGGCAGAGCTCACCGAGCGCGACTTTGCCCACATCAGCGACGGCCAGCGGCAGCGCGTCCTTCTCGCCCGGGCGCTCTGCCAGGAGCCGCGCGTGCTGCTGCTCGACGAGCCCACGTCGTACTTGGACGTTCGCTCGCAGCTCGAGATGCTGCAGCTCCTGCGGCGCGAGGCCCGCGAGCGCAGCATGGCCGTCGTGGCGTCGCTGCACGAGATCGATCTCGCGCAGAAGGCGGCCGACCACGTGATCTGCATCCGCGACGGGCGTGTGATGTGCCAGGGGGCACCCGACGAGGTCCTCACGGCCGAGCGCGTCGCCGAGCTCTACGACCTTGGGCCCGGAGCGTACGACCCCGCCTTCGGCAGCGTCGAACTGGCGCGGCCGGAGGGCGATCCGGAGGTCTTCGTGATCGCCGGCGGCGGGACGGGCGCAGCGTGCTTCCGGCAGCTCGCGCGCGACGGCGTGCCGTTTGCGACGGGGGTGCTGCACGAGCACGACGCCGACGGGCTGCTCGCGCGCAGCCTGGCCGTACGCGCCATCTACGAGCGCGACTTCGAGCCCGTGAGCGAGCGCGCCGTGGCGCAGGCGCGCGAGGTCCTTCTTGGCTGCAGGCGGGTCATCTGCTGCGTGGGCGGCTTCGGCACGATGAACGCGCGCAACGCCGAGCTCCTCGACGCCGCCCGCGCCGCCGGCCTTCTGTCTGGCTGACAGTCACGTCGGGTTGACAATAACGTCAGGTTATATTGTCAAGCGAGGCGCTTGACAATATAACCTGACGTTATTGTCAACCCGACGTGACTGTCCCCAATTAGCAGACGCGGCAGAACTCGTCGACGAGCGCCTGGTTCTGGGAGAGAAGAACCTCGAGCGCCCGACGCGCCTCGGAAGACAGCCCCGCGGTCGGGAACTCGCCCGCCATCGTGACGTTGACGCGGGCGTCGCAGATGTCGCCGAGCTCGTCCTGGACGTCCTTCATGCGTGCGCCCTCGGCAGCGGCGCCCGGGCCCAGCAGGTCCGCGAAGCTCTCGCCCACATAGCGGACGCGCTTGGCGCGCTTGCGCAGAGTGTGCACCGCGTCGGCGTCCGCGCGGTCGACGGTCGCGTACCCCTCGTCCACCACGCGCACGAGCTCGTCGAAGCTCGCCCGCACGTCGTCGAGCGTCACGCCGTCCTCGCGCACGCGGTCCTTCCACGGCAGCTTGCCCAGGCCCTTGCGCACGCGGCGCAGCGCCTGGCGCGTGTGCCTCCCGCGCATGACGTCGATCACGTGGTTGCGCTCGAGCTCGCGCAGCTCGGAGATCTTATCGGCCAGCTCGCCGCAGGGCACGTCGAGCGCGCGGACCTGGCGCAGCAGCACGTCGTACTCGCGCAGGCGGGAGGTCTCCACCACCACGGAGCGCAGCTCGTCCTGAAGCAGGCGGTGGCGCCGGCGCTTGAGAAACGGCGAGACAAAGACGAGCAGGCTCCGCAGCGTGCGGATGGAGATGCGGAAACGGTGGATGGTCTCGGCGTCGTCGGGGTCGGCGAGAAACGCCTTGAGGCGCCGCTCCACGGTGTCGTCCCACTCGCGCAGCACGCGGGCAAGCTCCTTACGAACGTCCCCCATCGCAACCTCCGGATCGGGTTGACAATCACGTCAGGTTATATTGTCAAGCACCTCGCTTGACAATATAACCTGACGTGATTGTCAACCCGGCGTGATCGTCAACCTGTAACCTGACGGTCAACCGTCAAGCCAGCGACTGCATCCAGGCGATGTAGACGCTCGGGTAGTGGCCGTAGAGCACCTGCATCGGGTTCACGTCGGCGAGAAGGTCGTGCACGAGCGACACCACGCCGCCCGCGCTCGCCAGGTCCTCTGCCGTGGGAATCTCGCGCCCCAGATCCTCGACGAGCTTGTCCACGTGCTCGCGGTCCTCGGGCACGTAGGGGCACTCCACGCCCGTGTTGGCCTCGAAGACCTCGCACATCGCCTCGTACTTCTCGTCAAATCCCTCGTCACCGTAGCCGGGCAGCCACAGGTCGTGCCCGTAGCGCGTGTAGCCCCACGAGGCAAGCGGCAGGCGCGGCACCATGTCGCTCGGGTTCAGGATGTTGAAGATGTTGTCGTAGAGCGCATCGCCCGTGTTCTCCACGGTGGTGAGCTCGGGAGTGGCAAAGGTGTAGCAGTAGATGCTCTCCAGCGGCGCCAGCACGCGCAGGCCCAGCGTCATGTCGTCGGCGTAGGAGGCCGCGAGGTTGGCCGTCGCCGCGCCGCGCGAGTGGCCACAGAAGAGCAGCGCCACGTCGTCGGTGCCGCCGTCGCCCGCCTCGCGCGTGATGCGCTCCGCGAGGTCGTCCACAATCTCGTTGGCGGCGCGCATGAAGCCCTCGTGGTCGATCGCGTCCATCTCGTAGTCCGCGGCGTCGCCCATGTTGAGGTCGCTCAGCCACTCCGAGCCGTAGCTGCCGCGCACGGACACCAGGTAGAGGGTCTTCTCGCGCCCATCGTCCGCCGTCACGCGCTTGGTCGCCACGGAGTAGGCCACCACGTCGTCCGTGCCGGCGAGAAAGTCCACCACCTCGTCGAAGATCTCGCTCCGGTACTGGTAGGACGCCGTGGAGATGTCCTCGAAGCCCAGCTCGGCCAGGGCCGCCTCCATGTAGGCCGGCGAGTCGGAGCCCTCCTGGTAGTAGCCGGACTCGGAGTTGGCCACGGCGGAGAGCACCGCGCAGGTGGTGGCCAGCTCGTGGTTGTACACGGTGGGGTCGGCAAAGAACCACTCGTCGTCCCAGGCGACCTCGGTGGAGATGGTCTCGGCGCCCGTGGCCATGCTCGTGAAGTCGATCTGCGCGGTGAAGGCGCCCGTGCGGCCAGTGGAGCCCTCGAGCTCCTGCGGAGCGCTCGGGGCAGAGACGGCTCCCAGGCCCAGGCGCTCCTGCTCCTGGCGGTGGTGCACCGCCACGGCTAGCGCCACGCCGGCCACCACCACAAGCGCCAGCAGGGCAAGAAGAACGCGCAGCCCCCAGCGGGGACGCCTCTTTCCAGCCTCGTCCGTCACGCGGCATCATCCTCGAACGTAGCGTCGGCGGCGTCCTCGAGAGCCTCCTCGCCGGCCACGACGTTGGCGGCGCGGCCGGCGCCGTCCACGCGCGCGGAGTCGTCCGGCGTGATGGTCATGGACTCGAAGCGGTGCGCCATGTAGTCGTTGTCGTAGTGCTCCGCGTAGAACTGCTCCACGGGCGTGGTCTGCGGGATGCCGGAGAGACGCTCAAACCAGCAGTCCAGCGCCTCGAGCGTCATGACGCCGTTCACCAGCATGAGCACGGCGCAGAGCGTGGTAAAGGAGTAGCGGACCTTCCACGGGATGAGGTTGATGAGCCTGAGCATCCAGGGCAGGCAGAACTTGATCCACACGAAGCCGAGCGCGCCCCACATGCACATGAAAAGCGCGCTCGTGCGCCCACCAAAGATCACGGCGATGGGGTCCGGGAAGAGCCCAAAGATCGTGGAGCCCGAGTAGTCCCAGGCCACGGCACCAAAGCCCATCTCCATGAACCAGGCCGTCGCCGCCTCAAAGAGGCCGCCGATGACGGCAGAGACCAGGAAGATGATCACCGGGTTGGCCTTGTAGAAGCGGTTGAGCGCCACCGTCATGAGCACGGCACCAAACCCGTAGATGGGCGAGAAGGGCCCAAAGAGCAGGCCGGCACGGTCCTGAATTTCTCCGGGGACCACCACCGCGAAGTGATAGACGGTCTCGATGATGAGGCCGAGGAAGCAGCAGATCACGAAGACCCAGAACAGGTTGAAGAAGTTGAGCTCGATATAGCCCTTGCCCTCGAGGTCGCGCCCGAGCATGCCCTCCTCGGCCGCCTCGCGGTCCACCATGTCCTGCACGCGCTTCTTGAGCGCGCGCTCCTGACGCAGCGACGGGTCCACGGTAACGGAGATCGCCACGAGGATGAGCAGCTGGATGGCATCGGAGATCAGTGTGGTGTCGATGCCCTGCAGCATGATCTTCAGCAGAATCTGAATGACCGAGGTGCCAATGAGCACGTGCGACCAGCGCACCGCGTTGCGCCGCCGGCTCTTGCGCAGCGAGTGACCAAAGACGAGCAGGGCCACCGCGTTTCCAATGGTCACGAGGTAGCTGATGACGAGAAGGACCACGGGCAGGGTGGGATCGGTGCCCACGATAATCATCGACGGATCGGTCTGGAGCGCCCATGCCATGAGGGCAGCAAAGACGATGACCGCAAACACGGTGAACACACCGAGGACCGTACAGAGAACGCCGTAGAGGCGCATCACGAGCGGGATCTTCTCCCCCTCCGCGATATGGGCTGGCGTGGCGCCCGACTTCTCGGGCTTCGTCGGTTCGGACTGCGGATCAGGGGTCATACGAACTCCTCGGGAGGACTTTGGCAGATAGTCAGACAGAGTAACGATACCTGAAGAACGAGCACCTCAGACCGCGCATGACATCCGATTCAATTAATCAAGCGCTGGTTGATATTGGAGGGCGCGTTCTTCTCGCCGGCCCGCGCCAGCTGACCGCGACTAGACTAGGGACGATTGAAGGACTTCCACCGGAGTGGGGACATGAACATCAGACAGCTCGTGTTTTTCTGCCGTGCGGCGAGCGCTGGAAACTTCTCCGCAGCCGCAAAGGGGGAGGGCGTCACCGTTCAGGCCGTCTCGAAGTCGATTCACGAGCTCGAGGAGGAGGTCGGCGGGCGCCTCTTTGTCCGCGAGGGACGAGGGATGCGCCTCACCCAGCTCGGGAGCATGCTCCTCGAGCCGGCACTCAAGACCGTCGAGAGCTTCAATTCCCTCGAGCAGACGGTGGCGTCGTGGCAGAGCGCTTCCTCCAGAGAGGACCTCAGGCTCGCGCTCGTCACCCCTCCGTTCTCGAAGCACGAGTTCATCTGCGCCATCATCGCGCGCCTCATCACGCACTCGCTTGGGGTGGAGACCCACCTCTCCGTCTCGGTCGGAAAGAGCGCGCTGACGGGCCTTCGCGCCGGGGCCCTCGACGCCCTGTTCACGATTGGCGAGTTTGACGCCCCGGGCTGCACCTGCGTCCAGATTGGGATGGTCATGCCCGGGGTGTTCATGGGCAGGCACCACCCGCTGCGCGGCAAGCGCCCCCTGACCTTTGCCGACCTCGAGCCCTACCCCGTGCTCTGGTCGGAGGAGATAGACGGCTTCAACGAGACGATTCTCAACAGCTGCCTGAAGCACGGGCTCTCCTCCCCCCTCGAGAGCATCGGCACCAACGAGGAGGTGGTCGACTTCCTCGAGAACCGCAACGGCTACATCATGGGAGTCAACCTCAGGGCGCTGAGCATCGTGCCCTTCGCCATGATGCACGAGGTTGACCCGGAGCGCGCGCCCTCGATACCCGTCTGCCTCGTGATGCTCGACGCGCCGCAGAGGCCTGAGGTGGAGCGCCTCAACAGGTTTGCCCGAAGCGAGTTCTCCTTCATGAAGCGCCTCTTCAGCTCCGACAAGACGGTAGCCGGCAGCTAGCGCGCCGGGCATGCGCCGCCTCCGAAACGGCAGTTGACGCCACGCTGCAGGTTTGACAATAACGTCAGGTTATATTGTCAACCGAAGCGCTTGACGAAACAACCTGACGTGATTGTCAACCGATTGTCGCCTACGCGGCCGAGGGGGCACTCTCCTGCTCCGCGCGGCCGAGGGCCTTCTTGAAGCCCTTGGACATGCCGGAGAGCTTCTCGTAGACGTCGACCTGCGGAGTGTCCGCGCGACCGGCCTCGATGTAGCGGCGCATGACGGAGACGAGGATGTAGGGCTTCACAAAGGCGCCGTGGATGCCGCCCCACAGCACCAGCGCGATGACGGCGCAGAGCACGATCAGCGAGGTGCCGGCGGGCACGGCGGTGCCGTCCTCGAGCGTGGCGGCGGCGTCGATGTCGGCGAGCACGGCCGTCAGCGGCTCGATGGAGCCCAGCAGGAGGTAGGCCACGCCGAAGAACGCGCCGCCGATAAGCGCGAGCGACACGATGGTGATGGCGATGACCTTGGCGGAGTTCTTCATGAGCGTCTTCCAGTTCTGGAAGTAGATCACGGCGCCGTCGCAGGTGCTCTTGAACGCGGACTGCTCGCTGTGGAGGAAGACCCAGCCCAGGCTGCAGTAGTTGAGGTACTCGAGCACCACGCTCACGATGGCGGAGATGATGCCGGCGATGATCGAGGCGGCGCCGGCGTTGTCCTCGCCGTCGATGCCGCGTGCGATCGCGTTCATGCCGGAGGAGATCTCGGTGGTGATGGCCCTGGTGACGCTCCACAGGCCGTAGTAGACGCTCGCCGTGGCAAAGCGGCTCTTGACGGCGCGCTTGCCCGCCACGTAGGTGTCCTCGGGGAGCTCGCCGGTGGCGACGCCCTCGGTGATCATGGCCACCTGACCGGCAGTGAGGAGGTAGCCGCCGTAGTGGGCGACCAGGTAGAAGACGATAAGGGCCACGATGAACGCAACGCCCGTGGCGGCGAGCTGGGCCGCCTCATCCAGGCCGGCGAGGCCCGTGGCCACAAAGGTGATCAGCGGCAACGCGGCCAGCATGATGACGCACAGGATGGTCCGCACGAGGCGCATGACGGAGAACTTCAGCGTGCGGCGGTAGATCTCGGAGTTCTTCACGGTGTTCCTTTCACGGTGTTCAGGCGATTCGCAAAATCTGAAAGACAATATCAGCTGCGGCCCGGCGGGCGAGAAGAACGCGCCAATGTCATCCAGAGGTGGATAATGGGGGCAACGGCAACGGCATCGCCAACCACGGAGGCTCTCATGACCAACATCGCCATCGTCACCGGAGCGTCGTCCGGGCTCGGGCGCGAGATCGTCCGCCAGCTCGAGGGAGGAGCCTTCGGGAGGCTCGACCAGATCTGGACCGTCTCTCGCCAAGCCGAGAAGACCAGCCGACTCGTGCGTCCCTTCACGCTCGACCTCACGGACGCCGACTCGTTCGACGTCCTGGGGGACGCGCTCTCCCGGACGCCCGACGCGCGCGTGGCGCTGCTCGTGAACAACGCGGGCTTCGGCACGTTCGGCGACTTCGCGGACATGCCCGCGCGCGACAACGCGGACATGGTGCGCCTCCTCATGCTGGCCCCCGTGGAGCTCACGTACCGCGCGCTGCCGCACATGGCGGCAGGGTCGCGCATCCTCAACGTGGCGAGCGTGGCCGCCTTCATGCCTCAGCCGGGGCTCGCCACCTACTCCGCGGCCAAGCGCTTCGTGCTCGACCTCTCCCGCGCACTCGATGCCGAGCTCGGACCCGTGGACATCCACGTGACCGCCCTCTGCCCCAAGTTCATGCGCACGGGATTTCTCGACCATCCGGGCGCGGACGACGTCGCCGCGCGAATGTCGCGGCTCACGGGCTTTGAGGACGTGGGGCGCGTCGCGGCGCGCGGGCTCAGGGCGGCGCGAGAAGGACGCGCGCTCTGCATCCCGTCGGCTGACATGCGGGTGCTCTACGTGGCGACCAAGGTGCTGCCGTACCCGCTCGCGCTCGCCGTGGAGCGCGCGCTGCTGTAGCGCCGGGGCAACACCCCAGGTGCGTCACCCCAGGTGCCTGATTTCCGCCATCTGCGTACCGTGGTGCCTGATTTCCGCCATATGCGTAAAATCGGAACCAAAATCCGGTCATATGCGTGTCCCTCACACGCATATGACGCGATTCCGGCACCTGGCAAAACGTCACACCGCAGAAAAGGGGCGCGCATGGCCGAGAAGAACGTCCGCTGGGGCATCGTCGGCGCGGGGCGCATAGCCCACCGCTTCGCACGAAGCCTCGCGCACGAGCCGCATTCCGAGCTCGTCGCCATCAGCTGCCGCTCCGCCGGGCGGGCCGCTGCCTTTGCCGCAGAGCACGGCGTGCCGGAGGGAGGCACGTTCTCCGACGATGGCCTCGGGGGCGTGGCGGGCGCAGCCCACGCCGCCCTTCTCGCCCGGCCCGACGTCGATGCCGTCTACCTGGCGCTCCCCCACGGGATGCACCTCACCTGGGCCGTCGCCGCGCTGCGCGCCGGCAAGGCGGTCCTCTGCGAGAAGCCCGCGTGCGCGAGCGCGGCGGAGACGCGGGCGCTCGTCGACGCGGCGCGAACGGAAGGCGTCCTTCTCATGGAGGCCATGAAGACGCGCTTCACCCCGCTCTACCGGCGCGTCCGCGAGCTGGTGGCCGAGGGCGCCATCGGGGAGCTCATGCGCGTGGAGGCGCTTCTGGAAAACGACATGGGCGACCGCATCGCCCGCGGCGGCGACTACATGTCCGACCCCGCGGCCGGCGGCATCCTGCTGGACTCCGGCATCTACTGCGCGGCGTGGATCGACGACTACCTGCCCGGCCCGCACGAGGTCGTATCCGAGCAGGCGCGATGGGACCACGGCATCGACTGCTTCGTGGACGCCGAGCTCGCGCTGGGCGCAAAGGGCGAGAAGACCGCGCGCCTGGCCACCGCCGCGGACACCGCCGGCCCGCGCACCGCGACGCTCGTGGGCACCGCCGGCAAGATCGTGGTCGAGGACATGCACCGCCCGCAGCGCGCCGTTCTTCTCGCCGACGGGGCCGAGCCCGCGAGGCTGGACGTCCCCTACCCCGTGGACGACTTCTACGACCAGATCGCGCACTTCACAGACCTGCTGCGCGCCGGGCTCACGGAGTCGCCCGTCATGTCGCTCGCGGCAACGCTGCGCTGCGCGGAGCTCCTCGACGCCGTGCGTGCCAAGATTGCCGCATAGGGCCGCCGTCTGCCCCTCAACCAACGGCGCACGCAGCCTTCAGGCCCCTGAAGCCGCCCGACAGCAGGTACCCTAGAGGGACAAACGCGCGCCACGCGCACGATCCGAAAGGAAGAACATGGACGTTCAGGACATCATCGCCCAGGTCTCCGCGGCCCTTGCCGACGCCCCCGAGAAGCTCCAGGGGCTCGTCTCCGACCCCAAGGGCACCATCGAGGAGCTCACCGGCCACGACCTCGGCGACGTCGACCCTTCCGAGATCGTCGACGGCATCAAGAGCCACGTCGCCGAGGGCGGCATCGACCTTGGCGGGCTCGACCTCGGCAACCTCGCCGAGGGCCTTGGCGGCGCCCTCGAGAACAGCCCGCTCGGAGGCATCGCCGACACCATCGGCGGCCTCTTCGGCAAGAAGTAGGACGAGAAGGGCGCGGGCACGCCCGCACTTCTTTGCATTTCACAGGTTTCGGCCCGCACTTACGGCCCGCACTCATCCAGTGCGGGCCGTCGCGCACTTGTTGGGGGCACTTGCGGCCATCGAGCGAGTGGACGCCCGCACTCAAGGGGCGCAGGCGTCATAACCGCCCGCACTTCTCGCCCGCACTCATGAGTGCGGGCACCACAACGGCACCGCCCCATCCGGGTAGAATGGGCGCATCCACCACGTCGTGAGAGGGGCAGCCATGAGCCTGAGCCTGGAGAACGTCCGCGTGTACACCCAGAGCGCCATCCGCATCGAGGGGGCGCGCGGCACTGTGGCCTACCTCGACCCCTTCTCGCTCACCGACGCCGAGGCGGCGCACGACGCGGACTACGTGCTGATCACCCACGCCCACTACGACCATCTCTCACCCGAGGACTATGCGCGCGTGGCGGGCGAGAAGACCGTAGTCGTGGCGCCGGCGAGCATGGCGAGCGAGGTCGCGGGGCTGGGCGCTGCCGCGACGCACCTCATGCGCGCGGGCGAGAAGCTGGAGCTCCCCGGGCTGACCGTGGAGGCCGTGCCCGCCTACAACGTGGAGCCCGAGCGGCTGGCCATGCATCCGCAGGCCAACGGTTGGCTCGGCTACGTGCTCGCGCTCGACGGCGAGCCCACGCGCTACTACGTCTCCGGCGACACGGACCAGAACGTCGACAACGAGGTTGTGCGCTGCGACGTTGCGCTCGTGCCCATCGGCGGCACCTACACCTGCGACCCGCGCCAGGCCGCGACCCTTGTGAACGCGCTGCGCCCGGCCGTCGTGGTGCCCACCCACTACGGCAGCATCGTCGGCACCTACGCCGACTTCGACGCCTTCGCCGCCGCCGTGGACCCTGCCATCGCCGTCGTCCGCAAGCTCGAGCGATGATACGAAGGGACAGTCCCTTCGTATCATTTTCGCGGGAGGTCAACCTGTACGGAAAAACTGAGACAATGGCGCTGCTTGACCAGGCGGGGATCGCCTACGAGCTCTACGAGCACGAGGCGGTCTTCACCGTGGAGCAGGCACATGCCGCGGGTATCCCCCATCCCGAGCTCGGCGCCAAGAACCTCTTCCTGCGGGACGACAAGCACCGCGCGTACTACCTCGTCTGCCTACCGGACGAGAAGGACGTCTCGCTGCGAGAGGTCCAGGAGCGGCTGGGGTCGCGCCGTCTCTCGTTTGCCAGCGATAAGGACCTACGCTCGATGCTCGGCCTGGTGCCGGGCTCCGTCACGCCGCTCGGTGCGCTGAACGACGTCGAACACCGCGTGGAGGTTGTGATCGACCAGGAGCTCGTCGACGCCGGGCACGTGACCGTGCACCCGTGCGACAACACCGCGACCATCCTTCTCGCCACCGCGGACCTGATTGCGCTGCTGCGCGAGCACGGCCGCACCGTGCGCGTTGTCGACCTGTAGCGCCCCGTTAATTCGAGACGCAGAGCGTCTCGAAGTGCGAGTAGACCGTCGTGGGGCCCAGGTACTTGAAGCCGCGTCGACGCAGATCGGCGGCCACGCGCGCGGAAAGGCCGTTGCTCACGGGAATCCATCCATCAGCGTGCTTGTTGTAGAGGATTGTCTTGCCGTCCGAGAAACCCCAGAGGTAGGCGTCAAAGCTGCCGAACTCCTCGCGCACCCGCTGGAAGCACTGCGCGTTGTTGATGATGGCCTCAACCTTGCGACGCGAGCAGATCATGCCCGGCGTGGCCAGAATGCGATCGACGTCGTCCGGACCAAACCCGGCCACCGCATCAAAGTCAAAGCCCGCAAAGCACGTCCGCATGACCTCGCGCTTGTGCAGCATCATGGTCCAGTTGAGCCCGCACTGCATCACCTCGAGCGAGAGGTACTCGAACTGCGTGCGGTCGTCGTGCACCGGCACGCCCCACTCCTCGTCGTGGTAGCGCAGGCAGAGCTCATCGGTGGTATCCCAGTCGCAGTAGGACATGCGGTCCCCTGTTCTTCTCGACCTTGACAAGCCTATTATCTGACAGAGAAGGGAGTCGAACATGCCCAACGCTGACTTTGACATCGAGCGCTTTGTCCGCGCGCAGGACGGCGGCGCCTACGAGCAGGCGCTCGCCGAGATTCGCGCCGGCCGAAAGCGGAGCCACTGGATCTGGTTTGTCTTTCCGCAGGTGCGCGGGCTCGGGCGCAGCGCCATGGCGGAGCGCTACGGCATCGCCAGCCGCGCGGAGCTTGACGCGTACGTCAACCATCCCCTGCTCAGGGCGCGCCTGGTCGAGATTTCACGCGCACTTCTCGCCCTTCCGGGAAGCGACCCCGTTGCCGTGCTGGGGGACATCGACGCGCTTAAGGTCCGCTCGTCGATGACGCTCTTCGGGCTCACGGGCACAGACCCCGTCTTTGGCGCTGTGCTGGACAAGTACTACGCCGGCAGCCGCGACGAGCTCACGCTGCGAATTGTGAGCGAGAGCTGGTAATAATGGCCCTTACGTGCCGACACTCATGAGTGCCCGCCAGGAGTGTCGGCCGAGTTGACAGGTTACGGTGAGGAGTGCCGGCTGCGGCAAGTGACTTTGCCGACACTCGTGAGTGCCGGCTGGGAGTGTCGGCATGATACGAGGGGGGATTGCCCCCTCGCATCACTGCTCGATGTGATGGATGGCGGGGATTGCCCAGGTCACGCAGGCGAGAAGAACCATCGCGGCGCCGGCCCCCACAAACCACGCCGGTGCGCCAACGGCATCCGCGAAGAGCGACGAGAACGACAGCCCAAGCGGCAACGCCCAGGACATGATGGCACCGTAGAGGCCAAAGACGCGCCCCAGGTACTCGGGCGGAACCTTCTCCTGCATGAGCGCGGTCTGCGGACCGGAGTAGAACGGCGAGCTCAGGCCCATGAGGAAGCTCATGGCGAGAAACGCGACGAAACCGCCCGTCCCAAGCAGCCCCGCCCCGAGCGTGGCCACGCCATAGAGCGCCGTCGCCGCCACGACCGTGAGCGCGCGGTTCTTGAACCCGCCCGTCGCCGTGAGCAGCGCCGATCCCGCGATCATGCCCACCGAGAACACAATCTCTGCCGTGGCGGCGTCGCCCGTGGTGCCGCCGAAGTGATCGAGCGTCATGAGCGGAAAGAGCGCCGATATGGGCGAGAAGACCAGCGTGAACACGAAGCCGCACCACAGCAGCGCGAAGAGGCCACGGTAGCCGCGCAGCACGCGGTAGCCGTCGGCGGTCTCCGCGGCGAGGGCGCGCGCCTGGGCCACGAGGCCGAGGCCCTTCTCGCCCGCCGTCACGCCGGCCCCCGAACCCCCAACGTCGAGCCGCGCCGCCAGCACCGCGACCGTGGCAAAGAGCGCGCCCGCCACGTCCAGCGCGATCATGGCCGTGAGCCCCCAGAGCGGGTAGATCACCGCCGCTATGGCCGTACCGAGGATGTAGCCGCCCGACTGGACGGCCTGTGTCACGCCCGCGAGGCGCGTGAGGTGCTCGGCCGGCGCCACGAGCGGCGTGAGCGCCTGGAAGGCGGGCGTGTGCAGGGAGCTGCCGATGGCCCGCACGAAGAGCGCCGCCATGACCACCCACACAGGCAGCGCGCCCGTGAGCGAGACCATCGCCACGACGGCACTCACTGCGGCGATGAAGAGGTCGGCCCCGATGAGCGTGGTCCTGAGCGGCAGGCGGTCGACGATTGCCCCCGCGAAGGTACCGAAGAGCGCGAGCGGCAGAAAGCCCGCGAGCGACGCCAGCGAGAGCATGCTCGCCGAGTTTGTAGTGAGCGTGATGTGCCAGACGAAGCCCATCTGCAGGATGGAGCTCGTGAGCACCGAGACGAGCTCGCCGCCCCACACGCACGCGAGCTTGAGCTTCCAAGAGGTGTTTGTCACAAGAATTCCCGTCCTAAGACAAAAGGGGCTGGTTCGTTTGTCTTATCGAAGCGCCCTCCAGTATGCCACAGCAATCTGCGTGCGATTCTTCAGATGGAGCTTGGCAAGGATCGAGCTGATGTGGTTGCGAACGGTACCCTCGCCCATGTAGGCGGCGGCCGCGACCTCCCGGTTGTCCAGCCCCTCGGCAATGAGCGCCACGACATCGCGCTCGCGGTCTGTGAGCTGGGGAAAGATCGCCGTGAGGTCGGGCTTCTCGGCCACCGGCGCACCCGCTCCCAGGGCGACCGCCCGCTCCAGCACCTCGCCCTCCAGCACGCTGCGCCCTGCCATCACCGCGCGCAGCGCCGGGGCCACCCCCGCCACGTCCTGCTTGATGAGGTAGCCCGCAGCGCCCAGAGCAAGGGCGCGCACGATGTACTCGTCGTCGGAGAAGGTGGTGAGAAAGACCACGCGCGGCGACTCCGGGGAGGCGAGGATCTTCTCGGCGGCGGCAAGGCCGTCCATCCCCGGCATCTGGATGTCGAGAAGGACGATGTCAGGCGCGGCGTCGGCCGCCAGGCGCACGGCGTCGGCCCCGTCCGTCCCGCAGCCTGCGACCTCGATGTCGGGCTGTGCGTCCAGCACGATCTGGAGCGACTCCACCACCACGGCGTCGTCGTCTGCTATGACGACCCTCATGTGCGCCTCCTATCTCCACCAGAGCGCGGCACGCTGGCGAAGACGGTCCAGCCTCCGCCCTCGCCGGAACCGACGCGAAACGTCCCGCCGAGCGCGCGCACGCGTTCCTCCATCGAGGCGAGCCCCATGCCGGGGCCACTACCGGGCGCGCCGGCCGCCGTCGTTCCATCATCAGTCACCGTGAGCCGCCAGAGGCCCGGGTGCTCCACCAGCTCCACGCTCACGTGGCGCGCGTTCGAGTGGCGCAGCACGTTGGAGACGGCCTCACGCGCGACCGCAGTAAGGCAGCTCGCCACGGCAGCCGGCGCCTCCCCCGCCTCCACGCGCACCGTGGGCGCGAGCTCCGTCCCCTCGCAGGCACGCTCCACGACCGCGCGCACCTGTACCGAGAGGTCGCAGGCATCGTCGCGCAGGTCGTGCACGCTCGCGCGCACCTCGTCGAGCGCCTCGCGCACGGTGAGCGCCACGGCGGCGAGGTCCTTCTCGGCAGGCTCGCCGCTGTGCATCACGCGGTACGCCTCGGCCTGCACCACGGCGCGCGTGAGCAGGTGGCCCACGTTGTCATGGATGTCTCGCGCGATGCGGGCCCGCTCGGAGAGCGTGGCCAGACGCACCTCATAGTCCTGGGCGTCCAGGAGCTCGCGGTTCTTCTCGGCAAGGGAGAGCTCGGCGGCGCGCAGCTCGTCGCGGGTGCGCAGGGCGTCGCGGTCGCGACACTCAAAGACGCCGGCACGAAGCCCGAGCCACGCGCCCACCACGGCCCCGAGAACGGCGAGAAGGACGACAGGGCCCTCGGCGCCAACGCACCAGCCAAGCGCAAGGGCAACGGGTGCGGCAAGGGGCGCAAGCCGCGCGCGACCTCCTTCGAGCGATGCGACGAAGCAGAGGTCACAGGCAGCGACGCCAAGCAGCGCAGCGGAGTTAGGCAGCACGCACACGAGGGCGCAGCACAGAAGCGGCGGCACGAGGCGTACCGACCCGCGCAAGACCTCGACGAGCGAGGCCGACGTCACGGCCGCAAGCAGCGCGACCACGACCGCCGCGCCCACCGTCCCGCGCGCGGTGGCAGCGAGCGCGGGCAGGCAGGCGACGAGCGCCACGACCTTGTCGACGAGTCTCTCCATAAGGGCGATTCTAGCAGGGCCGCCGGACGCTCCCCTACGCGGCGCCCGCCACACGACGACGCGCGCGGCCGACGGCGAGCCCGGCGGCGCAGATTGCCACGGCAAAGAGCGCCACGATTCCCACAGACGTGCTCACCTCGGCGAGAAGGGCAGGCGTGACGCCGTTCGCACCAAGCGCGGCCTCCACGGCGCTCGAGGCCCAAAACGAGGGCGAGAGGCGAGCCGCGGCCTGCACGCCCGCAGGCAGGAGCGCAAGCGGCGCCCAGGCGCCGCCGAGAAAAGAGAGCACCATCGCGCCGATGTTGCCGACCGCGTTGAGCGCCTGCTCGGAGAGTCCCAACTGCGCGAGAAGAAACGCGATCGCCAGCGGAACAAGCGCGAAGGGAAGCATCGAGAGGAGCGCTAGACCAACGAGAAGCGGATCCACGCCCGTAAGCGAGCCCCCGCAGGCGACGACGCCCACCAGGCACGTCCACGCCCACACGCAGGCCACGAGCACGCAGCACGCGCCGAGTTCGCCGGAGGCAAGGCGCGCGGGCGCAACGGGAGCGGCGGCGTTGCGGCGACGAATCTCCGGGCGCTGATACGCGGCCAACGTGACGCCGGCAACGACCACGATCGAGCTCATGACAGAGTAGGTCGAGAAGCGCAGGTAGACCGCGAGCCCGCTGCCCGTCGCATCCTCCGTGCCCGTGGAGTCCACACTCATGTCTACCCGCTCGTCCGCGACGGCGAGCGCGAGCTCGGCCACCTCGGATGCGGTGGCGTCCGGCTCGAGCGCGGCCGCCTGGGCGGCGAGGCTCACCCAGCGCGAGGTCGCCGTCGCGGCCAGGGCGCCCGCCTGCACGTCCGTGCCATAGGCGACCTCGAGCGGTGCGGGGTCACGCCCGGCACGCGCATCCGCGATCAGGTCCCCCTCAAAGCCGGCGGGCAGCACGACCAGGCAGTCCACGGCACCGGTCGCGACGCTATCCTGCAGCGCGAGCGGCTCGTCGTCCACGGTCACGACCTCGGCATTCTTCTTTGCCCAGGAAACGAGCGCGCCCGAGAGCTCGGAGCCGTCACGATCCACGACGGCCACGCGGGCCTCGAAGGCCGGTCCGGAGGCAGCCGCAGCGGCGCCGGTGCCCAGGTCGCCGATCACAAGCACGCCCAGCAGCGAGAGAAAGACCACGTACACGGTCAGATAGACGGGGTGCGCGGCCGCCACGCGCAGCGCGGTCCTAAAGATGCTCATAGCTCTGCCTCCTAAAGGCGACCGTTGCCAGGACGAGAAGGACGAGCGAGGCCGCCACGCAGACGGCGACGCGCAGGGCGAAGGGGGCGAGCGACGTGTAGAAGTAGAGCGAGTAGAACGTGTCGCAGACGAGCTTGGTGGGGTTGACCCACGCGGTCCACGGTGCGGTGCGCGCGAGCCAGTCCGAAAGCTCGAGCGCCGCGGTGCCGTAGAGGCCCGCAAAAAGCGAAAGCAGGCACGTGAGGCCCGTCATGATGCCGGAGCGGGCGGAGAGGTCGGCACGGATGGGCAGCGCTCCGACAAACGCGCCGATCGCGGTGGCGAGCAGCGAGCACGCGCCGACCCCCACCAGGCAGAGGCCCTCGCGCCCCGCAAAGTCCACGCCCACCACGAGGAGCAGGAACGCGAAGGCGAGCGCGAGCGCCACAAACGATACGACCCACGCGCCGGCAACGCAGCCGACGAGCTGACGCCCGCGCGGCGTGCCCGCGACCGCACGTCGCGCGCCGAGCTCGGAGACGCAGGGCTGCGCAGAGGCCACCGCGAGCATGCCCGCCTGCGTGGCCATGAGCGTGGCCATGCCGAGAAGCGCGTAGTAGTAGCGCACGATCTCGTCGGGCGTGGCGTGGGTGACCTGCGCGCGCTCGACGCCGGCGGAGAGCTCGAGCGCCGAGGCCACGGCGGCGGGATCGTCGAGCGTCGCCGGGTCGCGCTCGGCGACCTCGGCCATGAGCGCACCCGACTGCACGTACGAGCTGGCCACGGCCTCGAGCACCGCGGCGCCCACCGATCCGGCGTCGGCAACCGTGAGATCGGGCGCGCCGTCGGCTGAGACCTCGTAATAGCCCTCGACCTCGCCAGCGGCAAGAAGGTTGGCCGCCTCGGCGCTCGTCTCAACGAGCCGCAGGTCAAGAAGCTGATCGTCGCCATCTGCGGCGAGCGCCTCGAGGACCTCGGCGAAGTCGAGGGTCTCGGCTGCACCGTCCCTCTCGTCCGCCGCTCCCACGAGCGCCACGGAAATCGGGTCCGCGACGCCATCCGTGCGCATGCCGGAGAACATGAACAGGAAGATGGTTGACATGATGATGGGGAACGCAAGCACCCAGATGATGACCGAGGGCGCACGAACGAGCGATTTGAGCGTCACCACAAACGAGCTTCCCATGGCTGCCCCCTAGTCGCGCAGCTCGCGGCCGCAGAGCTCAAGAAAGACGTCGTTTAAGGTAGGCGGTTCGCACATCACGCGCCCCAGGCGCACGCCCGCGCCCGCGAGCGCACCGAGGACGTCGGTGAGGTTGTGGGGGCTCGGCTCGCAGGTCACGAGCAGCGTGCCATCCGAGAGCTCGGCCGAGCGCACGTGCGAGAGGCCGCGCAGGCGCTCGAGCGTGCCTTCGCGCAGCTCGCCCACCTCGGCCGTGATCTTCTCGCCGAGGCTGATCATGCGCTTGAGCTCGTCAGCTGTGCCCTGCGCCACCGCCCGCCCGCGGTCGCAGATCATGATGCGACCGCAGATCTGCTCGACCTCCTCCATGTAGTGGCTCGTGTAGACCACCGTGGCGCCCTCGTCGCGCAGGCGGCAGATGCCGTCCAGGATGTTGGCGCGGCTCTGCGGGTCAACGGCGACGGTGGGCTCGTCGAAGAAGATGAGCTCCGGGCGGTGGGCGATGCCGCAGGCGATGTTGAGCCGCCGCGCCAGGCCGCCGGAGAGCTTGCCCGGGCGAAAGCGCACGTAGTCGCCGAGGCCCACAAAGTCAATCGCCTCGTCCACCAGCTGGCGGCGCCGGCGGCGGTCGCGCACGTAGAGCGCGCAAAAGGCGTCCACGTTCTCGCGCACGGTGAGCTCGTCGAAGACGGCCACCTGCTGCGGGACCACGCCCACTCGCGTCTTGAGATCGTAGCGGTTCGGCCCCATCGGCTCGCCGAAGAGCTCGATGGTGCCGCGGTCGTAGGAGAGCAGCTGGAGGATGCAGTTGATGGCCGTGGTCTTGCCCGAGCCGTTGGGGCCCAGGAGGCCAAAGATCTCCCCCTTGCGCACGGAGAGGTCCAGGTGATCGAGCGCGACGAGCTCGCGATAGCGCTTGACGAGACCCGTGACGCGGACGACGTCTTGCGATGGTGCGGTCTTCACATGCGACATGGCAGCCCCTTTCTCTTGACGTCATTGTCCCGGGCACGCCCTGCGCGCGGAAGTGAGTTTTGTCACGAGTGAGGCCCCGCGCGCAAAGGGCGCTCCGTGCGTTAATCTGGAGTCACGCCACACGAAAGGACCCGTATGGACGAGCTCGAAGAGGTCGAGAAGAACGCCGCGCCAAGCTCGCAGGCGGTGCTCTACCGTCCCGCGCCCACCGTCGAGGAGCGCCGGGCCGCCGGGCTCGCCGCGCGCGAGGCGTGCCCGATCGAGACGCTCGGCGCCTGGGAGCCGCGCGCGTCCAGCGAGCCTGCGATCGACCTCATCGAGCAGCAGTCCGTCACGCGTGACCCGGGCCTCGTGCCGCTGCGCTACGAGCGCATGGGCGTCTCGCCGTTCACGTTCTACCGCGGCAGCGCCGTCATCATGGCCGCCGACCTCGCCACCATGCCCGTCACCGGCATCGAGGTCCAGTGCATCGGCGACGCGCACGTCGGCAACTTCGGCATCTTCATGAGCCACACGCGCCACCTCGTCTTTGACGTCAACGACTTTGACGAGACCGCGCCCGGGCCCTGGGAGTGGGACGTCATGCGCCTTGTGGCGAGCATCGAGATCTGCGGGCGCGACCGGGGCTTCTCCAAGCAGGACCGCAAGGACGCCGTGCGCGCCTGCGCCAAGCAGTATCGTCGCGCGATGGCCCACTTTGCGGAGAAGGGCGAGCTCGACGTCTGGCACGCCCATCTCGACGTCGAGCGCATGCTCGACGAGTTCGAGCTCGACGGCAAGACCGGGCGGACCATCCGCAAGGTCGTGGAGAAGGCGCGCGAGAAGGACAGCGTGCGCGCGGCCGACCGCCTCACGGTGCGCGATGGCGGGCGCCTGCGCTTTGACACCCGCCCGCCCGAGCTGGTGCCGCTCTCTGAGCTCTCCGCCGAGCAGGGCTACGACACGGCCCAGCTTGGCCACACGCTGCACAGCCTTCTGAACGCCTACTTTGGGAGCATCCCCCGCGACCGCCGCGTCCTTCTCGGCCACTACCGCCTGCAGGACGCCGCGCGCAAGGTCGTAGGCGTGGGCTCGGTGGGACGCCGCGCCTGGATCGCGCTGCTCACCGGGCGCGACGAGGACGACCCGCTGGTCCTCCAGGTCAAGGAGGCGGAGGAGTCCGTCGTGGAGCGCTACTGGCGTCCGAGCGGCTTTGCCAGTCACGGCGAGCGCGTGGTGGAGGGCCAGCGCCTCGTGCAGTCCACGAGCGACTTTTTGCTGGGCTGGACGAGCGTACCCACGGCGGGCGGCGGCACGCGCGACTACTACGTGCGCCAGCTCTGGAACAGCAAGGGCTCGATCGACCTCGCCGCAGTGGGCCCGGAGAGCCTCGAGAACGTCGCGCGGCTCTGCGCGTGGTCGCTCGCGCACGCGCACGCCCGCACCGGCGACGAGGTTGCCATTGCGGCCTACCTCGACGAAGGACACACCTTCGAGGACGCCATGTGGGACTTCGCCCGCGCCTATGCCGACCAGAACGAGGCCGACTATCAGGCGTTTGTTGAGCGGATTAACTCGTAGCTGCCTTCTATACGTCCTTGCTCAGCACGGCAACACGCTGCTGCGAGAGACCCACGAGAGAGGCGATGTCACGCAAGGTGAGACCCTCCTCGCGAAAGCGGCGGATTATTTGTCTAGTGAGGCTTGAGGATATGCGCCGCTTCTCCTCAGCCTCTCTGCGAGCTGCCTCGAGCTCCTCAAGCATTCTTTGCGAGTCAGAGTCAAGCACTGGCAGAACCTCAACGGCATCCACTTCAACGCCAAGCAGCGACGCCGCGTCACGAACCATATTGGCAACTTGATCGAGCCTGCGAGCTTGGGTAAACAGACCCGGAATCTCCTCGACGGAAATGGCCCACCAACCCTCACTCCGAGTCACGCGCGCCGTTACGTCCTTTGCCATGTCACTCACCTCCAAACAGGTGGCGGAGTATCGCGCGAGAAGTAACCTCATTCACCTCAGAATGACGGGGGATTGTCGTCTGTCTGTTCCCAACGCTCACCTTTGTGTGGCTCGAGCCCTCTTCCCAGAACACCACAAGCCCCTTTGACTTCGCCAGCTCGGAGATTTGTCTTCTAAGGACGCGATACTTCATTAAGTACACACCCATTGATAACACAATTCAATAGATATTGTCTAAATAAGGTTATGGGGATTGAATTAGGCGAGTGACTGCCTACCCAAAAGTCTCGAGGTACTCCGCGCAGGTCATGGCTCGGACCTTGGAGCGCTTGAACGCGTCCGCGCTACGCGTGAGGATGACGTCCACGTCATTGAGCTCGGCGCAGGCACAGATGAGGCCGTCCTCGAAGTCCTGCTCGCCGCAGCCGAGCGAGAGCTCGCACTCCTCCGCACCCATCGGCGCGATCACGAGCAGCTCGCGCAGTCATTCCACCGATCTTCTCGCCTGCGCCTCACCATACTGTCGCTGCAGCACGTAATACGCATCCTTGAGCGACCCCACGGCAACAAGTCCCAGGTCTCCCCCACCGTTGCAACGGCGAAGGACCTCGCATGCCTCCGCAGACTGCGGACGCTCCCTGCAAACCGCGTCGAGAAGAACGTTGGTGTCGAAGAGCAGCCTCCTGCTGTTGAAGTCACGCATAGCGACTCGCAATCATGTCGCGCATCTGCTCCTTGGTGAGGTTGACCAGCCACGGCTCGGCCTTGGGAAGGCTCTCCCTGAACTCCATGAAGCGCTCCCAGGCACCACGGGGCTCTTCCGCCGGCGCCGCCTCCGGCACCTCGCCCGTGCGCGCGATGTTCTCCCAGACCACCTTGATGACCTCGGCCGGCGTTGACCCCGCCGCGCGGATGTAGGCGTCCGCGCGCTGACGGACCTTCTCGGCCACGCGCCCGGAAACGACCGCGGTTGCCATGCGAGCCTCCTTTGTAGACGTGTCTACGTAGTAGCAGAGGCACGGGACAAAACGGCTGACGCGCTTCTTGGTCAGCTCGCCAGCTGCGCCTTGAAGCCCTCGCCCCAGGCCTTGAGCGCGTCGATCACGGGCGCGAGGCTCTGGCCCAGCGGCGTGAGCGAGTACTCAACGCGCGGCGGCACCTCGGCGAATACCTCACGATGAACGAGCCCATCGGCTTCCATGGCACGCAGCTGACTTCGCCGAGCGAAGCGTCCTTCTCGACCTGGGCGCGACGGAGGCAATTGGGGCGCTGCGCAAACAATAGGAGCATGCCAGTCGTGAGGCGCCTCAACGTATTAATCCGTATCGGACGATACTGGTCACATTGACGCTGCCACACTCAATATGAACCTTCAAGAGAGTTCGCGATTTTTGTCGTCAATATCCTCGATTATTGTCTACAATAATCCTCGAAAATTGTATCTCGAAGATGAGGTTCGAATGACGCTCAAACCTAGCGGCTACATCCCCCGATTGGTCGACCAGACCATCTCCCGCAGGCTCCGGGGCTTTGGCGCCGTAGAGGTTCAGGGGCCAAAGTTCTGCGGCAAGACATGGTCAAGCATGGCACAGGGAAACAGCATCATTCACCTTGACGACGACGGCATGCGACAAATGGCTCAGCTCGATGTAACCCTTGCCCTTGAGGGGCAGTCGCCTCACATCATTGACGAGTGGCAGGACGTCCCCAAAGTGTGGGACGCCGTGCGCAGGGCAGTTGATGAGCGCGGGAACGAGAAGGGGCTCTTTCTGCTCACAGGCTCATCAACGGTCGACAAGTCCGAGGTCTCCCACAGCGGGGCGGGAAGAATTGCCACGGTGTCGATGCGACCCATGAGCCTTTATGAGAGCGGCAGGTCATCAGGTGCCGTCTCGTTAAGAAAACTCTTTGAGGGCGAACTCACCCCCACTCCCGTCGAGACCGACGTGCGACTGCTCGCAAAAGAGATCTGTCGCGGCGGGTGGCCGGCTTCAATCAACTGTGAAGACGACCTCATCGGCGACGTGCCCGCGCAGTACCTCAATGCGCTCTTCTCGGTAAGCGCGGCAAAGCGCGGCCTTGACGGAAATCTGGCACGTCGTCTTGCGGTCTCACTTGCGCGCAACGTCGGCGCGTCAATGACCTATCAGGCCATGTACTGCGACGTGCATGAGAACGGCGCGTCAAAAGACGTTGACCCCTCCTACTACCAGCACTCTCTGGCGCCCTATCTCACCTTCTTCAAGGATCAGTACTTCGTGGAGGAGCAGCGCGGATGGGATGCGCCGGTCAAGGCTAAGTCCCGAGTGAGATCAAAGCCAAAGAGGACCTTCGTCGACCCCTCTCTTCCCGCCTCCTTGCTCTCGATGACCCCAGATCGCCTTCTTCGAGAGACGCAAGTCTTTGGGACGCTCTTCGAAGAGCTTTGTCTCAGGGACGTGCGCGTGTACTGCTCCGCGCTCGGGACCATCCCCGACGCTGGGGTGCACTACTACGGAGATGCCGACGGCCTCGAAGTTGACATCATCGTTGAGCTTCCTGACGGAAGGTGGGGCGCTTTCGAGGTGAAGCTGAGCGAGGAGAAGGTGCCGGCAGCAGAGCGCAACCTTCTCAGGCTGCGCGATAAGATTGCACGTAACCCCGCCGCACGTAACGCGAATCCCTCGTTCCTTGCGGTCCTTGTTGGCAAGGCGTCCTTCTGCAGAAGGACGCCCAACGGAGTGTTTGTTGTCCCCATTACCGAGCTGGGGGCATGAGGCAATAGCCCACGAGGCACGGTGTCTCGCGCAGGCGCGTCACTCTTCCCGGCCGAACGCCTCCCAGAGCAGCGTCACGATGCCGCAGACGAGACCACCCACCGGCCAGGCTACCCAGAACCACATGGCCGAGGTGCCCTCCGGGGTCCAGGAGTCCATGTTTGGCGCCGAGAACACCGGCGCAAAGAGAAGCGCCAGGCCCACAATCGTGGCCACGATCATGATGACGCCGCACACCGCGCCGAGCTTCTTGCCACGCCGCTTCTGGGCGAGAAGAGCCTCGCGCCGTGCCTCGTCCAGCTCTGCGGATACGATGTCTTCTACCTCGAGATCCTCGGCGATGGAGCGGTTGTACTCCTCGACGTTGACCCGCCCGAGCAGCATGCCGCCGCGCACGATCCACCACACGCCCAGGGCGATGAAGAACATGAGCAGGAAGAGCCCCCAGTTCTCCGCCGTCCTCTCGAGCATGAGCAGGCAGCCGATGCCCGCGAAGATGAGCGCGAGGCCGGCGATGAGCGAAGCTGAGAACTGCCGGCGGGCGGCGGCGCGGTCCTCGTCTGTGTAGAAGTCCTCCACGTAGGGGTGCGCCTTCTGAAACGCCGTGTGCTCCATGCCCGCGGGCACGAGAAACGCGAGGCCCGCGAGGATGCCCACGAGCACGATGATCACGAAGAGGCCGTCGCGCCCGTTCCAGGACGCCAGCTCGACGGCACCCTCAAAGAGCAGGCCGAGCGCGATGCCCAGGAGGATGAGGGCCACGCCGGTGGGGACCTTGAGCGCCATCATGCGCTGGTGCTCCTCGTACCCGCAGACGTCGGTGGGCGGGCCGGCGGGAATGGGGGCCGCCGTCGCAGGCGCGGCGCGGCCGGTGAGGTCGCCCGTCACGAGCTCGTCGAGCGTGCAGTCGAAGATCTCGCACATCTTGAGCAGCTTGTCCATCTCCGGCTGGCTCTTCTCGGCCTCCCACTTCGTGACGCTCTGGCGTGAGACGCCGAGCAGCATGGCCAGCTGCTCCTGGGTCATGTTGCGCTCTGCGCGCAGGTGCTGAAGGTTGTCGCGAAAGCTCATGGTCTGCCCTTCTTCGGGGGTGTGCGCTGTCTGCCGGCACCTTGTATTCTGCGGGTGCGCACGGCGCAATTCTACCAACCAGCGGTGCGCAATTTGGCCGATTTTGCGGCAACCAGAAGGCGCCTGCAGGTTGCGCGCCGCAGGTAGATGGGCTTATCGGTGGCCAGCGCACCACTCTGCGTAGACGCGTGCGGTTGTGCACACTCCTCTGCGTTGTGTACACCCGACGGCGATGTGCGCACTTCTCGCCAACGCGTCTACCTGCGGATTTGTCGAGAAGGACCTCTGAGGCAGTGTACACAACGCCGAGGAGTGCGCACACCGCCCGGACGTGGTACAAAGGAGGCCCACCCCGAACGAAGGAGGCCTTATGCGCCACCGTGCCGTCGCGCTTATCCTTGCTGCCGCGCTGTCCTTCTCGCTTGCCGGATGCTTTGGCCTAGGCGATAAGAGCGAGGACTCGACCGGCCTCACGGACATGCTGACAGACATGGCAGAGAACGCCACGGAGATTGCACGCGAGCTCGAGAGCATTGACTGGAGCAAGACCGTCCGCGCCGTGGTGTACGATGCGGACGGCACGCAGGTGGCCGAGATCACGGACCAGGCGCAGATCGACGAGATCTTCTCGCCCCTCTCCCAGGTGAGCGGCCTGGCGCCCACCCCGGACGCCGAGCGGGAGTACGTGGTCGAGATCTGGGAGCCCGAGACCGTCAAGCTGGGACAGTCCGCAGACGACGTGGGCGAGTACAAGGGCCTGGAGGTCGTCACCTACAAGGGCTCCGACGTGGTCACGCTCACGGTGGTGCCCATCAGCCTCTCGATCAACCTCTCGAGCGAGGGCGGCGTCGCCGACGCCATCCGCGCGCTCGCGTAGGGCCGGGTTCGGCGGTGTGCGCACTCAGCGGCGGTGTGCGCACTTCTCGACAACGCATCTACCTGCGCATCTGTCGAGAAGGACCTCTGAGGCAGTGTGCACAACGCCGAGGAGTGCGCACAACGCCCGCGGCACGAGCCGGCTATCTCAGGTACACGGAATTGGGGAAGCGCGTCTCTATGGCACGTTTTGGGTCAAAAGGGGACTGTCCCCTTTTGAATCACCCAAGCAGCCGACGCAGCAGGCCTTCGCGACCGTTGATGAAGAGCTCCGTCACTTGATACGCCTCGGTCTCCTCGTAGGAAATCTCGCGCAGCCGCTCGCCATCAAACGAGACGATCTGAGACCCCGGCAGCCCAAGCAGAATCGGAGAGTGCGACGCCACGATGAGCTGGCTTCCGTGCTCGGCAAGCTCGTGCATCTCATAGAGCAGCGTGAGCTGGCGCGAAGGCGAGAGCGCGGCCTCGGGCTCATCCAGGAAGTAGAGGCCGTTCTCCTTGGAGCTGTCCTGGATGAAGCCGAGAAACGCCTCTCCGTGCGACATCTCGTGCAGGTAGCTCCTGCGGCCGGTGGCGGGGTTGCGATACGTCATGCCCTCTCCGCCCGGCGAGAGGCTGTAATCCTCCGCCTTGCTCGCCACGTTGTAAAAGCTCTCCGCACGCAGGAAGAACGTGTTCCACGGACGCAGCAGGTCTCGCCTCATGTCGATGCCCTCATGCAGCGCGGAATGCGAGTCGTGCGTGCGAAAGACATAGTTCTCCGTGCCGCCCTCCGGGTTAAGCCCGTACGCCACCGCCATAGCTTCAAGCAGCGTCGACTTGCCCGAGCCGTTCTCTCCGACAAAAAACGTCACGTTGCTCGTGAAGAAGAGCGGCTCTTTCCCCAACGCCACAAGTGCGGGAATGTTTCGCAGATAGTCATCAGTACGGACAAGCTCCCAGCGAATGGCTACCGACTTGATGAAGTGCCCCTCGCCCATAGCATCACCTCTCGACTCTGCCGAGAAGACCAATGAGCTTCTTGTCAAACGTCACGACGTCGCGTCCGAGCTCCTGGCGCTCTGCAGCCAGCACGCAATCGACAAAGTCGAACGAGCTGCCGCTGTAGAGCCCAAGCGCCGCCGCAGCCACGTTCTTGCGCCGACACGTGACCTCGTCGAGCAGGATGCCGAGGCTCTCCGCGATGCGCGACCTCGGCACATGGTAGACGCCCGCGAGCACGTAGACGCACTCCGCGAGGACTTCGACGGTTATCTCGACACCCCGTGCAATGGTCTCGGCAGCGGCCTCTGCCTGCTCCTGGTTGTCCTCCAGTAGGTAGCGAAGCGCCGCGTTGGCATCAAGCAGGGATTCCATGCTTTGCCTCCATCGCCCGGGCGAAGGCCCCCTCTTCGAGGCCAAGAGCGTCCTCGTCCGCGTACTCGGCGAGAAGACCGCGCGCCCGACCACCCGCGCTCTCCGCACGCGGCAGGGGCACGACGAGCGCCGCCGGGCGTCCGTAGCGCTCGAGAATCGCAGCCTCGCCGTTCTTCTCGGCACGCTCGACTATGCTACTGAGATGAGCCTTTGCCTCAGCGATGCCCATGCGCGCGGCACCCTCAAGGTCGACAGTCAACGTTGTCATAGGGCTCGCCTCCTTCGTTGAGACAAGTATAACCAACATGTTGGTCATATAGAAAAGCCCGATGATACGAAGGGGCTGTCCCTTCGAATCATCGCCTGGCTCATGGAGACGCTGTTCGAGCAAATGGATTAAAAGGGGTCTGTCCCCTTTTGAATCACCCATGCGCGCGGGGACATGCCCGTGAAGCCGGAGAAGGCGTGGCAGAAGGCCGAGGAGCTCGGGTAGCCGAGAAGGACGGCGACCTCGGAGACGCTACGATCCCCGCCCTCAAGGAGGCGGCACGCGAGCTCCATCCGCAGCTGGCGCGCATAGGCGCCCACGCCCTGCCCCGTCTCGCTCCTGAACGCGTCGCAGAGCCGCGACCGGCTCACGTAGAGCTTGCGCGCGAGGTCATCGACGGAAGGCGGCGCGCCGCCCTCTTCGACGGCAGCCGACAGGAGCCTCCTCGCGTGACTCACCAGCGAGCCCTCGTCTTGTTCGGCGCCTCTCCCGTCCGTGAACTGCCTCCCATTTCTTGGACAACGAGAAATGGGAGGTTTTTCATGGCGCAGGACATGAGGGTCAAATACGATGTTGCCCTGAGAAGGAAGGCTGCCGACCTCTTCGGCAGGGGGCTCGGCTACCGTGCCGTGTCGACCGAGCTCGAGATACCCAGGAGGACGGCGAAGGGGTGGCAGCGCAGGTTCCGCGCCACCGGGGCGGAGGGGTTGCTCGACGTGGGCGGCTCGCAGTACAGATACAGCTTCGAGACGAAGCTGGCCGCCGCGAGGGCGGTGGTCGAGGAGGGGGCCACGAGGTCCGAGGCGATGGCGCGCTTCGGGGTCAGGTCCGAGGCGCCGATCTCGAAGTGGGTGAAGTCCTACCGGGAGGGCGGCGAGGAGGCGCTCCGGCCGAAGCCGAAGGGCTGGCCCAGGGGGTCGGGCTCGAGGGCGGCGCCGATGACGCGCGAGCAGGAGCTCGAGCGCGAGGTCAGGCGGCTCGAGGCCGAGGTGGCGTACCTAAAAAATCGATAGCCCTGAAGGCGGGGCTTCGCTCCCGAGCCGGGAGAAGGCCCTAGCGGTCGCCGAGCTTTCAGGGCTGGGCCACGGCCTCGACGACCTGCTGCGCGCCGCCGGGCTCGCCAGGTCCACCCACTACTACGCGCTCGCTCACCCGAAGAAGCCGACCAGGCCGGAGCTCCGGCCGCGGGTCGCCGAGATCTTCGGCAGGCTCCCCAACGGCGTGGGCCACCGGCAGATAGCGATGGAGCTGAGGGCGGTCGACGGCGAGCGGATAGCGGACAAGACGGTGCTCAAGATGATGCGCGAGATGGGGCTGCGCTGCGGGATCAGGCGCGAGACCGACTACCACAGGCACAGCTCGTACAAGGGGGAGGTCGGCGAGACCTTCGAGAACGTGCTCGGCCGGGACTTCGCCGCCGACGGCCCCTGGCAGAAGATGGGCACCGACGTCACCGAGTTCAAGCTCTCCTTCGGCAAGGCCTACCTCGCCCCGGTCTACGACTTCGGCAGCAAGGGGATCGTGGCGCACTCGATCTCGGAGCGCCCCGACCTCGCCCAGCAGGAGGAGATGCTCGCCATGCTCGTGGCGGCAAAGCCCGAGGGGACGGCACCGGTCCTGCACTCGGACATGGGGTGGCAGTACCAGCACGCGACGTACGTCGAGGCCCTCGCGGAGAACGGCTTCGTGCAGAGCATGTCGCGCAAGGGCAACCGCATCGACAACGGCGCGACCGAGCAGGTCTTCGGACACATCAAGGACGAGTTCTTCCGCGGTCGCGACTGGGGGACGTTCGAGGAGTTCAAGCGCGACCTCGAGGCCTACATTCACCACTGGAACAATACGAGGCGGCAGGTCAAGCTGAAGGGCCTGACCCCGGTCGAGTTCCGGGAGCAGGCCCTTCGGGAGGCCGCCTAGCGGTTATGATTTAGCGCGTCCAAGTTCTGGGGCGCAGTTCAATTCAAAGGGGGGCGTCTCCTTTTGAATCACCCTTGGGTCACCCGGTAACCGGCGGACTCCACGGCTTCGGCCAGCGCAGCGTGATCGATCGGATCCTTGGAGAGCACGCGCACGCGGTCGGGCAGGGTCGCGCGCGCCCACACGCCGCCGATGCCGTCGAGCGCGGTCTCCACGGCGGCGAGGCAGTGCTCGCAGTGCATCCCCTCGACGGTGAGGTCGGCCGAGTAGGGGTAGTGCGCCTCGTTGGTGTCGGCAACCGTCGGGCGCGCGACGTGGGACCCGGCGTCCCCGCCCGAGCGCCCGCAGCCACAGCCGCCCCGGCGGAGCGTCCGCAGGTAGCGCTGCACAGCGAGAAGGACGACCGCCACCACGGCCAGGACGATAATGACGTTGATCATGGCAACCTCCTTGCGAGCCCGCGTTCTTCTCGCCCGCCGCTCACGCCTCCGCAGGCACGCGACGGGTCTTCACGACAAAGCAGAAGTACAGGATGTGGAACGCCCACACGCACGCCAGCACGATCTGGCCAACGCGCACCTGGTGCATCATGACAAAGCCGATGGACATGAGCACGGTCACCGTGACCATCACGCGGATCTTGGTGGCCCAGTCCATGCCCTGGCCGGTCACGTAGCTCTCGAGGTTCTTCTTGTAGAGCTTGGTGGCCGTGAACCAGGCGTGCAGACGCTCAGAGCTCTTGGCAAAGCAGAACGCCGCAAGCATCAAAAACGGAAACGCCGGCAGCAGCGGAACCACCGCGCCCACAGCCCCCAGCGCGAGCCCAACGCAGCCAAGCGCTACCAGCAGCACCTTCTTCACCTTCATGCGTTCTCCTTGGAAAGTCGCCTCTTCTCGGCCTTGGTCTCTATGACGTGACGGACGGCCGCCACGGGGTGATGGAAGATCATGCGCGGGCCCGAGAAGCGCATGACCTCGCGGATCTTCTCGCGCATCTCTGGCTTGTAGCAGTGCACGCGGCAGTTTGAGCAGAAGGTCTTGGTCTCCATGAAGGGACAGCGGTCGCTGCGCCGCCGCGCGTACTCCGCGAGCTCGGCGCACTCCGGGCAGAGCTCGCCGCCGCGCGTGCCGTGGCGCTTGCGGCAGTAGAGCGCGATCATCTCGGAGACCATGCGTTTCTCGCGCTCGCGCTTGGCCGCCACGAGCGCGGTGTCGGGCGTGCGCGCCATCAGCTGACCCTCCCGTCCTCTACGGAGATCACGGCGTCGGCGATGCGCATCGTGGACGGGCGGTGGGAGACGAGAAGCACCGTCCGCTCGCCGCGCTCCTCGGCGATGGAGCGCAGGATGACGGCCTCGTTCAGGCTGTCGAGGTTGCTCGTGGGCTCGTCGAGCAGCATGAGCGGGGCGTCGTGCAGGAAGGCGCGGGCGAGGCCCAGGCGCTGGCGCTCGCCGCCGGAGAGGGTGTCGCCGAGCTCGCCGACGGGCGTGTCGTAGCCGGCCGGCAGGCTCATCACAAAGTCATGCACCGAGGCCTTGCGGCAGGCGGCCTCGATCTCTTTGTCCGTCGCGTCGAGCCGCGCGATGCGCAGGTTGTTGCGGATGCTGTCGTGGAAGAGGTGGGTCTCCTGCGTGACGAGGGACTCCAGGTCGCGCAGGTTGGCCGTGTCCACGCGGCGCACGTCGCGCCCGGAGACGGAGACGCTTCCCTCGTCCGCGTCCCAGAACCGCATGAACAGGCGCAGCAGGGTGGACTTGCCAGAGCCGGAGCGCCCGGTGATGCCCACGATTCTGCCGGCAGGGGCCTCGAGCGAGACGTCCGCGAGCACCCGCTCGTTCCCGTAGGAGAAGCTCACGTGGCTTGCCGCGGCGCCGTCGAAGTCCATGTGCTTCTCGCCCGTGACCTCAGGCGTTACCGGCTCCTCATCCAGGATGGCGAGCACGCGCTCCCCCGCCGCGAGGGTGGGCTGCAGCGTGGAGCCCAGGTTCGCGAGCGCCACCACCGGGCCGAACGAGCTCATGAGCGCGAGCACCGGGATGAGCACCCCGTCAAAGCCCACGGCACCGGCACGGTGAAGCGCCGCCGCCACGAGCAGCATGACCAGGTCGCAGGCGAGAATGACGGTGCCCGTGAGCGCCGTCGCGCGACCGGTGGAGCGCTTCATGCGCTCCTCGTCCGCGGCAAGCGCGCGGGACCGCTCGTCCATCTGAGCAAGGCGCTCCGCACCTGCGCCGTACTGCAGAATCTCGTCCAGGCCGCGCAGGCTCTCCAGCACGAAGCTCGAGAGCTCGCCCGCACCGGCGCGGAAGCGCGCACCGGCGTCACCAGCGAGGCGCGCCGCAACGAGCGGGCACGCCACGCCCACGGCGAGATACGACGCCGCGGCCACAGCTGCGAGCAGCGGGTGGAAGCTCCCGATGAAGGCGCAGGCACCCGCGCAGAAGAGGAGCGCAATCGCCGCCGGTGAGATGGTGTGCGCGTAGAAGACCTCGAGAAGCTCGATGTCCGAGGTGATGAGCGAGATGAGGTCGCCGCGGTCTCGCCCCTCGAGCTTGGCCGGGGCAAGGCGCCGCAATGCCCGGAACACGCGGTCGCGGACGAGCGCGAGCAGCTTGAACGCGATGAAGTGGTTGCACGCCTGCTCGCCGTAGCGCAGGAGCCCGCGCGCCACGGCGCAGACCGCCATCGCAGCGACGAGGCCGGCGAGCGAGGCAGCCGCGCCGTCCGCAAGCACCGCGAGCACGCCGTAGCCGCCGAGCACCGTGATCGCCGCCGCGCAGACGTGACCGAGAAGCCCCATGAGGATTGCCAGCACCATGAATCCCATGAGCGGGCGCACCAGCCCCACGAGCCGAAGCATCACCCTCATGCGACCATCCTCTTCGCCGCACCGTATTCCTCAAGCTCGCGCTGGGCGCGCCAGAGCGTGGCGTAGCGGCCGCCCGCGGCAACGAGGTCGTCATGGCGCCCGTGCTCCACCACGCGCCCGCCGTCGAGCACGAAGATCTTGTCCGCCCCCACCACATTCGCCAGGCGGTGCGAGATGAGGATCACCGTCGCGCGGCCGGCAAGCCCGCGAACGGCGTCCATGATGGCGTCCTCGCTCTCCGCGTCTACGTTGGAGGTGGCCTCGTCAAAGACGTAGACCGGCGTGGTGTGCAGCAGCGCGCGGGCGATGGCCAGGCGCTGGCGCTGACCTCCGGAGAGGTTGGAGCCACGCTCCGCGAGCTGTGTGTCCAGCCCGCCTTCGCCGCGCAGGAAGGCTGCCAGGCGCGTGGCCTCGAGCGCGGACCAGAGCGCATCGTCGCTCGCCGCCGGCGCCGCGACCAGCAGGTTCTCTCGCACCGTCCCCTTGAAGAGGTAGCTCTCGTGACCCACGTACGTCACGTTGGCGAGCAGGTCAGCCGCGTCGAGCGCGCCGACCTCAACGCCGCCCACCGCAAGCGACCCCGCGTACCCGCGCAGGCGCCCCAGCAGGAGCGCCGCGAGCGTCGACTTGCCGCAGCCGGACTCCCCCACCACCGCCACGAAGCCGCCCGCCGGCACGTCGAGGTCGACGCCGCCCAGCACCTCACGGCCCTCCTCGTACGAGAAGCACAGGCCGCGGGCTTGCACGTCGCAACGCTCAGGGAACGCGGCGCCGCCCGCCGGCGGCTCCGGCAGGTCCAGCAGCCGGAAGATCTTCTCGCTCGCCGCCATGCCGTTCATGGCTACGTGGAAGAACGACCCCAGCTGGCGCATGGGGATGAAGTAGTCCGCCGCCAGCAGGATGATGGCCAAACACCCGCCCAGGCCCACGGCCCCCGCGGCCATCTGCGTGAGCGCCACCGCCACGCCCGCGGCCGCTCCTCCGTAGGCGACGAGGTCCATGATCGTGATGGAGTTGAGCTGCATCGTGAGCACGCGCATGGTGATGCGGCGGAACTTCTCGGCCTGCTCGTTCATCTCGGCCTGCTTGAACTCGTCGGCCTGGTAGACCTTGAGGGTGGTGAGGCCCTGCAGGTTCTCGAGGAAGGTGTCACCGAGCTCGGTGTACTGCCCCCAGTAGCGGCCGAGCAGCCTCTTTGCCCAAGTCTGCACCGCGGCGATGGCCACCGGGATGAGCGGCACGCACACGAGCAGCACCACCGCCGCCGGCACGCTCACAAAGGCCAGGGCCACGAAGAGCGTGAGCGGGGCGAGAAGTGCGTAGAAGAGCTGCGGGAGGTAGGCGGCAAAGTAGGTCTCCAGCTGGTCTGCGCCCTCCACGGCCACCTGCACGACCTCGGAGGTGCGCACGTCCGCACGGTAGCTCGGCCCCAGGCGCAGGAGCTTCTCGTAGATCTGGTGGCGCAACGTGCGCTTGACCGCGCAGCTGGCGAGGTAGCCCATACGCGCCGCAGCTACGGCGCAGACTCCGCGAACCAGCGCTGAAGCCGCGACGCAGACAGCAAGGAACGCAAGGTCCTTCTCGCCCGCGACGCCCGCCCAGAGCCCGGCGAGCGTCCGGCACACCACGAGGATCATCGCCATGTTGGCCACGAGCGAGGCCCATTGCAGCGCCACGCTCGCGCCCACGTATCTCATGCTCCCCGGCACCGCGCCGATGAGCCGCCTGTCAATCATCACGTGTCGTCGCCCCTCACGTCCGACGGATCGTTCTGTTAGCCATAGTAAACTATTTGAGCGATGGTGTTAGCCGGGCGTAACTTTTCCGCATCCCTTTCCGTGGGCGAGAAGGACGTGCGGCTTGCGGACGGCTCTTCTCGACAAACCGTCCGGACGCCGCGCCTCTTTGGTTAACATGCGGCAGATGGACGGTTCTTCTCGTCAAAGCGTCCAGATGCCGCGCCTCTGGCCTCCTCGGGTTTGCTGTCCGTGGTTCGGGGTACGATGTTGCCAATGTCACCGCCTCCGAAGGAACCCTCATGAGCAAAGCCCCCACGCACGCGGCGCACGCGGCCGTCCCCGCCGAGAGCCGCAAGATCTCGCCGCTGCTCAAGCTCTACGGCATCTACTGCCTCGTCACGGCGGCAGCCGTCATCGCGCTGATCGCCCTCATCACGGTCCCGCTCGTCCAGTACGGCGCCGAGCTCTTCCGCGAGCGCCACGACGTCACGCTCACGATGACGCTCACGGTCCTGCAGATCGTGACCATGTTCGTGGGCGCGGCCGGCTACGTCGCGTTTGGCGTGCTCATGCTGCAAAACCGCCGTCGACACGTCGCTCAGATCGCCTACGGCCTCGTGGGCGTGGGCGTCGTCAACCTCATCCTCGAGATCATGCTCAACGGCTTTGGCGACAACCTCATCTACAGCGGCGTGCGCCTGCTCATCCTCGTCGTGATCTCCGCGACCATCGACCCCACCCTCATCACGGAGCGCCAGCTCCAGCGCAAGCTGCGCGACATGGAGACGGAGGAGGCCGCCGAGGCCGGCACGCTCGGGCGCGCCAAGGGCGACCGCGGCTTCATCGAGCTCGACTTCTTCAACCTGTTCTGGGTCTTTGTGGTCTGCTGCGTGCTGGGGCTGATCATCGAGACCGTCTACCACATGGTCGTGGTGGACCCCGGCGTCTACCAGGACCGCGCCGGCATGCTCTACGGACCCTTCTCGCCGATCTACGGCTTTGGCGCCGTCCTCATGACGGTGGCGCTCAACCGCTTCTACCGAGCGAACCCGGTGGTCATCTTCTTGGTCTCCGCGGTGATCGGCGGCCTCTTCGAGGCGGCGGTCTCCTGGTTCATGCAGGTGGGCTTTGGCGCCGTGGCCTGGGACTACTCGGGCTCCACGATCTTTGGCCTGTTCCCCGACCCCATCGCCGCGCTCTTTGGCGGCCGCACGTCCACGCTCTTCATGTGCATGTGGGGCGCGCTGGGCTTTGTCTGGATCAAGGTCTGCCTGCCGTGGCTGCTCAAGCTCATCAACCTCATCCCCTGGCAGGCGCGCTACTCCGTGACCGCCGTATGCGCGGCGCTCATGCTGGTCAACGGCGTCATGACGCTGCAGTCCCTCGAGTGCTGGTACCAACGTGAGAGTGGCCTCGCGCCGTCATCGCCGGTCGAGGAGTTCTACGCAGAGCACTACGACGACGCCTACATGGCACACCGCTTCCAGTCCATGACCATCACGCCCGAGGACTCCGCCCGCGCGTAGGGGCGGGGCGGCTACCGCTCGACGTAGCCCACCTGCGGGCGCGCCAGACGGTGCGCCACGACCAAGATCGCGACACCGAGAAAAACGAGCGGAAGGCTCAGCAGCTGGCCCATCGTGATGGGGCCAAAGAGGTAGCCGAGCTGCGCGTCCGGCACGCGGACAAACTCAACGAGGAAGCGGAACACGCCGTAGAGCGCGAGGAACATGCCCATGAAGGTGCCCTGCGGGCGCGGCGGCACACGGCGCGACATCACGTACAGCACCGCGAAGATCACGAGTCCCTCGAGGACGGCCTCGTAGAGCTGGGAGGGGTGACGGTACACGCCTCCGCCGGTCTCAAACATGACGCCCCAGGGAAGCGTGGTCTCCTTGCCCCAAAGCTCGCCGTTCACGAAGTTGGCGCAGCGGCCAAAGAAGAGGCCGAGCGGCGCGCCGATGACGCCGAGGTCGCAGATCGTGGGAATGGAGATGCCGTAGTGCCGGCACACCAGGCTGCCGCCGATAACGGCGCCAACGAGGCCGCCGTGGAAGCTCATGCCGCCGTGGCTGAGCATGAAGATCTCGAGCGGGTTCTCGAGGTAGTAGCCCGCCCCGTAGAAGAGCACGTAGAACAGGCGCGCGCCGATGATGATGCCAAAGACCACGCCGATCACGATCGAGAAGACGTCGTCAACGGAAAGGCCGAGCTTCCAGCGCCTCTGCGTGCGCCACATCACCACGCCCGCGCAGATGAAGCCGGCGAGGTAGGCGAGGGCGTACCAGCGCACGGTGAGCGGCCCCAGCGAGAAGGCCACCGGGTCGAGCATGTGGTAAAGGTCATCGAGAAACACGTTCTTCTCCGCCCGTTCTTCTCGCCCGCTAGAAGGCGGCGGGCTGGACGCGCGTCACGCCGGGGACGTGCTCCATGAGGATGCGCTCGATGCCCTCGGACATGTCGAGACTCGAGAGCGGGCAGCCGGCGCAGGCGCCCTGCATCTCGAGGGTGACCACGCCGTCGTCGGTGCAGTCGATGAGGGCGACGTCACCGCCGTCCGCCTGGAGGCTCTGACGGATGACGTCGAGGGTGGCGTCGAGAAGTGCGCGATCAACGGCCATGATGAGTCCTTTCGCAGGCCCCGCGGCTGCGGGGCGTAGGGTTGGCAGGTTGACAAAATAACCTGACGACATTGTCAACTTGTGGTCCGTGGAACATGTTACCCAATGCCGGCAAAAAGATGCCCGGAAGTGGCTCCGCTCGCTCGGGATGCGGGACGACGACCGTCGCGGACGGCCTCGACCGCGCGGGCCACGCGCGCGACGGCGGCGCTCACCTCGGCGGAGTCCATGAGCTGGCCGTCCACCAGAAGGCGCGACACGCCGGCCGCGATGAGCTCCGTCGCCTGCGGAGTCGCATCGAGCGGGCTTGCCGAGAAGATCCTCGAGCGCCCGTTGACGTCGGTGCGGACGGGGAGCTCCCTGCCGTCGATGTTGCGCAGCGAGAGCCGGCGGCGACGCAGCGCGCAGCGGCGGCAATCGTGGACGCACTGGTCGAGCGCCTGCAGGACGCAGTGCTCGCTCGTCATCACGCGCTCACGTCCAAAGACCGAGAGACCCACGGGCACGCGGGCCGCGCGTGCGAGCGCGCAGACCTCGTCGAGCGTGAGCTCGGGCGAGAGCCAGACGCCGGCGGCGCCCGCGTCCTCGAGTGCGGCGAGCGCGCTGACGTTGTGGACCGGGATGCAGGAGCGCACCTCGGGGAGCGCCCCGCACGCGGCGGCGAGCGCGAGCTCGGAGACGTTGCCCACGGCGACGGGCTCCTCAGCACGGACCCACGGGTCCAGACGAGCGTGGTCGCCCTCACGGCAGATCTCGTCGAGCCAGGGGACGGTGCCCTCGGGCCACGCATCGGGGCGCTCGGCAAGCTCGTCGGCCGGCGCGTAGACGCGCGTCGCGCCGGCCGCGAGTGCGGCCTCCGCACACTCCGGGCACGTCACGAGCGCGCAGACCTCGGGCTCCGCCGACGTACCGCCGACGGCGGGCGCATCTGTAAATTGGGGACTGTCCCCAATTAACAGAGCGCGCTCGGCATAGGGGGCGAGCAGGGCCTCTTCCAGCAGGCGGCAGGCCTCCGCGCGGACCTTGTGCACGGCCGAGAAGCCCATGCCGCAGCCCGGGTCGAGCTCGACTTCCCAGCCCACGGGCTCAAAGGGGCTCTGGCCCATGCGACCCACGTGCTCCACGAGGTCCTCGACGCACACGGCGCGGGTCTGCGCCGGCTCCACGACAAAGCCCTCGGCGCGCGCCGCAGCGGCCCCATCGACGCACTCGAGCTCCACCTTGAACGGGACCCCCAGGCGCGCGACCACTCGGACGCGCACCGGGCGGCGGCGCACCACGTCCTTGTCGGCCACGCGGGCCGCGTCGTCGAGAGCGCGCTGGGAGCGAATCACGCGCACGACCGAGCCGTCGGGCATCGGCCGGGCGGCGCGGCACGTGATGACGGCGCCCGCCGGGGCGTCGGCGACGGCGTTGGCGGTGAGGAACTGCGTGGGGTCGTCGACCGGGCGAATCTCCAGCAGGTCTCCCGCGCCTACCGGCGCCGTGAGCCGCACGTCGACGTCGGCGCGCGTGTGGCGGCGCATGCGCTCGCGTCCGCCGTTGCCGCCGCCGCGGCGCACGACGGCGTCCTCGAGCTGGCGCGAGCCAACGACCTCGCCCACGACCTCGCCGCGGTTGTTGGAGCGCTCGTAGCTCATCATGTCGTTGTCGGAGTGGCCCCAGAGGTAGCTCTCCGTGAAGTCCCGGTTGAAGGCGCGCCTGAGCCGGCGATGGCGCGCCGTCGCTGCCACCTCGTCCTGCTCGCCCGCCGCCAGCGCGTCGAGCGCGTCGCGGTACGCACCCACCACGGAGAACACGTAGTCCGGGGCCTTCATGCGGCCCTCGACCTTGAGCGAGCCCACGCCCGCGTCGCGCATCTCGGCGAGGTGGTCGACGGTGCAGTAGTCCTTGGGGCAGAGCAGGCGCGTGCCGCCCACCCCGCGGTTCTTCTCGGGAAGCCCCTGCGTGGGAACGCCGGGAATCTCGAGCACGCGCCCCTTCTCGTCCACGAGGTCATACGGCAGCCGACACGGCTGGGCGCAGAGCCCGCGGTTGGCCGAGCGACCGCCCGCAAGCGAGCTCATCAGGCACACGCCCGAATAGCAGAAGCAGAGGGCGCCATGGCCAAAGCACTCCAGCTCCACGCCCTCCTCCGCGATGCGCGAGATCTCCGCCAGCGAGAGCTCGCGCGAGAGGGTCACGCGGTCGACGCCCCAGACGTCGCGGCACCACGCCACGCCGCGGGCGTCCTGGACGTTGGCCTGCGTGGAGACGTGCGTCTCGATCTGGGGCCAGGTGCGGCGGATCTGGGCCATGAGGCCCCAGTCCTGGATGATGAAGGCGTCCGCGCCCAGAAGCCACGCGCGCCGCACGAGCTCCAGAACGCGCGGCATCTCCTCGGTCGAGATCGCCACGTTCACGGTCACGTACGCGCGGGCACCCGCCAGGTGCGCCCGACGACATGCCGCGGCAAACGACTCGTCGTCGAAGTTCTTTGCCCCGCGGCGAGCGTTGAAGTCGTTTCCCAAGCCACAGTAGATGGCATCAGCCCCCGCCGCGAGCGCCGCGTTGAAGGGCTCGGGACCGCCGGCCGGTGCCAGCAGCTCCGGCACGCCGTGAGTCTCAAGAAACGTGGCTCTTCCTGACATAGTTCTGACGCCTCTCTCGGCAAGCTCCAAAAAAACGGGCACGAAGACCGCCTAATCGCATTGGCGATGACCGATCAACTGGAAAACGCGATCATCTGAGGTGCTTCGTGCCCGTTATTTTTGCGCATCCCCTCTACACACTTCGCGGGCGGTGCCAAAGAAGGCGCACCGCCCGCGTCCTAGATGACTCCTGTCGCTACACCAGGCGCGCCCAGCGCTTCTTGCCGGACTGGACCGTGGTCCCCGCCGAGAAGAGCGCGGGGTCGACGTTGTAGCACTTGGGCGCCACGGCCTCGCCGTTGATCTTGACGCCGCCGCCGTCCACGAGGCGGCGCGCCTCGCCGGCGGACTTGGCGATGCCCACCTCCACGAGCAGCTTGCCCAGGTAGACCTTGCCCTCGTCGTTGGGCTCGGCCACGGAGAGCGGGAACTCGGGCATGTCCTCGGGGGCCTCGGCGCGCTTGAACTGCGCGTCGAAGGCGGCGCTCGCCGCGGCACCCGCGCCCGCGCCGTGGTAGAGGTCAACGATGTTGGCGGCGAGCTCGCGCTTGAGCGCGTACGGGTCGGCCGAGCCGTCCGCGAAGGCGGCGTCGATCGCGTCGAGCTTGTCCATGTCGGCTGTGGAGCACAGGCGCCAGTAGAGCGGGACGAGCTCGTCGGTGATGGACATGACCTTGCCGTACATGTCCGCCGGCTCGTCGGTCAGGCCCACGTAGTTGCCGTAGCTCTTGGACATCTTCTTGTGGCCGTCGGTGCCCACCAGAAGCGGCATCGTGAGGGCCACCTGCGGCTCCATGCCCATGGCGCGCATGAGGTCGCGGCCCGCGAGCAGGTTGAAGATCTGGTCGTTGCCGCCCATCTCGAGGTCGGCCTTGATCACGACGGAGTCGTAGGCCTGAAGCACCGGGTAGATGAACTCGTGCAGGGCGATGGACTTGCCCTCGGTGTAGCGGTTGTGGAAGTCCTCGCGCTCGAGGATGCGGGCCACGTTGAACTGGCTCATCAGCTTGAGCATCTCCGCGAGGTTGAGGCCCTTCAGCCAGTCGCCGTTGTGGACGATGGTGGTCTTCTCGGGGTCGAGGACCTTCATGGCCTGCTCGACGTAGGTCTTGGCGTTGGCCTCGACCTGCTCCTCGGTGAGGGGCGGACGGGTGGAGTCACGGCCGGACGGGTCGCCGATCAGGGCGGTGCCGTTGCCGATGATCAGCGTCACGTTGTGGCCGAGGTCCTGGAACTGGCGCATCTTGCGCAGCGGGACGGCGTGGCCGAGGTGCAGGTCCGGCGAGGTGGGGTCCACACCCAGCTTGATGTTGAGGGGCACGCCCTTCTCGAGCTTCTTCTTGAGCTCGTCCAGCGGCACGATCTGCATCGTGCCGGAAGTGATCACCTTGAGTTGCTCGTCAACCGGCAGCACGTCTCTCCTCCGTTCGAATCCAGGCGGCCCGTGCCGCCACGTAACTGTTTAGCATACCGCAACTTGGCAAGTTTCTCCGGGGCGTCCGTCACGCGCCGCGTCCACGGACTCAACACGTTGCGACCGCCGGCGGGGCAGCCCTCCCGCGTCACCTCTATAATGAATCCGTCTGTGGACGGACGCCCCACGAACAGGAGGACCCCGATGGGGATCAGAACCCGCAGGGCACGCACGCACTCGAAGACGCACTTCGTCGGCTTTGGCATCGCGGGCGTGTTCGGTTTCATAGCTCTTCTCTGCGTCACGCTCGCGCTCTCACTGGGAGCGCTCGTGGGGTCGTGGCTACAGGACCTTCCCGACTACACCTCCGCCGACGCCTATCTCGTCGCGGAGCCCACGCGCGTCTATGACGCGGACGGCAACGAGATCGCATCCTACTACCTGCAGAACCGTCGATCGGTCACGCTCGACGAGGTCTCCGACTACGTCAAGAAGGGCGTGGTGGACACCGAGGACAAGCGCTTCTACGACCACAACGGCGTCGACCCGCAGGGCATCATGCGCGCCGTCGTGGGCCAGCTCACGGGCAGCGGCGACGCCGGCGGCGGCTCCACGATCACCCAGCAGCTCGTGCGCAACACCGTCCTCTCCGACGAGCAGTTCGAGCAGTCCCTCAAGCGCAAGGTCCGCGAGGCCTACATCTCGATCCAGATGGAGAAGGAGTACACGAAGGACCAGATCCTCAACATGTACCTCAACACCATCTACTACGGCAACGGCGCCTACGGCATCGAGGCCGCGAGCATCACCTACTTCAACAAGCACGCGAGCGAGCTCACGCTGAACGAGGCCGCGGTCCTGGTGGGACTTCCCAACGCGCCCTCGATGTACGACCCCTTCGTCAACCCAGAGGCCTGCAAGGAGCGCCGCAACCTCGTGCTGCTGCGCATGCTCGAGGCCGGCCACATCTCGCAGGAGGAGTACGACGCCACCTGCACCGAGGAGATCGTCCTCAACCCCGGCGAGCTGAGCGACTCCGTGGGCGACTACCCCTACTTCACCGACTACGTGCGCCAGCTCCTGCTCCAGGACTTCTCGTCCGAGACCATCCTGCAGGGCGGCCTCAAGGTCTACACCACCCTCGACCCCGAGAAGCAGAAGGTCGCCGAGCAGGCCTGCGCCAGCCAGGTCGACAAGCTCGACTCCCAGGGCATCGGCGCCGCGCTCGTCTCCATCGACAACTCCAACGGCTACATCGTCGCCATGGTCGGCGGCCAGAACTACGGCAACGACGCCGAGGCCGGGCAGTCCTCCTACAACCTCGCGCTCGCCCAGCGCCAGGCGGGCTCGAGCTTCAAGACCTTCACCCTGCTCGCGGCCATGCTCGACGGCATGAGCCCCACCGTCATGCTTAACTGCAGCTCGCCGATGAGGATCACCGCCGCCTGGCCTGACCTCAAGAACTACGGCAACAACAACTACGGCTACATCACGCTCGCCCGCGCGACCGAGCTTTCCTCCAACACCGCCTACGGCCAGGTCATCGAGGCCATCGGCATCGAGAAGCTCCAGGAGACCGCCAAGCTTGTGGGCATCGACACCCCCGTCAAGCCGGTCCTCGCCTCCTCGCTCGGCGCCACCGAGGTCACGCCGCTCGAGATGTGCGAGGGCTACTCCACGATCGCCTCCGGCGGCATCCACAGAAACCCCGTCGCCATCACCAAGATCGAGGACCGCAACGGCAACGTCGTCTATGAGCACCAGGACAGCGGCGAGCAGGTCATCGACTCGGCCGTCGCCGAGGACATCACCGAGGTGCTCGAGGGCGTCTTCGACGCCGGCTACACCACGAGCTACGTGAACGCCTACTTCAACGCCAACCAGCCCGCCGCCGGCAAGACCGGCACCGCCGACGATGCCTCCGACCTCTGGTTCTGCGGCTTCACCCCGCAGCTCACGACCGTCGTCTGGATGGGATACCGCCAGGGCAGCGACCCCGTCCTCATCTACGGCCGCTACGCGGAGACCTACGAGACCTCCCAGCCCATCTGGACCGAGTACATGAACACCGTCCTCGAGGGCGTCGAGTGGAAGGACTTCCCCTCCTCGGACCACACCGCCACCTACAAGCCCAACAGCTCGTGGACCTTCGTGGGCACCTCCTCGCAGAACTACACCGACGACTCTGACGTCGACTACGACTACGGCACGACCGACGAGACTGACGACTCGACGGTCGACGAGCCCACGGTGCCCGTCGAGCCCGAGACGCCCGTCGAGCCCACTCCCACGCCCGATCCGGAGCCCACGCCTGATCCCGGACCCACGCCCCCGGACGGCGGAGGCACCGGTGGCGAAACCGGCGGCGGAGGCGAGACCACGCCTCCCGCAGAGCCCACCGCCTAGTCCCAGGCACACCTGCCCCGGGCGCCCACATGGGCCCCGGGGCTTTTTCTTCTCGCCACTCCCCGATTATTCAACCGCACGTCAAACGCTATCCCACGCCCTGCCGTATCATGCGATAAGGAAAATGCTGCGACATGGTTTCATGGAGGGCCAATGGCGTACAACGACAACACCGGGAGGCTGCGCCGGGATTCCGGCAGCTCACGCCCCCGACAGCAGTCCTCGCGGCCGCCCATCACCCCGGGTGGGGGCGCCTATCACGGGCCGCGCGGCACGCGCCAGCGCGGCGGCGGGCTCAAGGGCCCCTCTCGCAAGGGCCCGGGCTATCCCGTGCGTGCGCGCAGCATCAACTTCCAAAACGGTCGCACCCGAATCTTTGGCATCGACCGCCAGCTCTTCATCCTTGGCGCCCTGGCCATCGTTCTTCTCGTCCTGATCATCGTGGGCGTTTCCAGCTGCGTGCGCAGCTGCTCGTCCTCCGAGCCCGCGGGCGAAACCAACCCGGTCGACGCGCGCGTCGCCGCCGGGGTCTCCGAGGAGCTCACGAACGAGTTTGCCACGGAGCTCAACCGCAGCGAGAAGCTCTCTGCCATCGCCGCCTCCGCGGACCGCTACTCCGACCAGGGCCTGCTCGAGCTCGCGCTCACCGTGCCCGAGGCCATCGACTTCGTCGCCGCCTACCCGGATGCCGAGAAGACCGCGCAGCCCTACGAGGACGCCGTCGAGCAGGGCGTCGCCCCGCAGCTCTGGTGCTGGGACGCCCGCTGGGGCGCCGTCGACTACGCCGGCCACCCCCTCGCCGTGAGCGGTTCTGGCCCCACCGTCGTCTCGATGGCCTACATGGGCCTCACCGGCAAGAGCGACAAGTCCCCCGCCGACATCGCCCAGGCGGTCACCGAGGCAGAGCTCGCAAGCGGCGACAGCGCCATGTCCGCCGACTACCTCTCGAGCGCGGCAGAGGGCCTGGGGGTCGCCTACGCCTCCTACGTCTCCAACGGCGACAACCTTTCCCAGATGCTCGACACGGGCACCTACCTGCTGATCGAGGCCAAGGCTGGCACGCTCACCGACACGGCCCACTGGGTCCTGCTCGTCTCCGAGAACGAGGACGGCAGCGTGGTCGTCTACGATCCCACCTCGCCCGAGGTGAGCGCCCACCCGTGGGCTCCGGCGACCCTGGCCGCCTCCTGCGACAACCTCTACGCCTTCAGCTCCTCCGACGCCACGACCGACGACGCCGAGTAGCCCCCACCCCCACAACCCAAGCGGGGACGCCGTCCAACGACGACGTCCCCGCTATTTTTGTGCCCTCACAACAAAATCCTTGGTTGCAAGTAGCCGATCGACAGACGGAGGCCCGCCATCTCCTAAGAGGAAGTTTCGCGAAGCGCACTTCCTCGTGGAGATGGCGGGCCTCCCTTGCGGCTGAGAGCGTCCTACGACAGGATCTCCTTCGACGCGGCCTCGAGCTTGGCGCGAACGGCCTCGGAGTCGGCGCGCGTAGCACCCTTGGAGAAGAGGTACGCCTTAACCTTGGGCTCGGTGCCGGACGGACGGAAGATGACCTTGTTGTCGTCCTCGAGGCGGAACTCGATGACGTTGGCCGGCGGCAGGACCTGCGCCGCCTCCTTCTGCAGGCCGGAGACGCGCGGCATCTCGGGGCCGGTGGCGTAGTCGGTCATGCCCACGACCTTGTAGCCGGCGATCTCGGTCGGCGGGTTGGTGCGCAGCCCGTCCATGATGCCCGCCATCTTGTCGGCGCCGGCGGCACCCGGGAAGCTCGCGTTGACGGTGCCGTTGAGGTAGTAACCGTACTTCTGATAGAGGGTGTCCATGGCCTCGTAGAGGTCCATGCCCTTCTCGGCGTAGTAGGAGGCCATCTCGACGCAGAGCATCGTGGCGACGATGGCGTCCTTGTCGCGGGCGTGCGTGCCCACGAGGTAGCCGTAGGACTCCTCGAAGCCCATGAGGAAGCGGTCCTCCTCGCCCTCGTCCTTGAGCTGGTCGATCTGGTCACCGATGTACTTGAAGCCGGTGAGCACGCGCCTCATCTCAAAGCCCCAATCGCGCGCGAGGGCGTCGGGCATGGAGGACGAGACGATCGTGGACACGGCCACCTTGCGGCTCACGTCCTCGCCGTTGTCCTTGGCCATCGTGGCGAGCCAGTCCATGAGCAGAACGCCCATCTCGTTGCCGGAGAGCAGCACGTAGTCGCCGTCGTGCGGGATGGCGGTTCCCATGCGGTCGGCGTCGGGGTCGGTGGCCACGACGAGCTTGGGCTTGACCTCCTCGGCGAGCTTGAGGGCGAGCTCGAGCGCCTCGCGGAACTCCGGGTTGGGATAGGTGCACGTGGGGAAGTTGCCGTCCGGCTGGGACTGCTCGGGCACCACGGAGACCTTCTCGACGCCGATCTCCTTGAGGATGCGGGTCACGAGCTCCATGCCGGTGCCGTTGAGCGGGGTGTAGACCACGGAGTAGTCGTCGGAGGCCTTGAAGCCCGGGACGGAGACCTTCTTGATGTTGTCGATGAAGCTGTCGAGGACCTCCTCGGGCGTCCACTCGATCAGGCCCTTCTCGATCCCCTCGTCAAAGTCCATGATCTTGACATTGAACGGGTCGGCCTTGGCGATGTTCGCGGAGATCTCTGCCGCGGCCTCGTCGGTGATCTGGCCGCCGTTGTCGTTGTAGACCTTGTAGCCGTTATAGGGCGCCGGGTTGTGGGAGGCCGTGAGGACGATGCCGGCGGAGGTGCCGAGGTGGCGCACCGCAAAGGAGAGCGTGGGGACGGGCTCGATGCGCGGGTACACGTAGACGTGGACGCCGTTGGCCGCGAGCACGCCGGCCGCGACCTTCTGGAAGTCCTCGCCCTTGTTGCGCGAGTCGCGCGCGAGGGCCAGGGTGGGGTTGTCGTAGTGGGCGTTCAGGTAGTCGGCGACGCCCTGGGTGGCCTGGGCGACCACATAGACGTTCATGCGGTTGGTGCCCACGCCGAGGGTGCCGCGCAGGCCCGCGGTGCCAAAGGCGAGGTCGCGATAGAAGGCATCGAAGAGCTTGTCTTCGTTGCCCTCCTGGGTGAGCTCGGCGAGCTCGGCCGCGAGGTCGGGCTCCTTGACGTTGTCCTGCCAGGTCTTGACCGTGGCCTCGATGCGTGCGTCCATTGCGTGTTCCCCCTATTGCTCGGGGCGCGAGCCGCGGCCCGCGCCAAATCCACACGTATAGGGAGATATTACTCGCCCGCGGCGACCGCCCGGCCAACGCATGCGCGGACGGACGCCGCACGGCGGCAGACGGAGGCGGGCGAGAGGGACGCGGAGCCGCTACGCGCGCTCCACCAGATAGGCGTGGTGGATCTTTCGGTTGCGGGAGAAGTCCTCGGGGATGGTCTCGTCGGTGATGTCCGTGAGGCGCACACCCGCCCGCTCGAGCTTCTCGACGTCGGGCCTGAAGGTGCGCAGGTTGCACGAGAAGATCGCGCTACCGCCGCGCACGAGCAGGCGCGACACGCCGATGATCAGCTCGGCGTGGTCGCGCTGCACGTCAAACGACGCCTTGCGCATGCGCGCCGAGTTGGAGAACGTGGGCACGTCGCAAAAGATCAGGTCCCAGCGGTTCTTGGTGTGGCGCTGCTCGGAGACCCATGCGAGCACGTCCGCCTGCACGAACTCGTGCTCCTCGCCCGCAAAGCCGTTGCGCGCCATGTTGCGCCGCGCCCAGTCCAGGCTTGGCCGGGAGAGGTCCACGGTCGTGGTGTGCTTGGCCCCGCCGTCCGCGGCGTAGCAGGTCGCGGTGCCCGTGTAGGCAAAGAGGTTGAGGAAGCGCTTGGAGCCCTTGGTCTGCTTCATCATCTCGCGGATGCGCCCGCGCGTCTCGCGGTGGTCCAGGAAGATCCCGCAGTCGTGACGGGCGTCGAAGTTGACCTCGAAGGTGAGTCCGCCCTCGTCCACCAGATGAGCCCCCGCGGGCAGCTCCACGCGGCCGGGACGGCAAGAAGAGCGGCCGTCACGTCGCCCGCGCTCGGGCGCGCGCGCCTCGTCGGCGTACTGTGACCCGCCACGGGACCGGGTGCGCACGCGCACGCTCACGTCGCCGGAGGCGACGTCCATCACGCGTGGCGCGATCGCCAGGACGTCGAGGAGGCGCCGGTGCGCGAGCTCGAGGTCGACGCCGCGCGGGGGCGCGTACTCGGAGATCTGCAGCCAGCGGCCCGGGGTCTCGGAGCCCTCGTAGAGCTCGATCGCCACCGCGTAGTCCGGCAGGTCGGCGTCGTAGACCCGGTAGCAGGTCACGTCCTCGCGCCGGGCCCACTTGGCGCGCTGCCTGGCCACCTTGGAGAGGCGCCGCGCAAACTGCTCGGAGCCCGCCACGAGCACGGGGATGCGCTCGCCGGCGGCATCGACGCAACTCGGCGGCTCGACGTCGTCGCGTCGCGCGTAGCGGCGGATGGTCGCCGGGTCGCGGCCGACGATGAGCTCGTCGACGGCGGCCGGCTCGGTGCGCAGCGCCGCGTCGAGGGAGGCGTCGCGCGCAAGGGCCACGACGCCCTGGCCGGCAAGCGCCGAGACGGAGGAGAGGGCGGCGGCCTCGCGCGCGAGGGCCGTCTCGCCAATCCAGGAAAGATCGCAGGTCACAAGCGCGCCCGCGGCCGCACGGGCGGCGTCTGCCGCCTCGGGGGCGGAGCACGGCGTCGGCTCGAGGGCAATGCCCGCGGCGCGGAGGGCCTGGCGGCACGCGGAGGCAGCGCCGGGCCGGTCGTCGCAGACGACGAGCGAGCAGGCGTTCTTCTCGCCCGAGGCGGCGCGGGCCTCGGCCTCGTGGAGAAGGGCCTGCCAGACGGGCTCGTCGTGCCCGGCCCAGCCCGCAAAGCCCCAGCGGCTGCGGAGCAGGCCCGGTGCGCGGTCGAGCGCCGCCGACGCCGCCTCCACGAGCACGCTTCCCTGCCCCGGCCAGAGCGCGACGAGCGTCGGCGCGCCGGAGCGGACGGCCTCCCGCCAGCCGCCGGCAGCGAGCAGCGCCGCGGCGTAGTCCGGCCTCAGCGGTGCCACCCCCTTGGCGGCACGCGAGTCGTAGCCGCGCCGGAAGAGCGGCTCGCCGGCAAGGTCGATCGAGATCGTGACGTGATCGCCGGAGAGGCGCGCGTCGATCGTCAGGCCCGGGCGGGCGGGGTCGGTGACCGGTCGGACTCCCGTGGCGGCGAAGATGCGGTCCACGACCGCGTCCTTCACGCGCAGGGCCACGAACTGCGTGTTGCGGAGCTGGGCGTTGGTGCCGTGCGCGTCCACGGCAAAGGTCGCGCCGGGGGCGAGCTGCCCCTCCCAGACAATCGACGAGACGCCCGCGTAGAGCGCGTCGGAGTCATGGGCGTCCACACGCGCGAGCACCGCCAGCACGCGCGACGCCAGGCGCGACCACAGGCACGCGCGATAGGCGTCGGCCAGCTCGCCGCCAAAGGAGACCTGGCCCTTGAGCGGCCTCACCTGCGGCACCCGCAGCGCCCTCAGCTCGTCCGCCAGCAGTCGCTCGAAGCCCTTGGGACACGTCGCCACAAACTCCATCGGGTCACCTCTCGCCCGTTCTTCTCCGTTGCCCAACCATTGTACCGGGCCCGCTCGTCCTTCTCGTCCGCCCACGAATCGTCCATTCCCCGCACCCTATCGGCTGAGGTGCGGATTCTGGACTTTTCAGGAGCCAAATTCGTCCGAAGCCCGCACCTTCTTTACAAACGTGCGGCTTCCGGACGGTCTGAGCCACAAAACCGTCCGGAAGCCGCACGTCATCGAATCGAGAAGGTTCGCCGCGAGTTCTTGCCGCGCTCTAAGCGGCAAGCTCTCTGAGCGCCGAACCTTCTCGCCCCGGCCCTTCCGGCTAGCGCTTCTCGTAGAACTCGTGGACGTCGCGGCCCATGGCCTCGAGCGTGGGCTCGTCGACGTAGGCCATGTGCCCGCAGCCGTAGCGGTACCAGCTCACGCGACCCTTGAGCTCAGGCGAGAGGAACTGGCAGCTCATGTCGTGGGCGACGTTCCACCACGTGGTGGCGGCGTCGTAGCGCCCGCCGATGATCGCGAGCTTGCAGGTGGGGTTACGCCGCAGGGCGACGGCGACGTCAAGCGCCACGTTGGGCGTCGCGACGCGGCCCAGGCCCGGCTCCTCGTGCCCCCAGTCCCAGCCGGCGTTGACCTTGTCGTAGTTGTTGGAGAGGTAGCGCGCCGGCCCCTGATAGCCGAGCTCGTCGGCGCAGAAGCGGCGGAAGGCCCGCACCCACGCGCCCTCGAGCGCGTCGTCGGCGGCATCCTCGCCCGCGACCCACATGTCGTAGCTCTGCATGGGCGAGGGCTCGTCGGCCGAGAAGCGCGTGTCCAGCCGCCCGCAGACGCGGCGCTCGGAGGCGAGCAGGTGCGTCCTGAAGTCGAGCAGGTCGATGCGCAGGTGACGGGCGAGGATGTGCTCGACGGGAAGGCCGATGAAGCTAGCCATGCGCTCGGCCACCTCGCGCTCGCGCTGCTCGCCCAGCCGGTCGCCGAGCAAAAGCGCCGGCGCGAGCTCGTCCTCGGCAAACGCCGTCGCGCGGTCGAACCACTCGTCCTCGTCGACGCCGGCGCCCGCCTTGCCAAAGAACTGCGCCGTGGCGGCATACGTGGGCGTCATGCCCAGGTAGTAGAAGTCGTCGCCGGGATTGAGCAGGCCGGCGATGTTGAAGACCGCGGAGAGCATCACGACGCCCGTGAGCTGCACGCCGCGCTCGCCGAGCAGGCGCATGAGCACGGCGTTGCGCACCGTCCCGTACGACTCCCCGTAGAGGTACAGCGGGCTCGACCAGCGGCCGTTGTCCGTGAGCCACGCGCAGATGGCGCGCGCGAAGGCGTCCGCGTCACCGTCGGTGCAGAAGAGCTTCTTCGGGTCGGCGTCCTCCGCGAGCACCGACCACCCGGTGCCGAGCGCGTCGAGAAAGACCACGTCAGAGTCAACCAGCAGTGTATGCGGGTTGTCCACGACCGGCGCGTCGGCGCGCACGTGGCGGACTCCGTCGGTCGTCACGCGGCGCGGCCCGATGCCGCCGAAGTTGATGGGTACCGAGCTCGAGCCCGGGCCGCCGTTGTAGGCAAAGGTGACCGGGCGCGCCGCGTCCGGCCGCCCCTCGCCGTCCACCGCGACGTACGAGAGCGAGAACATCCTGCCGATGAGCGCCCCGTCGTCCCCGCGCACCTCCAGGTGCGCCGCCCGGGCCTCGTAGTCGATGACGCGCTCGCCGTCGGTCCACGTGAGGCGCGCCGACGCCGGCTCGGGCACGCTCGAGGCGCGCTCGGCGCCCACGACCGCGTAGCCCTTGGTCTGCTCGCTCGCCTGCGGACGCGCGGCGCCCTTCTCCTCGTCTGCCATCTCTCTCCTTTCGGCCAGATACCTTACTCGCAGCACATTCTACCCATGCGACAAAGTGATACGCTAGGCTGTCAGGCCACACGGCCCCTCATTGTTGACAATCGAGTTTGGAGCTTCATGACTGCGAAGGAAACCACGCTGGCGCACGGCGGCCACAGGGCCAAGAGCGCCGGCATCCCGCTCTCCGCGGCAATGATTCTCGTCACGTTGGGCGTCGTCTACGGCGACATCGGCACGAGCCCCATGTACACCCTGAAGGCGATCATCTCCGGCAACGGGGGACTCGCCACCATGTCCGAGGACGTCGTCCTCGGTGCCCTCTCCCTCATCATCTGGACCCTCACCCTCATCACCACGGTCAAGTACGTGCTCGTGGCGATGAAGGCCGACAACCACAACGAGGGCGGCATCTTCGCGCTCTACAGCCTCGTGAAGCGCTGCGGGCGCTGGCTCATCATCCCCGCCATGATCGGCGGCGCGGCGCTGCTCGCCGACGGCATCCTCACGCCGGCGGTCACCGTCACCACGGCCATCGAGGGTCTGAGGACCGTGGACTTCCTCTATCGGCTCATCGGGGACAGCCAGCAGATCGTCATCGCGATCGTGGTGTGCATCATCAGCGTGCTCTTCTTCCTGCAAAAGGCCGGCACCTCGAAGATCGGAAAGGCCTTTGGCCCCATCATGACGCTGTGGTTCCTCTTCCTCGCCGTGGCCGGCCTGCCGCACATCTTCGAGAACTTCGGCGTGCTGCGCGCCCTCAACCCCGTGCGCGGCATCATGTTCCTGTTCAACGGCAACCTCAACGCCGCCGGCGTCATGGTCCTGGGCAACGTGTTCCTCTGCACCACCGGCGCCGAGGCCCTCTACTCCGACATGGGCCACGTCGGCAAGCCCAACATCTATGCCACCTGGCCGTTCGTGAAGGTCTGCCTCATCCTCAACTACCTGGGCCAGGGCGCGTGGATCCTCGCCAACAACGGCTCCGCCGAGCTCGGCTCCATCGCCGACCTCAACCCCTTCTTCCAGATGCTGCCCGAGCAGGTGCGCGTCTTCGCCGTCCTGCTCTCCACCCTCGCCGCGATCATCGCCTCCCAGGCGCTCATCACCGGCTCCTTCTCCATCGTCTCCGAGGCGGTGCGCCTGGACCTCATGCCCCACATGCGCATCAACTACCCGTCCGAGACCAAGGGCCAGATCTACATCCCCATGATCAACAACGTCATGTGGGTCGCCTGCATCTGCGTGGTGCTGTTCTTCCAGACCTCGGCGCACATGGAGGCCGCCTACGGCCTGGCCATCACCGTGACGATGCTCATGACCACGGTCCTGCTCTTCACCTACCTCTCTCGCATCCGTCGCCAGACGGCGCTCGCCATCCCGTTCGCCATCTTCTTTGGCGCCATCGAGTTCATGTTCTTCTTCTCGAGCCTCACGAAGTTCTTCCACGGCGGCTACGTCACCGTGGTCATCGCGTCCGCGATCTTCCTGGTCATGTACGTGTGGCGCCGCGGCACCGCCGTCGAGCGCACGCAGACGATGTACCTGCCCGTGGTGAAGTACCTCGACCAGATCTTCGACCTCAGCCACGACGAGGACTACCCGCTGCTCGCCGACAACCTGGTCTTCCTGACCAACGACTCGTCGTTTGACCGGCTCGACCGAGACATCCTCTACTCGATCCTCGACAAGCAGCCCAAGCGCGCCAAGGCGTACTACTTCCTCAACGTCCAGGTGACCGAGGAGCCCTTCACCCACGAGTACCTCGTCGAGGACTTTGGCACGGACTTCCTCTTCAAGGTTCAGCTGCGCCTGGGCTTCAAGGTCAACCAGCGCGTCAACACCTACCTCTACCAGATCGTCTCCAGCCTGGTCGAGCGCGGCCAGCTCGCCCCGCAGGAGCACAAGTACTCGATCTACCTCGAGCCGAGCCAGGTCGGCGACTTCAAGTTCTGCCTCATCCGCAAGACGCTCTCCCCCGAGACCGAGATCTCCGGCATCAACCGCCGCTGCATGGAGCTCAAGTACTTCATCCGCAGCCTCTGCGGCTCGCCCGCCCGCTGGTACGGCCTCGAGAACTCGAGCCTGATCTACGAGTACGTGCCGCTCTTCTCGCGCACCAAGCGTCAGCATAAGCTCTCGCGCGTCGAGCTGCCCGAGAGCGAGCGCGTCGTCCCCAAGCCCTCCCCCGCCGAGGAGGAGGCGCGCGAGGAGGAAGAGGAGGACATCTTCTCCGTCCGCATGCGCGAGGACCGCGAGCGCTCCGTCGAGGAGGCGAGCACCGTCGTGGGCGGCGACACCGCGAGCTTCCGTCCCCTGCTCGACGACGGGGAGGAAGAGGACGAGCCCGCGGAGTAACGCAGCCCGCGCGTCCTTCTCGCCAGAGCACAGGACCCCGACGGCAACGCGCCGCCGGGGTCTTTTCTTGCCAGAAGCCGTCTTGCGAGCTCTTCTCGTCAGCCACGCCGTTCTCCGCGAAGAAATCGCAGTCTGTAGCCGTTGTTAACGTACCCAACCGCGATTTCTTCGCGGAGAACGTTGGAGATGGCGGGCGAGAAGAACGAGGCCTTGACCCTAGCGCTCGTCGAGCGGCACGTAGCCCTCCGAGTTGGGCATGACGGAGTTGTAGGCGGGACGGATGATGCGCCCCGCGCCGTAGAGCTCCTCCATGCGGTGGGCCGTCCAGCCCGCAAGGCGCGCCATCGCGAAGATCGGGGTGTAGAGGTCCTGGGGGATGCCGAGCATCGAGTACACGAAGCCGGTGTACATGTCGATGTTGGTGCTGATGGACTTGGTGATGCCACGGACGTCGCGCATGACCTGCGGGCCCAGGCGCTCGATGCTCGCGATGAGGTCGAGCTTCTCGACCTGACCCTTCTGCTCGGCGAGCTTGCGCGCATAGGAGCGGATGATCTCGGCGCGCGGGTCGGTCTTGGTGTAGACGGCATGGCCCAGGCCGTAGAGCAGGCCGGCCTTGTCGAAGGCCTCCTTGCGCAGAATCTTGCCCAGGTAGTCCGCCACCTCGTCGTCATTTGACCAGTCGCGCACGTGGGCGGCGACGTCCTCGATCATGTCGTTGGCCTTGTAGTTGGCGCCGCCGTGCTTGGGACCCTTGAGCGATCCGATGGCCGCCGCGTAGGCTGAGTAGGCGTCGGTCCCGGAGGACGACAGGACGCGCGTGGTGAACGTGGAGTTGTTGCCGCCGCCGTGCTCGGCGTGGAGGACGAGCATGACGTCGAGTAGCATCGCCTCCTCGTGCGAGAAGCCCTCGTCGCTGCGCAGGACGTCGAGCACGGTCTCGGCCATCGAGTAGCCCTCGCGGACGGGCGGGACCATGAGCTTGGTGTCGTTCTGCTCGGCGACGTGCGCAGCGTGCGCCACGGCCGCCGTGCGAGGCCAGCGGCCGAGCAGCGAGAGCGCGACGTCGATCTCGTGCGTAGGCGAGGTGTCGTCCGGCGTGGGGTCGAAGGCGTAAAGCAGCAGCGTCGCGCGCTGCAGCACGTTCATGATGGAGTGGCTGTACGTGGCGCGCGGGAAGATGCCCAGATAGCCCTCGGGGAGCTGCTTGCGCGCGTCGATGCGGGCGCGGAAGTCGTCGAGCTCGTCGCGCGTAGGAAGGCGCCCGGAGATGAGCAGGTAGGCGACCTCCTCGTAGCCAAAGCGGTCATCGGCCTGCGCGGCGTTGATGAGCTGGTCCACGCCGTAGCCACGATAGATCAGCTGGCCGTCGTCGGGCTCGATGCCGTGCTCGGTCCGGTTGTAGCCGTGGACGTTGGAGATCGTCGTGAGGCCCACGAGCACGCCTGAGCCGTCCGCGTTGCGCAGGCCGCGCTTGACGTCGTACTTCTCGTACAGCTCGGCGGGGACCACGTCCACGTCCTCGTAGCCGTGATAGAGCCCGTCGGAGACGGGGGGCAGCCCGAGGGCGACCGAGGGCATGGGATAGGCGTCGGCGACATGGTCGAAGGCCGGCGTGTCGCGCGGCGTCAGGATGGGCCAGCCGGCCCCCTTGGGAATGCGGATCATGGGCTACCTCCTCATCTGTTGCCGGGCCGAGGAGACGGCCCGACGCGCCCCCTAGAGACGGTACATGTACCTGAAGACCTCCTCGCGCTGCATCATGATCTGCACGCCGAGGGTTGCGGAGAGCTCGTCCAGGCAGGCCTTGAGGTCGGAGAAGTCCGCAGGGCCCAGGTCGACGAGCATCGTCATCGTGAAGGTGCCCTGCAGGATGGTCTGAGAGATGTCGAGGATGTTGGCATTGCGCTCGCTGAGCGCGCCGGCGACCGCGGCAACGATTCCGGGGCGGTCCCCACCCAGAACGGTGATGATCGCGCGGCTCTCGGTTGCGGCGTTAGTCGTCGCCATGTCGTTTTCCGCCATGGTGCCTCCTTGGGTACGGCTCATTCAGATGGTGCCCATTCTACCGGCAGAGCCGACCGCCGTCACAACTTGCCCACGCAACCGTGCGAGAGACGTAACCTCCGAGGGGCTGCCAAAGCGGCGCTAGTTCTGACTCTCCTCGCCCATGCGCTGCTCAAAGAGGACGGCGACGTCCTCCGGCGTGATGCCGAGCGCGACCGCCAGCTCCGCACACGAACGCTCGCGCGCCTCCTTGAGAATGCGCTCGTAGGCCACGGGCGGCTTCTTGTTGCGCGCCGAGAGGTCCTCTATGCGGATGCGGAAGGTCTTGGCGATGCGCACGGAGTCGAGGCACGAGCCCTGCCGCATCTCGCTGCGGTAGTGCTCCTCCTCGAGCGAGTTGTTGCGCGCGGTGAAGCTCTCGACCTCGAGGGCGGGATAGACGTCGATGATGTGCTGCGCCTCGTCGCGCGTGAGGACCGGCCTCAGGCGTGCCTCGTTGGCGATGGGAAAGCTGATGTGCACCGGATGACGCTTGCCAACGGGCAGCAGCCGATAGACCGCCTGGGGTCCCTCCGTCACTTCCTCCACGCGACAGACGCCCTGACCGGGATGGACGAGGTACTCCCCTATGCCATACATTGGCAGCTCCTTTCACTGCTGCTCAGTATAGCACGGAGACAGGTGAATCCATGTCGTTTACGGAAACGGTATTGAAACCTTAAGCACACTCAAGTAGGTTAGTGTGTTTATGTCTTGCAAGCGGTTTCTAGTCAACGAGCGTGATGCTCGAGATGACGGGCTGGGTCTGCTCCGTGACCAGGCCGCTTGCCTCGTCGGCGATGGACACGCCCTCGCAGATGGCGTCGACGACCTCGATGCCCGAGGTCACGGTCCCAAACGCCGCGTACTGGCCGTCCAGGTAGTCCGCCTCCTCCTGCATGATGAAGAACTGGGAGCTCGCGGAGTCGTAGTCGCTCGCGCGCGCCATGGAGATCGTCCCGCGCACGTGCGGGATGTTGTTCTCCACGCCGTTGTCCTCGAACTCGCCCTTGATCGTGGCGTCCGAGCCGCCGGTCCCGTTGCCCTCGGGGTCCCCGCCCTGGATCATGAAGCCCGGCACCACGCGATGAAACGTCAGGCCGTCGTAGAAGCCCTCCTCCACGAGGTGACAGAAGTTGGAGACCGTGATGGGCGCCACGTTGGCGTTGAGCGCCACCTCGATCGTGCCGTAGCCCTCGACCTCGATCTTGGCGTGGTGCACGCCCGTGGCGTAAGGGTCGTCCGCGTCGACGGAGGAGATGTCGGCGCCCGAGGTCTGCTCGGCGGGGGCCGTGGCGTCGTCTCCCTGCGTCTGCGAGGCGGTCTCGCCCGTGCAGCCCGCCGCGAGGACGACGAGGCACGCCGCGAGCGCGAGCGCAAAGATGCCGAGAAGGGCGCGGGGCTTTCTGTTTCTGACGGTCACGACGGTTCCTTTCTCACGAGGTCCTGCCGCCCGGAGCCTGAGCCGGGCGGAGACGCCGCGCGACGAGGGTCGCGGCGCAGCAGAGGGCGGCGGCGAGCGCCGCGGGAAGCACCCATCCGAGGCCGAGGTCTGCCAGCGGGAGCGCGTCGAGGGGCAGGGAGAGGTCGGGCGCGAGCACGTCACGCGCCGACTCGACCGAGCTCACGACCACGGTCACCCCGACCGTCCATGGCCAGACGCTCGGGAGGGCGTCGTAGGGTCTTCTCAGCATGCCCATGACCACGAGCACGATCGCGGGCGGGTAGAGCGCCCCAAGCAGCGCCGCCGAGAAGCTCAGGATCGCGTCGAGCCCGAGGTTGGAGACGGCGCAGGAGAAAACCGCGAAGACGAGCGCGCAGGCACGGTACGAGACGCGGGGCAGCTCGCCCGAGAAGTACGTCCCGCAGCAGCTGATGAGGCCGACGCACACGTTCAGGCACGCGAGCAGGAAGATGGCGGCGACGAGCACCGTCCCGAGCAGGCCAAAGTGCAGCGTCGCCGACTCCGTGATGACCTCGGCCCCGTTGGTGGCACCCGCAAGCGGGGCGCTCAGCTCAAGTCCCACGAGACAGAGCCCGCCGTAGACGAGCATCATGAGCGCGCCAGCGATCACGCCGGCGCGGCAGACCTCCCGCATCACGCCGCGCCCGTCCGCGACGCCGAGCCCACGGACGTTCTCGGCGATGACGAGGCCGAAGGTGAGCGAGGCAAGCAGGTCCATGGTCTGGTAGCCTGTGAGGAAGCCCTGGACGGGGGCGTTGCCGTCATAGGGGGCCACCGGCGCGGCGGGCGCCTCTGCGCCTCCCGAGAGCAGCGAGAAGAGCGCGGCACCGACCACCGCGACGATGAGTGCTATGAGCGCGGGCCCGGTGACGCGCCCGAGAAACCTCGTGAGCCGCCCCGGGCGCAGCGCGAGCAGAAACGCCAGCGCGAAGAAGGCGAGCGAGAACGCGAGGCGCGCCGCGTCGACCGAGCTGTCCGCGGGCAGAAGCGGGGCGAGCATCTCAAAGGCGGTCGAGGCCGTGCGCGGGATGGCGAGGCACAGACCGATGGCCAGATAGACGAGGGCGACGAAGACGCGGGCAAAGAGCGGGTGCACGCGCGCGGGGAGCTCGCGCAGGGTGCCCGCGAGCGCGACGGCGATGATCCCCAGGACCGGCAGCCCCACGCCCGCGGCAAAGAACCCCAGCAGGGCAGGAAGGCTCTCGGTGCCCGCCTGGACGCCGAGCAGGGGCGGGAGGATGAGGTTGCCCGCGCCAAAGAACATCGAGAAGAGCGTGATCCCCACGGCGAGGGTCTGTCGCATGGGGAGGCTGCCCGAGGGTTCCTCTCCCCTGTCGCGGCACTCGATCGAGACGGCTGCCATCGTCAGACGTGACCTTACGCCGAGCAGCAGGACGTGACCCAGGCGACGAGGTTGGCCGTCGCCGAGCCGGAGCGCTCCGCCAGGACGTGCCCCTGACCCCAGACCGGGGTGTGGGCGACGTCGGTCACGCCGTCGTACTTCCTCAGCGCGAAGACGATGTTGGGCGCGGTGCCGAGGGGGACGTCGGTGTCAAAGAGTCCCTCGTTGATGCGCCAGTGCGGCGCAACGGTCGCCTGCCCGTAGCCCTCGTAGTGGCCGCTCAGCCAGAAGAGCGGGTTCATCATGGCCACGCGCGTCACCATGTCGGTCTCGAGGGAGTCGACCTTCTCGAGGTCCTCCTCCCAGTCCGCCTCAAGCTCGGCCGGCCAGTCCTCGCAGGACGCATAGGAGTCGAGGTTGGCCTGGATCAGGCCCTCGGCGAGGGCGTCGAAGTGCAGCGTCGACTCCTCGCCGATGCCAAAGAGCTGGTTGGTCTGGGAGCTGCGGTCCGGATGGTCGAAGGGGGACGCGTCGAGCGCGGCGGGGCGCAGGTTCAAGACAAAGTCGCGCAGGCTCGAGACCGAGACGCTCCCGGAGCGGTGGTTGTAGTTGATCCACCAGTTCTGCGCGTTGAGCGCGGCGAAGTAGCTCTGCGCGGTGTCGTAGATGGTCGACTGGACCTGGGCGACGCCCGTGAGCGTGACCTGCGCGGGATCCTGAGCGGGCGTCTCGGCGGGCGCCTCTGCCGTCTCGGCGTCCCCCGCGGCGGCCTCGCCCACCGTCTCCTGACCCGTCCCGTCGGCGACCGCCTCGGCGGGAGCGGCGCTCATGGCGGCATCCGCCTCGCGCGTCGCGGCGAGGTTGGGGTCGCCGGGGAAGGTGGGGTCCTCGAGGCGCTGCGGGGTGTAGGCATAAGGGAACGAGGTGTTCTGCACGAAGTGCGTGGCGGCCTCGTCGATGACGTCGAGCAGGGCACTCGCGTAGGAGCCCATCGAGTAGACGCCCGCCTCGGTCTCGTCGAGCGTGAGCTGGGCGTCATCCGCGTCGCGGAGATCCATCTCGTTGACCCAGGTCCCGTAGGCCCCGGCGAGATCCTGCGAGAACAGGCGCGTCCAGGTGCCCTCGGCGCGCGTGGCTTCGCTCGCGTACTGGCCCTGGCCCCACTCGTAGGCGGCGTCCGCCACGTCAAAGGACGTGACGGGGCACCACGAGGCGCTGCCGGCGATGGCGTCCGAGACCGCCTGCCCCTCGGCGTCGTGCGTGATCGCGCCGATCGAGTCCAGGTAGGGCTCGAAGAGAGCGGCGTCGCCGGAGGAGCCGAGCACCGCGCTCAGCCCGCCGCCGGCGCCGAAGCCAAAGACAAATACCCGGCTCGCGTCGCAAGGAAGGGCGGCGGCGTTGTAGCGCAGGTACCTGATCGCCGCCTTGAGGTCCACGACCGGCCAGGGAGAGCCGCCCGGGAAGAGCTCGTCGGAGCCGGAGGCCGTGTCATAGCCCGCGGACCTGCCGCGGAAGCCGGCGTAGACGTAGATGCAGCCGGCGTCCAGATAGGGCGCGAGGCCGTCGAAGGCGTAGGTGGTGGGGCTTGCCTGCGCGGCGAGCGTCCCGGTGTTGATGGGCATGAGGACAGGCGCGGTAGCGGCGGTGAAGGCGCCCACCACGGCCTTCTCGTTCACGGTGCAGGTATACGTTGACCCGTTCTTCTCGGCCGTGAAATAGGCCCCGGGGACAAAGACCGCGAGGGACTCGTAGGTCTCGGTCGCAGGAGACAGGCAGTAGCGCAGGCCGAGCTGGTAGTAGACGTCGTTCTCCTCGTCGTAGCGCCAGGCGCCGGCGTCGA